>JACNLC010000052.1 GCA_014381725.1 Fidelibacterota bacterium | reverse complement strand
GGTGGCCGTACAGTTGGCGCTGGTGTAGTTACTGAAATTAAAGAATAGGAACTGAGAGACTTGAATAAAATACGCATTAGGCTTAAAGCTTACGATCATAATTTGCTGGATAAATCAACAGACAAGATTGTTAAAACAGCAAAAACGACGGGTGCTATGGTTTTGGGACCTATCCCTTTACCTACTAAGCGAAGTATCTATACAGTAAATCGCTCTCCACATGTTGATAAAAAATCAAGAGAGCAATTTCAAATGAAGATTCATAAAAGAATTGTAGATATTATGAACTCTTCTTCTAAAACTGTTGATGCTTTAATGAAGTTAGATATGCCTGCTGGCGTTGATATTGAGATTAGGACATAGAAGTATGCAAAATAATCACATGATAATAGGCAAAAAAGTGGGTATGACACGCATCTTTAATGAAGAAGGCGTTGATTATCCAGTTACTATCATTGAAGCAGGACCATGCAATATTACGCAGATTAAAACCGAAAAATCTGATGGCTATGATGCTATTCAAATTGGTTTTGATGAGAAAAAAGAAAATCGAACAGATAAAGCTTCTAAAGGTCATTTTACTAAAGCTGCTACAACTCCAAAAAAAGAGTTAAAGGAATATCGTGTTGGAACAAAACATAGTGCAAAAGTTGGTGATACATTAACTGTTGAAATGTTTGACATTGGTGATATTGTAAATGTTACAGGAGTTTCAAAGGGTAAAGGTTTTGCTGGTCATATGAAGAGACATGGATTTCATGGTGGTAGCCGAACACACGGGAAAAATAGTGTAATGCGTAAAGCAGGTTCTGTTGGTGCTAGTGCTAGCCCAGCTAGAGTATGGCCTGGTTCTCGTATGGCTGGTAGAATGGGTAGTGATAGAGTTACTATGAAAAATCTAATTATTGTTCAAGTTGATACTGATAAAAACCTTCTATTTGTTAAAGGTGCTGTACCAGGTGCAAATAACGGTATTGTGTATATAACTAAATAAAGAATATGAAATTAAATATTTACAAAAAAACAGGTGAAAAAGCTAGTTCTAAAGTAGAGCTCAATGATAATGTGTTTGGGATAGAACCAAACAAGCATTGTGTTTATCTGACAGTAAAATCTGAGATGGCGGCTTTGCGTCAAGGTACAAGCTCATCAAAAACTCGTGGTGAAGTTAGTGGAAGTGGGAAAAAGCCATGGAGACAGAAAGGTACTGGAAGAGCAAGAATTGGTTCTTTGAGAAATCCTGCACGAGTTCATGGTGCTGCTGCATTTGGCCCTAAACCAAGAAGTTATAATGTTAAGATTAACCGTAAAGTTAGGCAACTTGCTCGAAAAAGCGTTTTGTCAGATAAAGTAGCTTCAGGTAACTTAATGGTTTTAGATAATCTTAATGTAGAAACACCTAAAACTAAAGATTTTACTGCTATACTAGATAGTTTGAAATTATCTGACACAAAAATCACGATAATGGTTGCTGATATGAGTGAAAATCTTTGGTTAAGTGTTAGGAATTTGAAAAATGTATATATAGTTCCTGCTACTTCTGCATCAACATACGATATGTTGGATTGCCAGAAATTATTGATAGATAAAGCTGGAATTGAAATAATAAACACACAATTGGCGAATTAATATGGCAATAAAAAGTTCAATCATTATAAAACCGATTTTGAGTGAAAAAAGTACTGCTCTCACTGATGACTTGGGTAAATATGTATTTCAAGTCGAGAAAAGTGCGAATAAGCTTGAGATTAAAAAAGCAATTGAAGATAGATTCAATGTAAAAGTTGAAAAAGTTGCGACTCTTAATTTTAAAGGCAAAAGAAAAAGTACATCAGTTAGAAGCAATGGACGAGTATTAAGAACATCGGGATTTCGTGCAAGCTGGAAAAAAGCCATCGTTACTTTGTCTGATGGTTTTACAATTGATCTTGTAGGTGGCGAAGTTTAGGGAATATTATGGCAATAAGAAAATTAAAACCAACAACACCAACTCAACGATATAGAACTATATCTACTTTCGAGGAAATTACTAAAAAGACCCCTGAAAAATCGTTGACAGTAGCGTTAAGAAAAACTGGTGGTAGAAATAACAAAGGTCGCATTACTTCAAGAAGAAGAGGTGGTGGACATAAACGGCGTTATAGACTTATTGATTTCAAAAGAAATAAATATGATGTAAAAGCTAATGTTATTGCTATTGAATATGATCCAAATCGTTCAGCTCGAATTGCTCTTTTGCAATATGAAGATGGTGAAAAAAGATATATTTTAGCTCCTGATGGACTAAAAGTTGGAAACGAAATCATTTCTTCTAGAGACACAACTCCTATTAAGACTGGAAATTCTTTGCCATTGGGAAATATTCCTGAAGGTATTTTGATCCATAATATCGAGATGAAACCTGGCAAAGGTGGACAGATGGCACGAAGTGCTGGTACCTATGCAAGAGTTATGGCAAAAGAAGGGAAATTGATTACACTAAGATTACCCTCAGGCGAAATGAGGATGATTCCTCAAGATTGTCTTGCTACAATCGGAGTTGTTGGGAATAAATCTCATGAAAACATTGTTTTAGGAAAAGCCGGAAGAAGTCGTTGGTTAGGTAGAAGACCTAAAGTTAGAGGTGCGGCTATGAATCCAGTTGACCATCCGCATGGTGGCGGTGAAGGTAAAACTTCAGGTGGACGACATCCTGTGAGTCCTTGGGGTACTCCTGCTAAAGGATACAAAACTCGTAAGAAGAATAAAGCATCAGATCGTTATATTGTTAAACGGAGAAAGTAAGAAATGTCAAGGTCATTGAAAAAAGGTCCATTTGTTGACCCAAAATTGTTAAAGAAGATTACAGCTGCTAAGAAATCGAGTAAGAAAAAAGTGATTAAAACTTGGGCACGAAGATCTACGATATCTCCACTATTTGTTGGACTTACTTTTGCTGTTCATAATGGTCACAAGTTTATACCAGTTTATGTATCAGAAAATATGGTAGGACACAAATTAGGTGAATTTTCACCAACAAGAATATTTCGTGCACATTCAGGTGACAGAAAGATATAAATAAAGGTTAAGTATGGAAGCAACTGCAAGAGCGAGACATCTTAGACAATCACCTTACAAACTTAGATTTGTAATGGATCTTGTTAGAGGTAAAAAAGTTAATGATGCTTTAACAATATTAAGATTTACAAATAAAAAAGCTGCAAGATATATTATTAAAACTATTAATTCTGCAGTTGCAAATTTGTCTTCTTCGGAAGAAAGTTTTGATGCAGATAAATTATATATCAAAACAGCGTTTGTTGATGGCGGAACTCCTATGAAAAGATGGAGACCAGCTGCTATGGGTAGAGCAACACCGATTCTGAAAAGAACGAGTCATATTACAATTATTATTTCAGATAAGAAGAGTTAGGGGAAATATTGGGACAAAAAACTAATCCAATTGGTCTGCGTTTAGGTGTTCATCGAGCATGGGACTCTGTTTGGTTTGATGAAAAGAATTTTGCTGACAAATTATATGAAGATATCATCTTAAGGAATTATATTACAAATCATCCTAAGTTGAAATCTGCAAGTATTGCAAAAGTTGAAATAAACAGAACACCTAAAAAAGTAGTAGTTACAGTACATACTGCTCGTCCGGGTATTGTAATTGGACGAGGTGGTGAAGAAGTTAGTAAATTGAAGGATGAACTTAAGCAAATGATAGGTTATGATATTCAGGTTAATATTTCTGAAATCAAAAGACCTGCATTGAGTGCTGAATTGGTTGGACAAAATATTGCACAACAGTTAGTTAAAAAAGTATCATACAGACGAGCTGTTAAGAAAGCAATCCAATCTACAATTGCAATGGGTGCTGAAGGAATTCGTATTTGTGTTAGTGGAAGATTAGGTGGAAATGAAATTGCTAGAAGTGAAACTTTTAGAGAAGGAAGAGTCCCACTACATACACTGAGAGCCGATATAGATTATGCAATTGTTGAAGCAAATACTACTTATGGAATAATTGGTATAAAAGTGTGGATTTATCACGGTGAAGTTAGAGCAAAGAAAATAAATAAGGTTTAGGAAGAAAAAATGCTTGCTCCAAAAAAAATTAAATATCGTAAACCCCAAAAGGGTAGAATGAGGGGAATGTCAACTACTGGTGACTATGTAGCCTTTGGCACATTTGGCCTTAAAGCTATGGAACCAGGTTGGATAACCAGTAGACAAATAGAAGCATCGCGTATTTCGATTGCAAGAAAAGTAAAGAAATTAGGCCGGTTGTGGATTAGGATATTTCCTCATAAATCTATTACAAAAAAACCAGCTGAAACTCGTATGGGAAAAGGTAAAGGTGCTCCGGAATACTGGGTTGCAGTTGTAAAACCTGGTCGTATTTTATTTGAAATAGATGGTGTTGACGCTGAGACAGCTCAGGAAGCGTTCAGACTTTGTGGTCATAAACTTCCGATCAAAACAAAAATGGTACATCGAAGAGAGGGTGGAGCGTAATATGAAGCGTCACGAACTTACAGAATTGTCAGTTGCTGAATTAGAGACAAAATTAAAAGATAATAATGAAGCTCTAGTAAATTTGAGATTTCAAAAAGTGCTTCAGCAATTAGAGCATCCTCAGCAAATTACACTATTGAAAAGAGAAATTGCACAGATAAAAACAGTATTGAGAGAATACGAATTAGATATTCGTAAGGAGAATTAAAAAATGGCTAAAGAAAACAGACGACAGCTAAAAGGGATTGTAATTGAATCCAAAATGGATAAAACAGCTGTTGTTCAAGTGAGCCGTAAAATTGCTCACCCAGTTTATAAAAAATATGTGACTAAAAATAAAAAATACTATGCACATGATGAAAAGAATTTATGCAATGCTGGAGATTTTGTAAGAATAATAGAATCAAAACCATTGAGTAGGTTGAAAAACTGGCGAGTTGTAGAAGTTGAGAAGAAAGCACTAGAAATAAAATAATTAGATTAAAGTGAGTTAGATCTTATGATTCAGCAAGAAACAAGATTAAAAGTAGCAGATAATACAGGAGCAAAAGAAGTTCTTTGTATTCGTGTACTTGGTGGTACGCGCAAACGATATGCAAGATTGGGTGATTTGATAGTAGTTTCTATAAAAAAAGCGATTCCTGGCGGAATGGTTAAAAAAGGTGATATTACTCGTGCAGTTATCGTTAGAGTAAAAAAAGAAATGAGAAGAAAAGACGGATCATATATTAGATTCGATGAGAATGCAGCAGTTTTACTTGATGGAAATGAAGAACCTAGAGGAACTCGTGTATTTGGTCCTGTGGCTCGTGAACTTCGAGATAAACAGTATATGAAAATTCTATCATTAGCTCCTGAGGTGATTTAGTATGAAAATTAAAAAAGGTGATTCTGTTAAAGTAATGACAGGAAACGATAAAAATAAAATTGGTCGTGTGCTTAAGGTCTATCCTAAGAAAGATCGTATTTTAGTTGAAGGTGTTAATATGGTAAAAAAACATACTCGACCAACACAAGATAATCCACAAGGTGGAATTCTAGAGAAAGAATCAACAATACACATTTCAAATGTTAAATTGGTTGTTGACGGGAAACCAACAAGAGTAGGATACAAAACTCTTGAAAATGGAAAAAAAGCAAGAGTAGCAAAAACAACAGGTGAAATAATCGGTTAAATATGGCAACAAAAAAAGACACAAAGAAGAAAAAGGAACAACCTTCTAAAAAAACAAGTAAGGAAGTTATTATCCCTCGTTTATTGAAACATTACAGGGATGTATCCTTTTCATATCTTAAAGAAAAACTTGAATTAACTAATGCTATGCGAGTTCCTAAAATCACTAAGATTGTACTCAATATGGGACTTGGTGATGCTAAAGAGAATTCCAATAGTTTAAAAAACTCTGTACAAGAATTAACTTTGATATCAGGACAGAAACCTGTTATTACATATTCTAAGAAAGCAATTTCTAATTTCAAAATCCGTGCGAAAGATCCTGTAGGTGCTAGAGTTACTATTAGAGGAATTAGAATGTATGAATTTTTGGATAGATTTATTTCTGTAGCCACACCAAGAATTAAGGATTTTCGTGGTTTATCTGCTAAAGGTTTTGACGGTCGTGGAAATTATAATTTTGGAATTGATGAACAAGTTATTTTCCCAGAAATTGATTATGATAAAATTGATAAAGTAAGAGGAATGAATATTACGATAGTTACAAATGCACATTCTGATGAAGAAGCATATGAGCTGTTGCTTTCCTTAGGAATGCCTATTCGGCAAAAAAAGTCAGTTGAAAAAGAGGAAGCGGCATAATGGCAAGAAAAGCTTTAGTAGTAAAAGCAAAAAGAAAACCAAAGTTTTCAACAAGAGGTTATACGAGATGTAATAATTGCGGGCGACCTCACGCAGTTTATAGAAAGTTTGGTTTATGTCGTATTTGTTTCCGCGAAATGGCGCTTAAGGGCCATATTCCGGGTGTAACAAAAGCAAGTTGGTAAAGGTAAATTAAATGTCAATGACAGATCCAGTAGCTGATTATTTAACTAGAATTCGTAATGCACAAGCGGCAAGTAAACGATGGGTTGATATTCCAGCTTCAAATTTAAAAAATAGAATTTCATTTGTACTTAAGGAAGAACATTTTATCCGTGATTACATTTTGATTAAAGATAATAAACAAAATACACTTCGAGTGTTTTTGAATTATGATTTTAATAATGATCCGGTAATCAAAGGAATTCAGCGTATAAGTAAACCAGGTAGAAGAGTGTATGCAGATTCAGGGAATTTACCTAGAGTATTAAATGGTATGGGTGTTGCAATTATTACAACATCAAAAGGAGTCATCTCCGATAAAAAAGCCAAACGGCTAAATGTTGGTGGTGAAGTATTGTGTCAAGTTTGGTAGAAATTAAATAAATTTGGTAGAAAATGTCACGAATTGGTAAAAAACCAATAAATATACCTGAGGGTATTACTGTAAAAAATACAAAAAATGTATTAACAGTAAATGGGAAGTTGGGCGAATTAGTACAAGAATTTCATAAAGATATGAAAATTACTGAAAAAGAGAATTGTTTGTTAATTACTCGACCATCTGATTCACAAAAGCATAGAGAGCTTCATGGCCTCACTAGAGCATTGATTGCAAATATGGTTGTGGGGGTATCGGAAGGTTATACAAAAGAATTACATTTAGTTGGGGTTGGTTATACTGCAAAAGCTAGTGATTGTTTTCTTATTTTAAATGTAGGATATTCTCATACAATTTATATCCAACAACCAGAAGGAATTACTTTCGAAACTCCGAAACCTACAATTCTCATTATCAAAGGTATTGACAAACAACTTGTAGGACAGATCGCAGCAAAAATTAGATCATATAGAAAACCTGAGCCGTATAAAGGTAAGGGAATTAAGTATTTTGATGAGCATATCCGTCGTAAAGCTGGAAAAACTGTAGGAGGAGCCTAATTATTATGGCATATAAAGATAAAAGAGCTAGATGGGAAAATAAACGCCGTCGAATAAAAAGTAGATTGAAAATTGGGACTAATCCGAGATTAGTAGTTTTTAGATCGAATTCACATATTTATGCTCAAATTATTGATGATGTAGCAGGAAAAACTTTGGTTTCTACATCAACATTGGAAAACGATTTTAAGAAAACTATTGAAAAATCTGATAGTAAAACAGAACTGAGTAAAAAAGTAGGTAAAAATATTGCTGAGAAAGCACTAAAAGATAAAATTACTCAAGTTATATTTGATCGTAATGGCTATGAATATCATGGTAGGGTAAAAGCGTTAGCGGATGCCGCTCGCGAAGCTGGACTTAAATTTTAACGGAGATATTGATTTGAATATTATCAATCCATCTGAACTGGAACTAAACGAAGAAACTGTTGTAAAAATCAATCGTGTTACAAAAGTGATTACCGGAGGTAGAAGATTTCGGTTTAACTCTATTGTTGCTGTAGGAGATAGTAAAGGACATCTGGGTATTGGTTTTGGAAAAGCAAACGAAGTAATTTCTGCTGTAAATAAGGCAAAAGATAATGCTAAGAAAAATATCTTTAAAGTAAGACTTATTAATGGTACAATTCCTCATACAATTACAGTAAAATACGGTGCTGCAAAAGTTATTCTGAAACCTGCATCACCCGGTACAGGAATTATTGCTGGAGGTCCAGTTAGAGCATTAATGGAGCAGGTTGGTGTTACTGATATTTTATCTAAAGTAACAGGTTCTTCAAATGCAGTTAATGTTGTTCGTGCAGTTGAAAAAGGTTTAAGAGAATTGCGAGATCCATTAACTGTATCTCGTCAACGAGGTATAACAATTAGAGAATTATTTTCATAAGAATAAAAAATATGGCAGAAAAAAAGATTAAAATTACTCAAATAAAAAGTGCAATTGGATATCGAAAACGCACTTGGAAGACTCTCGAAGCACTTGGTATAAAAAAAATGAATCATTCTGTGACTCATAAAGATACACCTGCAATTAGAGGGATGGCAAAAGCAATTCAACATCTTGTGAAAGTTGAGGAAATATAATGGATCTTGGAAATTTAACACCTGCAAAAGGTTCCGTAAAGGGCAGAAAAAGAATTGGTAGAGGTAATGCTTCAGGTCAAGGTCGTACTGCTGGACGAGGTAATAATGGTTATAAATCTCGATCAGGTAGCAAATCTAAGTTACATTATGAAGGTGGACAAACTCCTTTGATGCGTAGATTGCCAAAACGAGGATTTTCTAACTATCACTTTAGAAAAGAAGTACAAGTTGTTAATCTTGATAGAATTGCTAGTTTGAAATTGGAAAAAGTAGATATAAATACTTTAATTGAAAATGGAATTATCAAAAAGGCTAATGCTCTTGTGAAAATATTAGGCAATGGCGAAATAACATCTGCTGTTGAAGTTTCTGCTGATATGTTCAGTCAAACAGCAATTGAAAAAATTGAAAAAGCTGGTGGGAAGGTAGTTTACCAATGATAGAAAAAATCATTAATATATTCAAAATACCAGATCTTCGAAAGAAACTCGGTATTGTTGGTTTTATTATTTTGGTTTATAGATTGGGTGGCCATGTACCAGTTCCAGGAATTAATAAAGCAGCATTAGCAGCCGTAATGCAGAATTTCGAAAATTCTCTATTGGGTCTATATGATATGTTTGCAGGAGGTTTCTTTTCTCAAGCATCTATTTTTGCATTGGGAATAATGCCTTATATTTCTGCTTCAATTATTATTCAGTTACTTGGTGCGGTCATTCCATACTTCCAAAGACTTCAAAAGGAAGGCGAAGAGGGAAGGAAAAAAATCATACAAATTACCCGGTACGGAACTGTTATGATTGCGTTTATGCAGTCAATTGGTGTTGCTGTGTTTTTGTCAACTTATCCAGCTACTTCAGTTGGTCCGGTAGTACCAAATCCTGGCTTAGCATTTTACTTTGTAACAATAGTCACACTAGTTACTGGAACAGTTTTTATTATGTGGTTGGGCGAACAAATCTCCGATCACGGAATAGGTAATGGAATATCAATTATAATAATGGTCGGTATTTTATCAAGAGCTCCACATGTATTTTTTAATCAGATTATTCAGATTAAAAATGATATGGTAAATCCTTTTCAAAGTATCATTTTGTTAGCACTAATGTTTATGGTAATTTTTATTGTAGTACTATTTACTACTGCATTGAGAAAGATCCCAGTACAATATGCAAAACGAGTTGTAGGTAGAAAAGTCTATGGTGGCCAAGCAACTCATATACCAATGAGAATATTAACAGCCGGTGTTATGCCGATTATTTTCGCACAAGCTTTAATGTTTATTCCAAATACATTAGCTTCTTTTTTCCCTGAAGGTAATGCTTTTGGTGAATTTATTATGAGAGTTTTTTCTCCAACGCATGCAGTGTATTCAATTTTCTTTGGATTAATGATAATTGTGTTTACATATTTTTATACTGCAATAGCTTTTAATCCTGTAGATGTGGCTGATAATATGAAAAAACAAGGTGGATTTATTCCTGGAGTTAGACCAGGGAAAAATACTGCTGATTTTATAGATAATATTTTAACTAGGGTTACTTTACCTGCAGCAGTATTTTTAGCTGCAGTTGCGGTATTCCCAACAATTCTGGTTAATATTGTGGATGGTGTTGACTATTCATTAGCCAGTTTTTTTGGTGGGACAAGTTTATTGATCATAGTTGGTGTGGCTTTAGATACTCTTCAGCAAATTGAGAGTCATTTAGTTATGCGACACTATGATGGTTTTTTGAAAACGGGCAAACTCAAGGGTCGTCGTAGATTCTAATAGGGTCATAGTTTTGTGATCCACATCCGTACTTCAGATGAAATCAAAACAATTTGGCATAGTTGTCAAATTGTTAAAGATACTTTAATTTTGCTGGAGGATATGATTCAACCTGGTGTTACAACTTTAGAACTTGATAGATGTGCTGAAACATTTATAAGGAAACAAGGTGGGATACCTGGGTTTAAGGGATTATTTGGATACCCGGCAACATTGTGTATTTCGATTGACGATGAAGTTGTACACGGAATTCCTGGCAAACGCAAATTGAAAGAAGGCGAAATTGTCGGGATTGATGTCGGAGTATTGAAAAATAGATATTACGGAGACCATGCGAGAACTTTTAGTGTTGGAAAAGTATCAGCTGATAAAAAACAGCTAATGAAAGTTACTAAGGAATGCTTAATCAAAGGAATTGAGCAAGCAAAACCTGGAAATAGAATTGGTGATATTAGCTATGCGATACAGAAGCACGCAGAGGATAATGGATACGGAGTTGTGAAAGAATTAGTAGGACATGGAATTGGTACAACACTCCACGAAGAACCTCAAATTCCGAATTATGGACGAGCTAGAACAGGTCCTAAAATTGAATCTGGAATGTGTTTTGCAATCGAACCGATGATAAATATGAAAAGCCCGAGTGTTTTTACAAAAAAAGACAACTGGACAGTATGTACTGCTGACGGGGAACCATCAGCTCATTTTGAACATACAATAGTTGTAGAAAAAAAAGGTGCAAAGATTTTAACAATATAAGTTATGGCTAAAGAACCAGGTATAGAAGTAGATGGAACAATAACTGAAGTACTCCCGAATGCTATGTTTAGGGTTACTTTGGATAACGGACATCTTGTGCTTGCACATGTGTCAGGTAAAATGCGTATGCACTTTATCAAAATACTTCCTGGTGATAAGGTCAAGCTTGAATTATCGCCTTATGATTTGAGTCGTGGGCGAATTACTTACAGGTATAAGTAGAGGTTTTTATGAAAGTACGCGCTTCTGTGAAGAAAATGTGTAATAAATGTCAAATCATCAGACGACATGGTGTAGTTAGAGTGATTTGTTCAAATCCAAAACATAAACAAAGACAAGGTTAAGGAGATTAGTTTTGGCTCGTATTGCTGGTGTAGATTTACCAAGAAATAAGAAAATTGAGTTTGCTCTTCCATATATTTATGGGATTGGTCATACATATTCTCAAAAAATTCTAGAAACAGCCGGAGTTGATGGAAACATAAGAGTCCATGAACTTACGGAAGAACATGTTTTAGCGATTAGAAATGTAATTGCTGATAATTATCTTGTTGAAGGAGAATTAAAAGGACAAGTAACCCGTAATGTTAAAAGATTGATGGACATTGGATGTTACAAAGGTTTGCGTCATAGAAAAGGTTTACCTGTGAATGGTCAGAATACAAAGAATAATTCTCGTACCAGAAAAGGTAAAAAAAGATCTGCAATTAAGAAAAAATAGTAATTTAAGGAGATAGACTTTGGCTAGGCCAAGAGCTAGAAAAAAGAAAAAAGCGAAAGTAGAACCTGAAGGACAAGCACATATCAAAGCTACTTTCAATAATACAGTTATTACTTTAACAGATAAGTTTGGTAATGTTATTTCGTGGGCATCCGCTGGTTGTGTTGGTTTTAAGGGCTCAAGAAAAAGTACACCATTTGCTGCAACTCAAGCTGCTCAAAAGGCTGCTGCAGAGGCTATGTCTTTGGGCTTGAAAACAGTTCAGGTTCAAGTTAAAGGACCAGGTTCAGGAAGAGAATCAGCAATTAGGTCTCTCAGAGCAGAAGGTTTAGAAATCACTTCAATTATGGATGTGACTCCTATTGCTCACAATGGTTGTAGACCACCAAAACGCAGAAGAGTTTAAGTAAGGATATTATAAATGGCAAGATTTACAGGACCAAGAGGAAAAGTTTGTAGAAGATTAGAATTTCCAGCTTTTGAATCACCGAAATTCGCATCTCCAAGGAAAAGTTATGCACCAGGGCAACATGGGCAATCTTTTAGAAGAAAATTATCATATTACGGAATGCAACTTAGAGAAAAACAAAGAATTAAGTACTTGTATGGTCTACTCGAGAAACAATTTAGAAATGCATTCAAAAAGGCTCAAGTGAAGCAAGGTCCAACAGGACATAATTTGCTTATATTTTTGGAATCTAGATTAGATAATACTGTATATAGATTAGGATTTGCTTCTACTCGCAGAGCTGCAAGACAATTTGTTTCGCATAAACATCTTATGGTTAATAATCGGATTGTAAATATTCCTTCTTATATTTTAAAACCTGGTGATGTGATTCAGGTTCGTGAAAAGAGTAAGAAGATTGAAATGTTACATGAATCTATGAGAAGGATTCAGGGTGATAATCCAATGCCCTGGCTTACATTGGATAAAGCAAAATTAACAGGTACTTTCGATGGTGTTCCAGAAAGAGAACAAATACTTGAACCTGTTAATGAACAAATGGTAGTTGAATTATATTCTAAATAATTAAGGATTAATCTGCATGGCAAAAAATAAACATTTTCCAGAAATTAGTATGAGTATTGTTGAAGAAACAGAGACTTACGCAAAAGTTGTAGCTGAACCTTTAGAAAGAGGGTATGGTGTTACTATTGGTAATTGTTTGCGTCGTGTGTTGCTAACTGCATTACCAGGAGCTGCAATTACATCAGTTAAGATAGATGGAGTTTCTCATGAATTTTCAACAACAGAAGGAGTTGTTGAAGATATTTCTGATATTGTTCTTAACTTGAAACAAATTAGATTCAAAATGTCTGAATCTGCTCAAGAAATAATCACTGTAACAGTTCAAGGACCGGGAACAATTTCTGGAGCAGATATCAATAAAATATCTGAAGCTTTCGAGGTTCTTAATCCTGATACTCATATAGCAACAATCTCAGATGAAACACAAGTTTCTATGGAAATCAGAATTGCTCGAGGTAAAGGATATACTGTAGCTGAAAGAAATATCGGACCTGATAATTCCATTGGTACAATTACTATTGACTCAATTTACAATCCAATTACAAATGTATCTTGGAATGTTCAAGATATTCCTGCATCTATCGAAGGCCATGAGAGATTAACTCTTGAAGTTGAATCTGATGGTTCTACTGATCCTAAAGATGCAATCAATCACGCAGCTAGTATTCTTATTCAGCAGTTATCATTATTTTTATTTACTGATTCAGGTGCTATTCGTGCAGTTAACGAAGAAGAAATTAACGAAGCTCTAGAAGTTAAGAAAACTTTAATGAAGAGTATTGATGAAATGGAACTTTCTGTAAGAAGTCATAATTGTCTTCAAGCAGCTGGAATTAGAGCAATTTCTGAGTTGGTTACAAAAGAAGAAAATGAAATGTTACGTTTCAAGAATTTTGGAAGAAAATCTCTTACTGAATTGGTGGAGAAACTAGGACAAATGGGATTACATTTCGGTATGGATATCTCAAAGTATATTGATGTTGAGGAATAGGTAATATGAGACATAAGAAAAAAGGAAGAAAACTTAATCGTACTGCTAGCCATAGGAAAGCATTGATGATGAATATGGCATTGGCGTTGATTTCTAACAAGAGAATCCAAACTACTGATGCGAAAGCAAAGGAATTGCGTCCTTACATAGAACGATTAATTTCTTATGCAAAAAAAGGTGATTTACACGGCCGTAGACTAATACTTAGAAAATTATCTGGTAGTAGTGGAAAAAACGCAGCAAATGTACTTATTCACGAAATTGCTCCAGCTTGTAAAGACCGAAATGGCGGATATGCAAGAATCATTAAGCTAAATAACAGAAAAAATGATAATGCTCCAGTATCTCTAATTGAATTAGTAGATTTTGCGGGGGCATCTGAGGTTGAACCTACCCCTACTGAAGAAAAATCTGAAAAAACTGAATAATTTCAAAAAGTGTTTACTAGATTTATAAAGAATCTATTATTTCCATATAACAGGGCTTTGAGTTTCATAGCCCTGTTTATTTTTGTTCCTCAATTATCTTTCTCTCAGTTTGATGAACTACAATCTCGTGGATTATGGATTATCAGAGAAAGCTTGATCACTTCCGAACAAATTGATTCAGCTTTGATGTATGCTTATAAATCTGACTTTAACAAAGTATTTGTACAAGTTCGAGGACGAGGTGATGCATTTTATCAATCTAGTATTGTTGTTAAAAATCCTAATATTGCTGATGACTTTGATCCTTTACATTATGCTGTTCAGCTAGGACATTCCCTTGGATTAGAAGTCCACGCTTGGATGAACAGTTACATTTTATGGTCAGGTAAAAAACCACCTAATAATGATAAGCATATCTATCTTAGACATCCTGAGTGGACAGAGGCTAACCACCATTCAAAAATGGATTGGCGAATTGATTTAAGTACTCCTCAATCACCGCAATGGGAGGGAATTTATTTAGCACCAACCCACCCGGAAGTAAATCCTTACTTGCGAACAGTATATGCTGAAGTTATTAATAATTATGATGTTGATGGGATTCATCTGGATTATATACGCTATCAGGACGATTTCTACGGATATAACCCAGAAGGAAGAGATGATTTTGATGAAATCTATGGCATAGATCCTTTAGATATCGCTAGAGGAATTATAAGTACTAGATTTGGTTGGGAAGAGTCGTTTGTTGATTCGATGCACAATGCTTGGAATCAATTTAGGGCTGATAAAATTTCTGAACTTGTAAGTTGGATTAAATCCGATATAGATAGTTCTGGTAAAGAAATTTTACTTAGTGCAGCAGTAAAACCAAATATAAGTAAAGCACAAACGAGATGGTATCAAGATTGGCAATTTTGGATAAAAACTAACCTTGTAGATTTTGTGATTCCGATGAATTATTATAAAGAAATAAAGTACTTTAATCAAGACATTCAATTAATGAAAACAGTTCTTTCTTCTTTTGAATTAGATAAAGTAGTGATGGGTGTGGCAACTTACAATCAAGATGCTCAATCTGCTGCTGACAAAGTGCTTTTAACTAGATTAAATGGGTTTAACGGTGTCTGTGTATTCTCTTATGATTCTCATAAAAATAATCTAGATTGGTTTATTCCTGTTCTTGATGCGCTTGGGCATTCATTCAGCGACTAATTCCTTTATTTCAAATTCTAAAATCTGCGTAAATTATCCACTAGTATTTACTGTACTTTCTTATACAATCTAATATTTTGGAGATATATTTAATATGGCACATTCTCGTAAAGTTAAATCACCTCAAGGAATAAAGTTGGTGTGTAAAGGGTGGCACCAAGAGGCTGCTTACCGAATGTTACAAAATAATTTAGATCCGGATGTTGCAGAAAATCCAGATGAACTTATTGTGTATGGCGGTTACGGGAAAGCTGCTCGGAATTGGGAATGTTTCGATGCCATTCTTAAATCGCTTAAAGAATTAGAGAATGATGAAACACTATTGGTTCAATCAGGTAAACCTGTTGGTGTGTTCAAAACTCATAATTGGGCTCCAAGGGTACTTATATCAAATTCGATGTTAGTACCAAATTGGGCTAATTGGAAGCATTTTAGAGAACTCGACAAAATTGGTTTAATGATGTATGGTCAAATGACTGCTGGAAGTTGGATTTACATCGGAACACAGGGAATTCTACAAGGCACCTATGAGACTTTAGCTGAAGTTGCTAATCAACATTTTGGTGGAACTCTAAAACACACTTTAACTCTTACAGGTGGACTTGGAGGGATGGGCGGTGCTCAACCTCTAGCTGTAACGATGAATGAAGGAGTTAACATCACAGTTGAAGTTAACCCACATAGTATTCAACGAAGATTGGATACTGCTTACTTAGACACACATACTGATAATATCGATGATGCAATAAAATTAGCATTGGATGCAAAGGAAAAAGGCAAGGCCCTATCTATTGGATTACTTGGGAATACTGCAGATGTCCTCCCTGAATTTGTTAAAAGAGGAATCGTTCCGGATATATTGACAGACCAAACATCAGCCCACGATGAATTAAACGGATATGTACCTCACGGGTTATCTTTTGTAGAAGCGATGAAACTCCAAAAAAGTAATCCGAAAAAATATATTGAAATGTCATATAAATCGATGGGTGTTCATTGCCAAGCAATGCTTGATTTACAGAAAATGGGGGCAATTGCTTTTGATTATGGAAATAATCTTAGAGGACAGGCAAAAGATAATGCAGGGATAGAAAACGCATTCGATTATCCCGGTTTTGTACCTGCTTATGTCCGCCAATTGTTTTGCGAAGGGAAAGGACCATTTCGTTGGTTAGCATTATCGGGAGATCCTGAAGACATCTACAAAACTGATGCAAAAGTACTTGAGTTATTTCCAGAGGATATTGCACTAAAACGCTGGATTACAATGGCTCAGAAAAAAGTGCAATTCCAAGGATTACCAGCACGAATTTGTTGGCTAGGATATAGAGAAAGAAATCTATTTGGAGAAGCAATAAACGATATGGTTGCATCAGGAGAATTAAAAGCTCCAATAGTGATAGGGAGAGATCATTTAGATGCAGGTTCTGTTGCGTCTCCGAACCGAGAAACAGAAGCAATGAAAGATGGCTCAGATGCAGTTGCAGATTGGCCAATTTTAAACGGACTACTAAGCACAGCTGGAGGTACAAGCTGGACATCAATCCATCACGGAGGAGGTGTAGGAATGGGTCTAGCGATTCACTCAGGATTAGTAATTGTAGCTGATGGTACTCCTCAAATGAAAGAGAGAATTAACAGAGTTCTGACAAATGATCCAGGTACTGGTGTAATGCGACATGCTGATGCTGGATATGAAAAAGCAATATCAGTCGCAAAAGATAGAAATCTAAAAATTCCGATGATGGACAAAGAGACAATATGAAAACTAAAATCACAAATATAGGTGCATTTGCTACTTGGTCAGAAAAAGATCAAAAAGTTGTAACTAGCTCGTCAAAAGAAATTTTGATAGAAAATGGTTTCATAGTTGAAATTGCCAAAAAAGTCAAAAAAGCAGACAATGAAGTTAACGCTAATCGAGCTTTCATAACTCCTGGTTTCATTGATTCTCACACTCATCCCGTATTTTGTGGAGATAGAGCCAGCGAATTTAAAATGAGATTAGCTGGAAAATCCTACTCCGAAATTGCTCAAGCTGGAGGTGGTATAATATCATCCATAAAAGGCGTTAGACAATCTGACGAAAATATGTTATTTAGTGAAAGCTATAATCGTATGGATGGTTTTCTCAAAAATGGAACAACCACTATTGAAGCAAAATCTGGTTATGGGCTTAATCTAAACGACGAGCTTAAAATGCTTAGAATTATTAAGCGATTGAATGAAGAATCCGAGTTAGATATTATTCCTACATTTTTAGGAGCTCATGCATTTCCACCTGAATTTGCAGATGACCACGATGGATATGTGAACTTGATATGTGATGAAATAATTCCTGCAGTTGTTGAAAATGAACTTGCGGAATATTGTGATGTATTTTGTGAAATTGGTTATTTTACTGTCGAACAATCGAGAAAGATTTTAGAAACGGCTAAGAAATACGGACTTAAACCACGATTACATGCTGATGAATTTGTAAATTCAGGCGCAGCTGAGTTGGCATCGGAAGTTGGTGCAGTTTCTGCCGATCATTTAATGGCAGTAAGTGATGATGGTATAGAAGCAATGGCAAAGAATAATGTGATTGCAACATTGCTTCCTGGAACAACATTGTTTTTAGGAAACCACATTTATGCTCCTGGAAGAAAAATTATTGATGCCGGTTGTGAAGTTGCTATTGCTACAGATTTTAATCCAGGTTCTTCTACATTACAATCGTTAACTATTGCTATGTCTTTAGCTGTTTTACACTGTGGATTGACAATTGAAGAAGCGTTCAAAGGAGTTACTTATATTGCAGCAAAATCGTTGAATAGAGAAGACAGAATTGGTTGTGTCCAAATTGGTTATCAAGCAGATTTACTATTTTGGAATCTCAATTCACTAGAAGAAATCCCTTATTGGCTCGGAAATAATCAAATTACAAAAATCCTCAAAAAAGGAATTGAAGTTACATAATCTCAGATTTTATCAGCGTATTCTGATCTAATTTTTGCTTATGATAGGAAATTCACTTCAGCTCATCAGTAATCGAATTAATCAATTTATCAGATAATTTGTTTCCTGCGCGGAGTATCATTTCTTCTTTGGATGGAGGAGCAATTTCTTTTTCTCTGACTAAAGAGTTTTCTCGATATCCTAACGCTCGTTTATCTCCTCTATAAGTTCCCCAATTATGCTCAAAATGTGCTGTTCCAGTTAAATTATCTGAAGATAATATTTTTGAAGTTTCAACATCAATAATTTGGTAAGACGCAGTAACAGTAGCATCTACAACAATTTCGTGAATAGTTAAAGTCGCGTGGACTTTCCCATAAATATTTCGCTTTTTTGTTTTACCTTTATTGTCTTTGTAAGTTTCTTTGTCAATCACAACATCTCGCGTAATTCTTCGCTTGTCCTTCGAGCGTTTAGGCTTGGTAGCCATAACTTGAGTTACATCGCCAATTATCAAATGATGAACTCCTTGAATATTTCCCAATTCAATCATAGAATCATCATCAACCAAACCCGAATGAGAAAACTTTTGTTCCTCAATTATCAAATTCAGCTGGTCTCTGCTTACAATATCTATAAATTCCATTACTTCGCCATTCGCGAGTAACTTAGATATGATTTCGTTTGTCAGAGTTTCTCCAATTCCGTTATACTTGTTCTTTCCGGATTTATTTTCAAACGGTAGAATTGCAATCTGAATCAAGGCGGATTTGCGACATTCATCATAAAGTGATTCAGAATCCTTATAGTTTGAAGTAAACTCCTGAGCAGTTTTGAAATGAGCAGCTCCTTTTTTGTATGAATCTCTTGAATCCTGTAACATCAGTTTCTTACCTTCAAGATAATGAACTTCAGATGCTTTGTTTTTTGCGGAGATTATAAGAGTTGAGTAATCCATTACTCCAGCTTTAAATTTCCAAGTTTCAACTTGAGGAGTAAGTAGAGAATTTACTAAATCTACTAAATGAATAAGTCGCTGATATTCAGTTACAATTTTATCCCAGGTAAACTTCTCGGAAGATGATTCTAATCGTTCAATTTTATTGTGATGAGTTCTAACTGCGACAGGAAACACAACATCCATCAATTGTAGAGCTTTTTCATAGTCAGGTTTATTTTTGAGTGAATAAACGCATTCTGATACAGCAGTGTCATAGCTCCCGGTTTGATATGCTTTTTGAGCTCGATTTAAAGCTCGTCCGTGTTGAGTAAAATAACTGCAGTTTAATGTTAAAAGTAGAACGAAAATTAATCCTATTTTGTGATATTTCATTAAATTATTCCTTTTCGTTTGAGAGCTTTTAATCCCTCAGATTTAGATAATGTTGACAAATTATTTTGATTATTATTGATAAAATCGATTACAGATTCAGATGAAATATAAGAATATTGTCGCAATGCCCATCCGATAGCTTTCCGAATAAAAAACTCCTTTTCGTGCCAAGTTTTAGTTATTAATGTTGATAGTAAATCAAAATCAGTTTCGGTTTTGTAATTTAGTTGGGTTAAAATTGCAGTTCGACGAACCCACATATTTTCATCAACAATCCAATTATTCAGGTAAGTGTGCATATTTTCACAATTTTGTAAAGCAGGTCCGATGAGATTAGTGGCAATTCCATCAACTAAATCCCACCATTGAGTAATACGAACCAAATCCAAATATAAATCTACATTTTCTTCGATGATATATTTCATAAATTGTTGAGCATAAGAAAATCCAGCATACCATTCTTCGCGATATTTTGCATTCTCAAATATATAAATGATGATTTTTCTGTAATCTGAATTTGTTTGCGGAGCATACTTTTTAAAAATTGGAGGATAGATTTTTCTCCGTGCAGGAGTTTGAAGTCCCCAAAATGGCATTTCAGATTTCATATATGATTGCTGACCTTTTGCGATATCTGGATTTTGTTTAGCTGAAAATTTCTTCCTAAGTTCGCCTAATAATTGTTTGGCTACCATTTGATATTTCCCATTTGTCGTCGTTCTTTTTTAGTTGGTCGCCCTTTACCCTTTTCTCGTTTTGCTACAGGAATTGATGTTGCAGTTTTCAATTTTATAAGTTCTTCTTCAGGTGTGATGTCTTCAACATTTTCTGAAGCAATTTTAGCAGAACCTCGTTTTTCAATTAATCCTAGGACTTTATATTGCCTTTTTACATAATCTTTCTGAACAGATATGATTTCACCAATTCTAATTTGTCGAGATGGTTTTACGCTTTTACCGCCAATTTTCACTTTTCCAGAATGGCACGCATCAGTCGCCATCGAGCGAGTTTTGTAAATCCTCACTGCCCACAGCCATTTATCAATTCTTATTATTTGTGTTGAACTCATAACAATTTACATATTTATTAAGAAAAACTACCTTGAAAATCATAAATTTAGGTATCATTATCTGCGGTGAAATATACGAATAGTAACTGAATACTAAATTACAGAATATTATATGAGACAAAAATCAAAATACAAAAACAAGAAATCAACTGAATCATTTGGATTTATGATTTACGGGCTGAATGGAGTTACAGAAATCCTTAAAACAAAGCGATTTTCCATACATTCCATCCATCTGCAAAAAGATAGTAAAGCAATTATCGAAAAACGAATCCAATCAAGCATTAAACTTCATCAGGGGAAAGTTCAAGTTTTAGATAAAGAAACTTTTCTGAAAAAATATAAAGGATTACGAACTCAGGGAGTTGTCGTCCATTTTGATGGTAAAGTTGTGCAAAATGTGCCATCATTCAAAAATGCTAAAGGCAATATCTGCATACTAATTGCTGATAATATTGAAGACCCACAGAATTTAGGTCAAATAATGCGAACTGCAGAATGTGCTGGAATTGAAGGAATTGCTATTCCGGAGCATCATAGCGCAGGTATTACGAATACCGTTTTGCAAGTTAGTCAAGGAGCATTTATTCATTTACCGATTTTCAAGGTTGTAAACATTAGAAATTTGATGAAACAACTTAAAGATGATGGATTTTGGATTGTTGGTTTAGAGAATAGTATTTCAGCAAAACAGTGGCATCAAATTGATTATTCAGGAAAAATTGCAATTGTGGTTGGGAGTGAAGGGAAAGGAATCCGCAAAGCAGTTTTAAAAGATTGCGATTTCTTAGCAACAATTCCGATGAAAGGAAAGATTAACTCACTCAATGTATCGGCTTCGGTTAGTGCAATTTTGTTTGAAAGGCAAAGACAGGTGAAGTAAAATGGAGAAGTGGAAATAGTATATTTTATAAATGGAAAAAAGTGATAAACCAAACTTTGATTTAGTCATTATCGGAGCCGGTGTTGTTGGTTTGGCGATAGGTGAATATTTTATAAGAAAATATCCTAATTGGTCAATTGTGGTCATCGAGAAAAATTCCAAACACGGACAAGGAATATCTAGTAGAAATAGCGAAGTTATCCACGCAGGAATTTATTATCCGAAGAATTGGCTAAAATCCAAATTATGTATTAAAGGTAGAAGATTACTATATCCATTATTGGAAAAACATGGAATTCCCCACAAAAAAATAGGGAAACTTATTGTTGCTACAGATAACTCTCAAATTGATAAATTAGATTCACTTTTCAACAATGCAATAGAAAAAGGAGTCGAAGGACTTACAACCCTAACTCAAGAAGAAGTAAGAGTAATTGAACCAAATATCAATTGTGTTAAAGCGATATTTAGTGAAGAATCCGGAATAGTATCTGCAGATCGTTTGATGGATGTCCTCTTAGCTCAATTCAAAATGTTAGGTGGTCATTTTCTTCCAGAAACAAAATTCCTTTCATCCCATAAAATTTCTAACGGATTCAAACTTACTTTGAAGTCTATGCAAGAAGGACTCACCAAAATTACTACTCAAAAAGTGGTAAATTCAGCTGGACTGTATGCCGATGAAGTCTCTCAAAAAGCAGGATATCAAGTTGACGAAAGAATCCATTTTTGTAAAGGGCATTTTTTTCAGGTGCCAGATGCACGAAATACTTTAAATCATCTTGTTTATCCGTTGCCAACTGAAACATTTTTAGGAATTCATACAATTACTGGACTAAATGGAGAAGTAAAATTGGGACCAGATGCTGTATATTTGGAGGACAATGTAGAAAATTATTCACAGTTTGACAATGTAGAAAATATTTTTAGAGAAAATGTAGAGCAATACTGGAAATCGCTTAAAGACTATGAAATAATTCCTGATATGGTTGGAATTAGAACGAAACTTTATGAAGAGAATGAGCCTCAAAAAGATTTTGTTATAAAACAACAGGATGATGGTTGGATAAGTCTGTTGGGAATAGAAAGCCCAGGGTTGACTAGTTCCTTAGCTTTTGGAGAGTATATAGAAAATACAATGTAAAAATAGTCATAATCCCTGTACAGTCGCAAGCTCCTTACCGGGCAGGCAGGATTAAACTATGAACAAGATGAAAAACTTTTTGATAATCTTGAAAATCAACTCATCCTGCAAATCCAGATTAACACGGTGGAATCCATCTAAGATGGTCCCAAAAAGCGGGAATTCAACTTGGTAAAGACAAAGTAAATCTGACTTAAGAGAGATATTGTGATATTAGTCAATCACTGACAAAAATAAATTAGATTTTAATAGATATATAAATCATCCAAAAAATCCAACAATACATATCGGAACAATCGTAAATTACAATCTTATATTAGTAATGAAATTTTCACTATAAAGGAATATTTTATGGCAAAAGTAAAAGGATTTGTCTCGATAAAAATCGAGTATTGTAAAGGATGTGATTTATGTGTTCACGAATGTCCGCAAGACACATTAGTTCTCTCAGATAAAATTAATCAAAAAGGATATCGTTATGCCGAGATGACAAACGACACTTGTACAGGTTGCACTAATTGTGCACTAGTTTGTCCTGAAGCTATCATCACAGTATATAGAGAGAATCTTAAGAAAAAAAGTAAATCAGTAGAAAAAATACAGACCGTTAGTGTTTAGAAATTAAAGGATAATTATGAGTAAAAAATTATTAATGAAAGGGAACGAGGCAATCGCAGAAGCGGCGATTCGTGCCGGTGTTCAGGGATATTACGGATATCCGATTACTCCTCAATCTGAATTATTGGAATATATGTCTAGTGAACTTCCAAAACGAGGTGGTGCTTTTGTCCAAGCGGAAAGCGAAGTTGCCGCAATAAATATGGTTTATGGCGCTTCCGGTGCAGGTGCAAGAACAATGACAAGCACCAGTGGTCCGGGATTTAGTTTGATGCAAGAAGCAATTTCCTACATTGCCTGCGCAGAACTTCCTTGTTTTTTGGTTAATGTAATGCGAGGTGGACCAGGACTTGGAACCATTCAACCTTCACAAGGCGATTATTTTCAAGCAGTAAAAGGTGGTGGGCACGGTGATTACAAAATGATTGTTTTAGCTCCGAATAGTGTTCAAGAAATGGCTGATTTTACTTATTTGGGATTTGACCTTGCAGATAAATATAGAACTCCAACTATGATTCTTACCGATGGAGCACTTGGACAAATGATGGAATCTGTTCAATTTCCTGAATATAATTTGGATGAACATTTAGTTGATAAACCTTGGGCAACTACCGGGAGAGAAAATGGTCGCAAGCAAAATGTGATAACTTCTCTTCACTTACAGTCCGAACAAATGGAACAAATCAACCTCAAACTTCAGAAAAAATATAGAGAAATTGAAAAAAACGAAGTCCGTTATGAAACTATTGAAACGGAAGATGCTGATTTCTTGATTGTTGCATTTGGATTATCTTCAAGAGTTTGTCACAAAGCACTAGAATTAGCTAGGGAAGAAGGACTTAAAGTTGGTCTTCTTCGACCAATTACTTTATATCCTTATCCGTATGATATTTTGAATAAATTGGCTGACCAAGTTAAAGGAATGCTCGTAGTTGAAATGAATGCTGGGCAGATGTTAGAAGATGTTAAACTTGCTGTAAACGGAAAAGTATCGGTTGATTTCTACGGTCGAATGGGTGGAATGATTCCTCAACCTGATGCCATTTTATCTAAAATTCGTGAGTTATATTCTGCTCACACAAAAACAAAAATGGAGGTGTAACAGTGGCTGAAAATACAATTTCAACTCCAACTTTTAAGAAAACAGAAAATATGGAAAAAGTATGGGAAAAACCGAGTATTTTATTTGATGTTCCAAACCATTATTGTCCGGGATGTGGACATTCTGTTGCTCATCGGTTGATAATGGAAGTGGTAGAAGAACTGGGCATTACCGACAGAACTATTGGAATTGCTCCTGTTGGTTGCTCCGTGTTAGCTTATAACTATTTGAATGTGGATATGCAAGAAGCAGCTCACGGAAGAGCAACTGCCTGCGCAACTGGAATCAAACGAATATTCAACGATAAAATTTTGTTTACATATCAAGGTGATGGAGATTTAGCTGCAATTGGAACTGCAGAAACTATTCATACTGTTAACCGTGGTGAAAATATAGTTATAATTTTTGTTAATAACGGAATTTATGGAATGACCGGTGGTCAAATGGCTCCGACAACACTAGAAGGTGCAAAAACTTCTACAAGTCCTGAAGGACGAAATCTCGATTTAATGGGTCATCCATTGAAAATCGCAAATATGTTGGCTATTTTGGAGGGAGCATATTATGTAACTCGTCAGTCGGTTCACACTGCAAAGGCAGTTCGTAAAACTAAAAAAGCACTAATGAATGCTTTCAAATATCAGATAGAAGGCAAAGGAGGAACTAGTTTTGTGGAAATTGTTTCTAATTGTCCTTCTGGTTGGAAAATGACCCCGATTCAATCAAACGAATGGATGGCAGACAATATGTTTGATTTCTATGAATTGGGTGATATTAAAACTCCACCAAAGGAGGGAAAATAATGAATAAAGAACTCATTATCGCAGGATTTGGCGGACAAGGAGTTTTGTCAATGGGGATGACACTCGCTTACGCCGGAATGGTTGAAGATAAAGAAGTCGTTTGGATGCCAAGCTATGGACCAGAAATGCGTGGTGGAACTGCGAATTGTATTGTTGTAGTTTCAGATGATAGAGTTAGTTCTCCAATAATCAATCAGTTTGATACTGCAATTATTTTGAATCAACCTTCGATGGATAAATTTGAATCAGCGGTAAAACCTGGTGGTCACATTTTATATGAAGCGAACAATATTATGAATCCTTCAACTCGGGATGATATATCAACTTATAAAATTCCAGCTGTTGTTGAAGCGAATAAATTGAATAATCCTAAAACTATGAATATGATTATTTTGGGAGCGTTTTTAGCTTTAAATTCTGTAGTAAAAAATGAATCAATTTTGGAAGCACTTAAAAAAGTTCTTCCAGAAAGACACCATCATTTAATTCCACTCAACGAAAAAGCTCTGCTCAAGGGAGCAGAACTCGTTGGCGAGTTTGTATAAGTAAAAAACTAAATCGAACTTGACTTACAATCTGTAAGATGTGAGTTAAGAATGATGGATAAAATGAATATCGAGCAAGGACTAACGATTTTGGATTTGATAAGTAAAATAATATCAAGATTCTTTACTCGATGTTCTTTGTTCATAAATCATAATAGGAGGGTTTGGATTCTTTTTTCTAGTAATTAATCCCGGGTCTGTAACGACCGAAATTGGATATTTTGAGAACTCAAGAGAAATCTGGCGTAAGGAAATTGACCATACCCAAAAACCGCTATCATCTAATCTTTCCGAACAAGAAGAATCGCGATTCAACATAATCAAACCACTAATTTCATCAATCGAAAAAATAGATGCAGTTGTTGGTCGTGGTGGTCCACTTAAACCGCTGGAAGGTGGTGTTTACAAGATATCTGAAACAATGTTAGATGATTACAGAAGTTGTAAATATTCCAACCACGCGTCAAATTTGGGAGCTATTTTAGCACATCGTTTTGCAATAGAGAAGAATCTTCCTTCATTTATAGTTGACCCGGTAACTACTGATGAAATGGTTGATAAAGCAAGAGTTTCAGGCGTTCCTGGGATTGAACGCAAGAGTCGAAGCCACGCACTTAACATTAAGCATTGTGTTCGGAAATCTGTTAAAAAATTACAAGTGGATTTGGCAAAAAGTCGGTTTGTTGTAGCCCATTTGGGTAGCGGTATTTCAGTTGCTTCAGTAGTTGGTGGTAAAATACTGGATGTAAACGATGCGTTGTTTGGAATGGGACCCTTTTCTATAGAAAGAGCCGGTGCAATGCCAATTTCAGGATTGATGGAGTTAGTATTCGATAAGCAGTTATCAAGACAGGAAATTGCAGATTTATTATCTCATAAAAGTGGATTTATGGGATATCTGAATACTAAAGATTTACGCGAGGTAGAAGACCAACTTCCTAATGATGAAGAGACTCGACTCATCTACAAAGCTATGATTTATCAAATTGCCAAAGAAATTGGCAGTCAATACACCGCATTACAAGGTGATGTTGATGCTTTGATTTTGACAGGTGCTTTAGTTAAATCTGAACAATTTAAAGATAATTTATTGCAATATCTAAAATTTATCGAGAAGTACTTTGTGTTTCCCGGGTCGTTTGAACTAGAAGCATTAGCTAGAGGAGCAATGCGTGTGCTATCAGAAACTGAAACAGCAAAGGATTATGTATGATTCGATCATTTGAAGAATTATATCAACATATTTCTTTGATTGAACCAATTTCAATTGGCGTGGTTAATCCGAAACAGGATTACATATTTTCCGCACTTAAAGAAGCTGAAAAACTTGGTTGGATTACGCCACCAGTAATTTTCGAAGATGACAACGACATTCAAGCAGCCAATTTAGCAGTCCAAGCGATTAGTGAGAAGAAAGTCCAACTTTTGATGAAAGGTGATGTTGATACAGCCACAATACTTAAAGCTGTTTTAAATCCTGAATTTGGAATTCGAACCAATAGAAGATTATCTCACATTGCGGTTGTCAAACCGACTTCATACGATAGATTGATGCTGATGACCGATGGTGGTGTAAATCCGATATTAACTCCACAAATTTTGGATTCTGTTATTCAAAATGCAGTAGATTTAGCGAATATTTTGGGAATTACTCACCCTCATATTGCTATATTATCTTTGATAGAAAAAGTTAATCCAAAAATACCAGAAACAATAATTGCGGATGAAACAGTTAAGCGGTATAAAAATGATAAATCTATCACAATTGAAGGACCAGTTGCCTTGGATGTTGCGATTTCTCAAAAAGCCGCAGAAAGAAAAGGTATTCACTCTAAAATTGCAGGCAAAACGGATATTTTTATTGGTCCGAATATTACTACTACTAATTTTGTTGTAAAATCGTTAATGGGACTGGGTGAAGTGCAAGGTGGTGGAATTATACTTGGAGCAAAATCACCAGTTATTCTTCTATCTCGTTCGGACACAATGGAAGCGAGATTGAACTCAATAGCGTTAGGAATTTGCGCAAATGTTGGATAGAAGTAGAATTGAATTGTTGTAAAAGATTTTAACTATATGCTCTTTGCTAATTGCTTTGAGCTTAAAGAAAGGAAATAAAAATGGATATTAAAGGAAAACGCATATTAATATTAGGTGGGTGGGGACTCGTTGGAATGGCTGTCATCCGTCGGTTATCAGAATATAAACCTAAAGAAATTATTGTAATTTCGTTGAAAGAAAATGAAGCAAAAGATGCTTGTTTACAACTATCACAAGAAGCTCCTGAAGTTACATTTACTCCAGAGTGGGGAAATATTTTTGTTCGAAGAAGTCTAAAAGATTTACCTCGTGATGAAATCTTAAATAATCCGATTTATCGCAAACAGATACTCGAAGATGTAATGGAAGGATTAGATGATGAAAAACTTACATCATCTTCAATTAACTACTTATTGAACAAACATAAACCACATATTATTATTGACTCAGTAAATTCTGCTACAGGATTAGCTTATCAAGATATTTATACTGGATATTACAATCTAAAGAAAGAGTTAAAAAAAGCACAAGATTCTAGCAAATTAACAGATGAACTTGGAGTAGAAGTTGAGAAAATGCTATCGACTTTATACATTCCACAAATTATTCGGCATATTCAGATTTTGCACGCTAGTATGATGCAAAATAAAACCAATGTTTATCTTAAAATTGGGACAACGGGCACTGGTGGAATGGGACTCAATATTCCATACACACATAGTGAAGAGAAACCATCGCGTGTTTTACTGAGTAAAACTTCACTTGCTGGTGCTCATACTCTATTATTATTTTTGGCAGGCAGAACTCCTGACGGCCCTATTGTGAAGGAAATTAAACCAGCTGCCGCAATTGCGTGGAAAGCAATCAATTATGGTGAAATCAAAAAGCATGGGCGACCAGTAGAGTTATTCGATTGTAAAGCAGAAAATTCTGAAGAATTAAGCGGACAATTTTCGTTTAATGGACACGGAAAATGGGAATCAAAAAATGATACGCTAAAATCAATTTACATTGATACAGGCGAGAATGGAATCTTTTCTAGGGGAGAATTTGAAGCAATAACAACTGCTGGACAAATGGAGTTTGTAACTCCAGAAGAAATTGCAGATAATGTGATTTTAGAACTCATTGGAGGTAATACTGGCTCTGATATTGTTAATGCACTAGATAATGCAGTGATGGGGCCAACCTATCGTGCTGGTTATATGCGACATGATGCTATTGAAGAAATGAAACGGCTAGAAACAGAAAATAATGTGGAAAGCGTAGCATTCGAGATTCTTGGACCTCCTAGATTATCTAAACTCCTTTACGAAGCACAATTGTTGAAAAATGTTTGTGGAACCATTAACGATGTTAATGAGAAATCTGATGCAGAATTATCAGAATTGCTTCAAAAGGAAGTATTGGAGAACAACAAATTAAGAGTTGAAGCGATTTCTATTGGGATACCGATTTTGTTAAATAACGGAAAGAATCTACTTCGAGGTCCATCAGTTAAAATCCCTGTGCAGTTGGATAAGAACCAAATCAAGTATAACTCAAACCAATTTAACAATTGGGCAAATGCAGGTTGGATAGACCTCCGTGAAAGCAATATGGAATTATGGAAATCTAGGATTTCTGATATTGTGAATTATGTAAATGGATTACCTGTTGAAGATTCCAGCTCTCGTTTTCACCACGGTACTAAATACTGGAAAATTGACGAACCAATCGATATTGGCAAACTAGCATCGTGGATATTCATATTTGAAGATGAAGGACTTAGAATTAAGAGGTAAACTAGGTTGGATATTGGATGTTAGATGTTGAATAGTTGGAAAAAATAAACAACGAACAAACGAAATAAAACAAGTTCGTAACTTCGGCTTGTCCGCCAACGTTTTTCAGGTGGGCGTTTTCGTTGTGAAGGTCATAAAGTCAGAATCCATTCATAAATTTGATTTAACAATCAATATAAACTCAAAAATGTTATAAATTTAAGTCAACAAAAAGAAGGATATTAGATTAAGTGCTTAAATTTATCCTAATAATTCTCGATGGCTTTGGAATACGAGATGAAAAAAAATCCAATGCTTATGCTTTAGCTAACACACCAAATTTGGACGAGCTAATATCTAGTAAACCGATGGTTCTTCTAGAAACATCTGGCAATGCAGTTGGTTTGCCAAATGGAGTTATGGGTAATTCTGAAGTTGGGCATACAAACATTGGTGCAGGAAGAATCGTCAAACAAGATTTGGTTAGAATAAATGATGATATCAAACAAGATATTCTTCGAAACAATCCGGTATTAGTTAACCTATTTACCAAAATCAAAAATCAAAAATCTACTCTACATTTAATGGGCTTGATAAGTGATGGAGGAGTTCATAGTCATATTGACCATTTGAAATATATTATAAAAGCAGCAAAAGACTTTGGACTAAAAGATGTATCCATTCACGCAATAATGGATGGAAGAGATACACCTCCAAATAGTGGAAAAAACTATATCAAAGATTTGCAAAATTATCTTGATGAAATCAGAATTGGGGAAATTGCTTCAATCTGCGGACGATATTTCACAATGGATAGAGATACAAGATGGGATCGTGTTGAAAGAGGGTATCGGTTAATGGTGTTTGGTGAAGGAGATAGATTTGATAATCCGATATCAGCTATTGAAAATTCCTATCAAGATAGTATTACAGATGAATTCATTACTCCAAAAATAATTGGAAAATTCAAGAACATTAATAACGGCGATGGTGTTTTAGCCCTCAACTTTCGTGCAGATAGAATGAGAGAAATATCTACAGCTTTTACTGAAACAGATTTTAATGAATTTAAAACAAAAAATATAGAAATTCAATATGTAAGCATGACCGAATATCAAGATTCATTTAAATTTCCAGTGCTATTTCCTCCTGTGAAATTGGCTGATATTTTTCCGGAAGTTTTATCTAAAGAAGGATATCGTCAACTCAGAATCGCTGAGACTGAAAAGTATGCACATGTTACATATTTTTTGAATGGAGGTGATGAACATATATTCCCAGGAGAAGAACGGATAATGATTCCATCTCCCAAAGTAGCAACTTACGATTTACAACCAGAAATGAGTGCTTATGAAGTTACTGAAAAAGTGATAGATGCCATTAAATCAGATAAATTTGAAACCATTATTTTGAATTACGCCAATCCTGATATGGTCGGACATACTGGCATTCTGCCTGCTGGAATCAAAGCAATCGAAGTTGTTGATGAATGTCTAGCGTTGGTCATTGAACAAGCGAAACTAAAGGATGCGACTATATTTTTAACATCAGATCATGGGAATTTAGAAATGATGTCAAATCCCGAAACTGGTGAACCATATACAGCTCATACATTATTTCCAGTTCCATTTATTGTTGATTCACCAAAAACTGATATTGCATTAAGAGGAGACGGAAAATTAGCCGATATCGCTCCGACAATTTTAGATTATTTTAATCTAAAGCAACCCCAAGCAATGACTGGCAAGAGTTTACTTAAAAAAAAGAATTTCAATTAGGTTAAGTATGAATTTCTTGCATTTATTTAGGAATTGTAGTTTAGTTATGTACATAAGTCTATTACTCACAATTACGTATTCTCAAAATTATATTTATCAAGAAGATGATTGGTATATTCTATCTCATCCCGGCACAATTAATGCAATTGCAGAAACTCCATTCAAAATTTATTTTGCTTCGGATAATGGTATTTACGAGTATGACAGAACAACAAAAGAAATTGTATATGATCATGTTTCATCTAGATATTTACCATCTAAGAAGATTTACCATTATTATTATGATTCTTACACAGATTTCTTTTGGATTGTACATAAAGATGGTATCAATTACAAATCATCATTAGCAACACGATGGAACGAAATACACGATACAAATTTTAATACTATCCATCCATTGGATGTTGAAGATATCGGTAGTAATGGTGATTATGTTTATATTAAAACTTCTTCATATATCGTTCCAGTTGATCCATTTACTGGAGAGATTAAGTATCTAGAAGAAGATGAAATGATTGATGTAAATATGATTAATTGGGGTTACTCAAGATTTGGTCAAAGTGGAGAAAATTCTAGAGATATTGGATTTTTGGAAAATCAATCGCAAGAGAATATGTTTTCCAAAAGACGATTTGATAATCATCAAGTAACTGTTTCAATGATTGATTCAGAAGGAAATGAGTGGTTTGGTACAATCTTTGGTGACATTTTAAAGAAACCTTATTATTCTAATAGATTCACTATGGTTAGTATTGGACCAGGGCAAAAATTTATTACGGAAATATTTGAAGACAAGAATAATGGAGAATGGTGGTTTGCTGATAGCGAATATCGTAGAAAAGGTGCAGTTATTGATAATCACAATATGTTTTTGACTCAATGGATTGAAGATGAAAACGAGTGGAAATATTATTATTCAGATGAGTCCGTTAGTATCCAAAACACAAATGTTAATTGTTTTTTTCGTTCTGGAGATTTCCTTTATATTGGAACGATGGATGGTTTGTTGATTTTGGATATAAGAAAAAGGGAATGGCAAAATGTTCATGTTCGCCGAGGGTTATTAGATAGTTCTGTTTGGGATATGGTGCAAATTGAAAATTCAATTTATATTGCTACAGCTCGTGGAATAAACGAATTTTCTACAATTGGGAATGTTGTCGTTTCACTCGAAGAGGATAGGTTTCAATTATTTCGTGATTTAGAAATATATGATTTAGAAATTTCAGGTGGATTTTTGTATATAGCATCAGAAGGTGGTTTATATCGAGAAGATTTAACCAAATCAAAATGGGAATTTCTCTCAGATAAATTTATTAGACAAGTTAAAGTAGAGGAAGACATTGTTCTTGCTTCTGATAGACAATTGTGGAAGATAAATCCACAAGATAAAATCCAGCTTTTACACAATAAAGTTGTTGATTTTGCATTATCTGGGGATTTCGTATGGATAAGTTCGATTGATGAAGTTCTATTACTGAACTTGAAAACTGGAGGAGAATGGGTTTACACAAACGAGGATGGAATACCCGGACAAAAGATTTATACAATAGATTGCGATGAAGACTGGGTTTGGTTTGGCACGAACAATGGAATAGCTTTCTACAATTGGAGTAGATATCATCAAAATGAAAATTAGATATTTCATAATTATTTTAGTTCTTTTGTGGAGCTGTAGCATTCCTTTTAGTTTTAAGAAGAATGAAGAACGATCTAAAATTAAGTTGTATTCTCACACATTGATTAATGAATCACAGGATGAATTTGATATTTCACTTTATGCTTTTATTCCGTATGATTATTTAGTATTCACAAAAAAACAAGATCGTTTCTTTGCCGAAATTGAACTTTCTCTAACTGTAACTGATTTAAACTCAAATTTGCAAGTATATAATTATAGTTGGAATGAGAATGTCGAAGAGGAATTTTATGATGATACACGGAATAGAAAAAAAACTATCAGCACTTTTACAACATTTTGTCAACCAGAGGGCGAGTATCGTTTATCACTAAATGTTCAAGATACCGATAGCCGACATCAATGGAATGTTAATCAGAATATCTTAGTTCAACAATTTGAAATAATGAGTGATGTTATTCCATTGACTAAACAAAATGATTCACTACGTTTTGTTGGACCTAGGTTCCAAGATGATATTGATACTCTCTTTTGCAAGTTCCAAATCTCTGAAGAATTAATTGATGAAAATTTGTCTTATTCAGTTATGTTTGGTGAAGAAGAATTACTATTTGATTCACTCAAAATTTCTGATATTAAATTAGAAGAATTTTGTTTACTTCCAATACCATTAGAAAATAATTGGAGTGGGAAACTGAAAATCCAGTTAAAATTGATGGAAAGTGTAAAGGAAATATCAGTTTTCATTAAACGCCATGGTATGGACAAATTTCTGATAGACATTGATGAAGCTGTTGGAATTATTGCTCTAATTTTATCCGATGTAGAATTTAAAAAATTAGAAAAATTAAGCAAAATGGAGCAAAAATTATTCATTGTTGATTATTGGAAAAAGAAAGATCCATCTCCTGATACAGATAAAAACGAGTTAATGGAAGAATTCTATAATCGTGTAGAAGAAGCAAATCAGCATTTCTCAACATTTGGAACTGGTTGGAGAACTGACAGAGGAAGAATATTTATTGTACACGGTCAACCAGACAATGTAGAAACAACCCGCAGAAGTAGCACTGCTATTTATCAAATTTGGACATATCCTGATAATCGTCAATTCATATTTAAGGATAACGGATTTGGAGAGTTTAGACTAATACAAGGGGTATGGTAGTATGAAGCAAAAATCAATTTTATCATTAGATAATCACTTTTCATTTTCTGGATTAAGTACATTCAAAACTTGCAAAGAACAATTTAAAATAGTATATATTGACGGACTTAGAAAAGAACAAGAGAGCATTGAAGCTTATATGGGGAAATGTGTTCATGAAACTCTTGAGTGGTTGTACAATCCACAAAACCGTGCAAAACCTTATATCACTTTCGACAGAATATGTAGAACTTATGATGAAATCTGGGTAGAAAATTGGCATGACAAAATTCATATTCCAAATTATCGTTGTACTACAGACGAACTTTATACAACCGGTAAAAGATGCTTGTCTAACTATTATAACAAGTATGGCCCGATATTTTCTGAAAAAGTGGTTGAGACTGAGTTGTTACTTGAGTTTACTATTGATGGGAAATATTTGTTTAAAGGAGTCATTGATCGTTTGGATCAACCTTCAAAAGGTAAGTTTGTTATCCACGATTATAAAACTGGTAAAAGGACAAAAATGCAAAAGGCCGCACAGAAAGATTTACAACTTGCAATGTACCAAATTGCAATTGAGCAACATTTTGAGCAAGTCGATGAAGTTGTATTGAAATGGCACTATCTAAGAAAGGGAATTGAGGTTTGCGTAAAACATTCTGAATCTGATATTCTTAATATTAAAAAACAATTAGTCGAAAAAGTTGATGAGATAATAATAACATCTAATAATTTAAGTAATTTCTATCCGAAGGAATCTAGGTTGTGCGATTGGTGTTTTCTTTGGGAAGAATGTTCCGCTAAATCTGGTTCAAATCCAGCTATGAAAGCAAAATAAGAATGAAAAATCAGAAAATTATTATATTTATTAGTGTAGTTGTATCGCTTTTTCTTCTGTGCTATTCAAATTCATATCCAAAAGCTGTAAGAGAAAATTTAGTTAAAGCAAAAGGAAACAAGTCGGAATTACTAAACGCAATTCATCACTTTAAGACAAAAGGTGATTCATTACAATTGGATGCTTTGTATTATCTAATTGGTAATATGGAGGATCATCTTTATTCTGAGGTTGGCTTTTTTGATTCAACAGAAACAGAAATTGAATTCAATGTTCTCGATTATGATAATTATGATTCAATCATTGTCAAACTAAATCAGATTGAAGATGAGTTTGGGGAGTTACATTATGGCAGATTGAAATTGGATTTGGATTTGGAAACAATTACTTCTGAGTTACTTATCGAAAATATCGAGTTTGCATTCAAGTCTTGGGAAGAAAGTACTTGGTCGAAAAATATTACTTATAATGACTTTAAAGAAAACATTTTACCATATCGTGGAAGTAATGAACCTATAGAGCATTGGAGAAAAGAATTACAAACTAAATATACTGGAATTTCATCTGAACTTAAAGATTCAAATGACTTGATTGAAGTAGCAAAATTTATCAATCAGGATATTAAATCTTGGTTTAAATTTGATCCTCGTTTTTATCTACATCCAACTGATCAAGGTTACTCAGAAATGTGCAAAACAGGACTGGGACGATGCGAAGATATGACAAATTTAGCTATTTATGCAATGCGAGCAAATGGGATTCCAGTAACAAGTGATTATACACCACATTGGGCAGATACTGGCAATAATCACGCTTGGAATGCAATACTAACTCCCGATGGAGAAGCAATACCTTTTATGGGGTGCGAGAGCGATCCGACTACTTATAAACTCCGAACAAAAATGGCAAAAGCTTATAGAAAAACTTATTCTAAACAATATGATAACCTTGCATTCAAACTCAAAGAGTGGGAAAAAGCACCTGGTTGGTTGTCTGGGAAATATTATACTGATGTAACTAAACAATATACTTCCGTTTCAGATGTTAGATTAGAGTTTTCAGAAATTCCTGATAGTGTTCGGTTTGCATATTTATGTGTCTTCAATTCTGGTGATTGGAAGGCGATTCATTGGTCAGAAATAGTTGATAATTCTGTGCTGTTTTCCGATATGGGAGTCGATATTGCATATTTACCGATGTTCTATATTGATGAGGAATTGATTCAAGCGGATAATCCATTTATTCTTCAGAATAATGGGGCTTTAACTGAATTGACATTAGATAAGAATTCTATCCACGATATAAGTTTAGTATCAACTACTCAAAAAACAATTGCACAAGCAACTGAAGGGAAAATTATCACTTTTTTGAAAGAAGAAAAAGAGTATGAATTCTTTTATTGGAATGATGAGTGGATCTCTCTAGGTTCGAAAATTGCATCCAAACAACCAATGCTCTTTGAGAATGTTCCCATTGGTTGTTTATATTGGCTTGTTGAAAAAGACTCTAGAAAAGAAGAACGAATTTTCACAATCGAAAATGGGAAACAGATTTGGTGGTAATCAATAGAAATCCAGTTTAGTTCAATTTGAAAATAATCACCCCAAAAACAAAAATAGAGTTTGAAGAATATTACAATCTTCGATGGAGGATTTTACGCAAGCCTTGGAATCAACCGCGTGGAAGTGAAATAGACGATAATGAATCTGTCTGTTTGCATAGAATGATTGTTGATGATTCTGGGAAAGTGATTGCCGTAGGGAGATTGCATTTTGTTGAGGATTCAATTGCACAAATCCGCTGGATGGCAGTAGATGAGAAATTCCAAAAAAATGGATATGGTTCTAAGTTACTCAAAGAACTCGAAAAATTAGCCAAAGAGAATGGAGCTAAAAATATAATCCTCCAAGCCCGAGAAATAGCATTAGACTTTTATTATCGTCATGGGTATACTATAAATGAGAAAACTCACCTGCTATTTGATTCTATTCAACATTACAAACTTCAGAAGACAATTAATAAATAATAAACAATAATTGCTAAATAGCAAATATAATTCTTGTATCTAAATAACTTCAGTATTAATTTAAGTGCAATGAAGAAACTACAAATATCTACTTTTTCAAACTGTTGTTGTTGCCAGCAATGTGGGAGATCTATGCAAGAGTAGGTATTTTGTTAAAAACTTTTAATAACCCTTCATCGTGTATAGATAGAAGGGTTTTTTGTTTTATAAAGGAAAGGGTAAACAATGAAGAATAATAAAGACAGTAAATTTCAATTAAATTGGTTAAAATATCCAGAGTATGTGAATGTATATACAATAAGAGTTGTAGCGACTTTAGTTAGCATTTTATCAATTGTATATCTATTCACAGAAAATTCGATTGTTTTGGTGTTTATAAGTTATGGATTTTGGGCTAGAGTAATTGCTGGTCAAATTTTCAGTCCTTTAACATTATTATCATCAAAAGTAATTATACCAATTTTGGGTAATCCCAAATCGATGGAAAATAGCCGGCCGAAGAGATTTGCACAGACTATTGGTGGTATATTATCAACTATTTCACTTGTTTTAGCAATATCTGGATTAATAGAAGTTTCTAAGATAATCATATTAGTTTTGTTATTATTTGCAAGTCTGGAATCAATATTTGGATTTTGTGCTGGTTGCTGGATATATAAACATTTGCAACAATTTAATGTAATCTCAAAAGAAATTTGTTATGAATGCAAAGATTATGATAATAGAACTAAATTGAGATAAAATTCAGTTGTTTGTGTGTAAATAAAGTATTAGTTTTAGTTAAATAATTAATTAATAATAAAACAAAATCAAATATGAAATATTATCAAATACAAACAAATGTAGCTGACAATTTGCTTAGCTCGTATTCAACCGATACAGAGCCGTTTATATCAGATCAACATATCAGTTTTCCAAAGCGAGAGCCTTGTTTTACGGAACTGGAATATATGAAAGAACTTCTATTCCCAAATTATTGGAACTGTGGATTTCTAAGTGTTCCTAATAATAAATCACAACTTGAAAGTAAATTAAATGATTTTGGGCTTTCACTATATTTGGGACTAAATCCGTATATCGCCGACAAAGATAAAGTGGCTTTAATTGTCAGAGAGGTTATTGATAAATTACCTGAAATTCGTGATAAAATGAAGAAGGATATTCAAGCGGCATATAGCGGAGACCCATCTGCAACGAGCTATACTGAAATAATTCGCTCTTATCCGGCAACTTGTGCAGTAATGGTGCAACGGATTACTAATCAAATTTACAAAAAAGGTGCATCTTCTTATGCAAGAGAATTGAACGAACATATTCATAAAATGACAGGAATCGACATTCATGCTGGAGCTGAAATAGGTGAGTATTTTTTTATTGATCACGGAACTGGTGTTGTTATTGGTGAATCTTGCATAATTGGAGATCATGTCAGGATTTATCAAGGAGTAACATTGGGTGCTTTACATTTTGAAAAAGATGAGAATGAAAATGAAATCCTAAAAAAAGGGTATAAGCGACATCCAAATATTGGCAACCATGTAGTCATTGGTGCAGGTTCAAAAATTTTAGGTCCGGTGAATATTGGGAATAATGTAAATATAGGCGCAAATTCTTGGATTGAAGAAGATATTCCTGACCATACAGTTGTATTTATTTCGGAACATCCAAAGTTAATTAAAAAGAAACGGAAAAATTAATGGCAAAATATAACAATATTTTAGAATTGATTGGAAATACACCAATCGTCAGATTCAACGAAATTGTGGAGAATCCTTCAATAAATGTCTGGGGAAAACTTGAAACATTTAATCCAATGAGTAGTGTTAAAGATCGAATTGGATTGAGCATGATTCTCGATGCTGAAGAACGAGGATTATTGAAACCAGGAGATACAATACTCGAGCCAACTTCGGGGAATACAGGAATTGCTTTGGCATATATTTCTGCTCAAAGGGGATATAAACTGATATTAACGATGCCAGAAACGGTTTCGCAAGAAAGAGTTGCTATTCTAAAAGCTTTTGGTGCTGAGATTATCTTGATTAAACCTGAAGCTGGTCCAGGAATGACAGGCTCAATCGCAAAAGCCATTGAGTTACAGAAAAAATTTGGATATTTTATGCCGATGCAGTTTAAGAATTTAGCTAATCCAGAAATTCACAGAAAAACTACAGGTCCGGAAATTATTGATGAGTTCAAAGAAACAGGATTAGACTATTTTGTAGCCGGAATTGGAACAGGTGGAACAATTACAGGTGCAGGAAAAATTTTACGCGAGTATTTTCCAAAGATTCAAATTATAGCAGTAGAACCAAAAAAATCGCCATTGCTATCTGGCGGTTCTCCCGGTAAACATATCATACAAGGAATTGGTGCAGGATTTATACCAGAAATATTGGATACAACTATTTATGATAAAATCATTCAAGTTACTGATGAAGATGCGAAATTTATGACCCAGAAAATTGCTAAAGAGGAAGGAATTCTAGCAGGCATATCAACAGGTGCTGCCGTTTGGTCCGCTATTCAGGTTTCAAAAAGAATGAAAGAAAACGAGAATCTACTTGTAATTTGTCCGGATACCGGAGAGCGGTACTTGAGTACGGCATTGTTTGAATGAGTTGGTGATAATTTGATATTAAACAAAAGGAAAAGAAATCACTATTATTTTTCAGCACTCAGCAAATAAACAGTCCCCAAAACCAAAATCTCTCTTAATAACGGAATACTGCCAAATGGAGATATTCGAGTTTTCCATCCATATCGAATTTCGTGAGATGGTCTAGTAAAATAGAATTTGTTTTGTTCAATAACAAAGTTAGATTGCTTTATTAGTTTTTCAAAATTAGAGATAGTCATTCGACAATCTCGAATGTATTTTATATTTTCAATCGCAGTTTCGTTTTCTTTTACAAGTCTAAGTAATGGTTGTAGGAGAATAGATGGTGCCCAACTCAAAAAAGGGATTTTACTTAATTTAGATTTCAAAAAAGTTTGTTGATGCAAACCAAATGGTGAGTAAAATGGAGGATAAGTAATCAATATTTTTGTTTCTGAATGTGCAAACTTTGATAGCGAATCCAAAAACATTTGTTTATTTTCAAGTGGAATATGTTCAATAACATCTCGAAGAATGATTAAATCAAACTCATTCCCGATATTTTCCACTGCATTAGATTTAGTAATATCTTGAACTAGAAAATTCACATTCGATATTTTCGACCAATCAAAAGATTTAATTTCTATGCCTGAGCAACTGTTTGCAGAATCAGTAAATGCAGAAGTAAAACCACCATCTCCACAACCTATATCTAAAATTTTCTTTCTTGTAACCGAGAAATCCCATTCTTCTAATAAAGGGATATAATAATCTTTTGCCAATCTGAGTTGATACTCTCGATAATAATCACTCCAGTTTTGAAAGTCATTTTGAGATAAGTGTTTCAATAATAATCCTATTTTAAGTGTTGGTAATCTTGTAATACTTGTTCTTGTATTCGAAATATTTATAAAATTTAGGTAGTTGAGAAGTTAAATAAAAGAGAATTATCTTTCAAACTGGATACTAAAGATTGGGAAGAAAAGAATGAATTATCTAAATTTCGGTACGATAATTATGAGTAAATTCCAGTGATAAAATCAAATAACATTCTAAATTTGGCAAGAAAATCCTTTTATGGATTACAAAATGATACAATTGCATTACCTAGTTAAGTGAGTTCATGACTATCAATACGAAAATAGATAAAATTCAAACTGTTAGTTTTCATACACTTGGGTGTAAGTTGAATCAAGCTGAAACCAATTCTCTAAGAACGAGATTTGAAGAATATGGTTACACAATTGTTCCATTTAGAAATCCAGCAGATTTAACAATAATTAATACTTGTACAGTTACTAATTCAGCAGACAGTAAAAGTAGGCAAGCAATCCGAACTGCTGTTAAATCTTCACCAAACTGTCGTGTGATAGTTGTTGGCTGTTATTCTCAAGTTAGTCCTGAGGAATTGAAAAGTATCAAAGGAATTGATTTGATTCTTGGTACACACGAGAAATATCAAATCTTTGATTATCTTAATAAAATAGAGAGTAGTAAGTTAGAAAATCCATTAGTTTATGTCAATGACTCGGGAGAAATAACTGCTTACAAAGAATCTCCATTTATCTCATCTACAGGTCGAACTCGTGCCTTCTTGAAAGTCCAAGAGGGTTGTGATTATTTTTGCACATATTGTATTATACCATTTGCAAGAGGTAGAGCTAGAAGTAGAAAACTCTATGATTGCATTGAAGAAGCTCAAAAATTGGTTGATTTAGGTTTTAAAGAAATTATTCTTACTGGAATTAATATCGGAACTTGGAATGCAGAATCACTTAAACTGTGTGATTTATTGGACAAACTAAGTCAAATAAGTGGATTACATAGAATTCGTATCAGTTCAATAGAACCTAATACAATAACAGATAACTTACTTCAATTAGTCAAGGAGCGAGATAATATTTGCAACCATCTTCATATTCCATTACAAAGTGGATCCAATACTGTTTTAGAACGAATGGGACGAAAATATTTTATAAGTGATTTTATCTCACTTCAAGATAGAATACAAAAGATAGTCCCAAACATTAGTTGTGGAACAGATATTATTACTGGTTTTCCAGGAGAGACAGAAGAAGAATTTCAAGAAACTGTGGATTTTATTTCAAATTCACAATTTTCATATTTGCATATTTTTAGATATTCTGAGAGAGATGGAACAGTTGCCTCAAAACTGAAAAATAAAATTGATCAACAATTGAAAAAAGAGCGTAGTGTAATTTTGCACCAAATCGGTAATAACAAGAAAAAACAATATGTTGAAAAGTTTATTAACACTGCTCAAACTGTTTTGTTTGAAACAAGTAAAGATGGATTTTCTTCAGGGATGACATCAAACTATATTCGTGTGCGAGTAACTTCATCAAAAAATTTGAATAACAAAATCTATCAAGTAAAATTGTTAGATAATACTGAGTCTTTCGTAATAGGAGAAATTATTTCAAAATGACTGAAAATTTAACTCAAAAAAGTACTAAACGAATCGTAATTTTTGCATCCGGTGGAGGTTCAAATTTTAGGGCTATCCACTCTAAAATTGAAGATAGTATAATTTCTGCTGAAATTGTACTAGTTGTTAGCAACAACCCAACTTGTGGGGCAATTGAGTATGCAAAAAATAATGGGATATCAACAATTATTATCAATTCAAAGGGATATCCTGATAAATTTGGTTATCTTGATGCAATGCGATCGAGTATACGAGCTTCAACAGCCGACTTGGTAGTTTTAGCTGGATTTATGAAATTGATTCCGAAAGAAATTGTTAAAGAGTATACAAATAAGATTATTAATATCCATCCTGCACTTTTACCTGCTTTTGGTGGGAAAGGATTATTCGGAATGAATGTTCACAAAGCAGTAATTGAATCTGGAGCAAAATATTCCGGACCAACTGTTCATTTTGTGAATGAGGAGTATGATAAGGGTTCAATAATTGCACAGAGAATAGTAAGTGTGTTTCCGGATGACTCTCCGGAAGATTTAGCTAAACGAGTTCTTATCGAAGAACATAAAATATATCCTGAAGTAGTCAAAGCAATTTGCGAGAATAGGATTAAGATAAGCAAAAATAAAACATCTTGGATTGAGGAATAAATAAGTGATTAAAAGAGCTTTGTTAAGTGTTTGGTTTAAAGATGGAATTGTTGAATTAGGACAGTTTTTGTCTAGCAGTGGAGTTGAGTTAATCTCCACAGGTGGAACACAAAAAGCGTTGGAAAATGCAGGTTTGAAAGTTACACCTGTATCTGACATCACTGGCACGGGTTCAGTAATGGATGGTCGTGTAAAAACACTTGATCCAAAAATATTTGGTGGAATTCTTGCTGATAGAGAAAATGAAACTCATATTACGGATTTGCAAAATATTGGCGGAAGTAAAATTGACTTAATAGTTGTCAACTTCTATCCATTTGTTCAAGAAGCAGTCGAAAAAGGTTTGGATTTTAGAAAAGCTATAGAATTTATTGATATAGGTGGACCTTCAATGATACGAGCAGCAGCAAAGAATTATCATTCTGTTGTGCCATTATGTGATCCAAAATTGTATAACGATTTTAAGCAACAGTTTACAGAAAACGATGGCCAGATTCCTATTGAAATAAGAAAGAAATATGCAACTAAAGTCTTTTCGATGACTTCGCAATATGAGTCATCTATTTTTGATTATTTTGCAAAAGATGATCAAGAATTACCACAGACAGTCAGTATAAATTTATACAAATCTGATGAACTCAGATATGGTGAAAATCCACATCAGAAATCTGCTTTTTATCTTCCAGCTGGTAAAGAAATACCTTGGGAGCAACATCAAGGGAAAGCACTATCGTTTAACAATTATGCTGACATGGAATCAGCAATTGCAATTGCTTTACAATTTAATGAACCTGCTTGTAGTATCATCAAACATTCTAATCCTTGCGGGTTTGGGATTGGGAAATCACTGAAAGAAGCGTATCTTCGTGCAGTTACAACGGATCCTTTAAGTTATTTCGGTGGGATAGTAGGATTCAATTTAGAAGTGGATGAGGATACAGCAATTGAATTAGTCAAACCATTTTTGGAGTGTGTTATTGCACCTTCTTTTTCGGACGAAGCCAAAAAGATTTTAAAAAAGAAAAAGAATTTGAGAATTATCACCATTACACCAAATTATCAATTAGATGAATATAGAATAAAATCTGTTGCTGGTGGATTTTTGTATCAACAGCAAGATTTAGATCAAGGGGAATTAAATAATCTCAAAGTTGTAACCAATCGTAAACCAACAAGTTCAGAATTTAACGCAATGAAGTTAGGGTGGATTTTGGTAAGATTTGTAAAATCCAATGCAATTGTATTTGCAAATGAACATCAATTACTCGGGGTAGGAGCAGGACAAATGTCCAGAGTTGACTCCGTGAAAATCGCAATTAGAAAAGCAAAAGAAGCTGGGTTAAGTTTAGAGAATGCAGTTATAGCATCTGATGCATTTTTCCCGTTTCCAGATAGTTTGGAATTAGCAAGCGAAGAGGGAATTAGTGCAGTCATTCAACCAGGTGGTTCTATCAAAGATGACACAGTAATTAAGAGGGCGGATGAATTAGATTTATCCATGTGTTTAACAAAAATCAGACATTTTTATCATTAAGGAAAATTATGGCAAATATATCTTCAATATCAAAATTAGTCAGTAGCGATATCGCAATAGACCTTGGAACAGCTAACACTTTGATTTGGGCAAAGGATAGGGGAATTGTAATTGATGAACCATCAATTGTTGCAAAAAGTGTAATCGATGATAAAGTGTTTACAGTTGGCAACGAAGCCAATGCTATGGTCGGCAAAACTCACCACGATATTCAAACAGTTCGCCCACTTAAAGATGGAGTGATTGCAGATTTCAAGATGGCGGATGGAATGCTACACGGGTTTATTCGCAAAATGAAACTTAGCAGAATTGCTCGTCCGAGAATGGTAATTTGTATTCCATCAGGTGTTACAGATGTAGAGAGACGAGCTGTAAGAGATTCTGCTGAAAGAGCTAATGCAAGTGAAGTTCATTTGATAGAAGAACCAATGGCAGCAGCAATTGGAATTGGAATAGATATTAGTCAACCTGTTGGGAATATGATAGTTGATATAGGTGGCGGAACAACAGAAATTGCAGTAATTTCGTTAAATGGTATTGTAGTTAAAGAAGCAGTCAGAATAGCTGGTGATGAACAAGATGAAGCAATAATTGATTGGTTTAAAAATGAGCATAAATTGGAAATTGGAGATAGAACAGCAGAGAATATAAAATGTAAGGTTGGATCTGCTATTCGAGAAAAAGGAACGAAAATTGCTGTAAAAGGCCGAGATATGGTATCAGGAATACCTAAAACAATTGAAATATCTTCAGATGAAATTAGGCAAGCTCTAACTGATACAATATTCCAAATTACAACTGCTATAAAACACGCTCTAGAACGAACTCCTCCTGAATTATCTTCTGATATAATTGATTTTGGAGTTATATTAACCGGAGGTGGAGCTTTATTGAAGGGTTTAGATCAGCACATTCGAAATAAAACAGGATTACCAGTTCATGTAGCAGAAGAACCATTGCGCTCAGTTGTTCGAGGAACGGGTAAAGTGTTAGAAGATCTTAAACGATACAAGGGAATTCTGATCTAACGGAATGAAACTTTCCAGTTTCGGCTACCCAACTAAAGATAGTATCGCTCTATTTATTGCGATAGTTGTTTCGCTAATCCTATTTTTCTCAAATTCCTCTGTACGAGTTCGTGAAGTTCAAGCAGATGTTTCTGATATCATCAATATAGTGTTGAGCCCACAAAAATGGTATAAAGATATTCTCAATGTCAAAAAGCAAAATCAGATTCTAACAGAAACAGTAACTCAATTAACTTTGCTCAATCAACAACTTCTTCATTATGAATTTGAAAACAAGCAATTACGAGAAATGCTCAACTTTAGTGAAGATATTCCATTGAGTCTGAAACCTGCTAATGTTGTTAATCATCATTTTGCTTCTTCAGTTCAGTCTATTACGATTGATGTCGGTAAAAATGATCAACTTGTTCAAAATTTAGCTGTAATTGACTTGAAGGGATTGCTTGGTAAAACTATCTCAATTGGAGAAAATGCTTCTACAGTCCAATTAATATCTGATAAAAATTTCAGAGTTTCTGTACGAGTAGGGGAAAGCAGAATATTGGGAATATTTCATCCAACTCAAGGCGAGTATGGTGTAATAAGCGGAATTCCCAAAAGTGCGAATATTAGCATAGGTAGCAAAGTAGTAACTTCAGGAATTTCAGATATTTATCCATCGAATATTCCTGTTGCTGAAGTTATTGCAATCAATATTGAAGATGTTGAAGTATTTCAGAATGTAGTAGTAAAATTATCAGCAACTTTGCATAATCTAGGATATGTGTTTGTAATTCAATGAAAACAAAATTATACTTAAAGTTCTTTGGTTTGTTAATTGTAACTGCAATTTTACAAGTTATTTTTCCATCTATTTCAATAAAAAGTATTTTGCTAAAACCAGATTTATTCCTACTATTTTTGACATACATTGCACTTCGTTATGGTAGATTTAGTTCAGTATTATTTGGTTTTTGTCTAGGTTTTATTCAAGATATCACAACTCAAATTGAATTATTGGGTGCTTTCAGTTTTATCAAGTCCATTACAGGATATTTGCTGGGCTCGATTTTCGATTATGAACGAATTTGGTCTAAGCAGATCAGATGGTTAGTTATAGTTGGGATTTACTTTGTACATTTCTCAATTTATTATTTTATTCAATTAAATGGTAGTTTAACAACATTTTTGGTAGGAACAATGTTGGTTTCGATTCACGCTACAATTAATCTAGCATTTTTGTTTTTAATGAACAAATTTATTTTTAACTCCAAGCTTGTATAATGGCTCGAAGTTATATCCAAATACCTCAGCGGAGAACAACCACATTATTAGTTATTACGACCATTATTTTTATAATTATATTTTATAGGTTTTATAACATTCAGGTAAGTCAATTTGATAAAAACACCAGCAGAGCGAGAGCTAATAGTATTCGTGAAATCAATATTTCAGCACCAAGAGGAATAATTTATGATAGAAATGGTATTCCACTTGTTGATAATCGTCCTACTTTTGATTTAAAAGTTATACCAATTGATGTAACTGAAAACTTTGATTTTGGTTTACTAGCGAAATCGGTGAATATTCCAAAAAATGAATTGCAGAAAAAAATACTAACCGGTAAAAAAACAATCGCTCGTTTTCGACCACTACTTCTAAAGCGACATGTAGATTTCGAAACTATGTCAAAATTAGAAGAGAATAGAATCAATTTACCTGGATTATTATTTTCAAGATTACCCGCCAGAATTTACCCCAACGATGTGAGAATGACTCATGCTTTGGGTTATTTACGATCTGTAACAGAAGAGATTATCTCGAAATCTGACAAACATCTCAATTACCAACTTGATGATGTTTACGGTGCAGCTGGTTTAGAGAAAATTTACGAATTAAGATTGAGAGGAAGAAATGGTGTCGAGTATCATTTAGTTGATAGTTATGGGCGAGATCGAGGAATAACATCATATGATGAGAGTCAATTGGCAATTTCCGGTGATGAAATGTTTTTAACTATCGACTCACGGCTTCAGTTGTTAGCTGAAAATCTATTGAGTGGTAAAAAAGGTGCTATAATTTGTTCTAACCCGTATAATGGAGATATTCTATCATTCGTTAGTATGCCTGATTATAATTTATCATCTTTCGTTGGTCCAATTCCAATCGAACTTTGGGATGAATGGAATTCAAATCCTGAAAAACCGTTAATGAATCGAATACTAAATGGTACATATCCTCCCGGTTCCTCGTTCAAGTTATTGTCAGCAATTTATGCTTTAGAATCTAGTAGGATTTCATCAAATTGGAAAGTAAATTGTAATGGAGCATATCGTTTTGGGAATCGATATTATCATTGTTGGAATCCTGCTGGTCACGGATCAATAAATTTGAAAGAAGCTATAAAATATTCTTGTAATATCTATTTCTATCAATTGATTCAGCAAATACCGTTTGAAGATTGGGCTGCAATTGTTAAGAAGTTTGGATTTGGTGAAAAGACAAATATAGACTTACCAGCTGAAGCAGTTGGTATAGTTCCAACTAAAGAATATATGGACAAAAAATATACAAGTAGAGGTTGGGCATTTGGGAATTTATTAAGTTTTGTAATTGGGCAGGGTGATGTTTTAGTAACTCCTATTCAAATGGTGCAAATGATAAATTTAATTGCTACTAATGGGAGAACATATTCCCCACATCTAAGTAAAGATTGCCTAAAATCATCAATTACACTAGATTACAAACAATCTACTTGGAAATTTATTCAAGATGCAATGTATGATGTTGTTAACGGAGAAAAGGGAACTGGAAAAAATGCTAGAATAACAGAAAATGGCATTGTTCGTGGAAAAACTGGAACAGCTCAAAATCCTCACGGTGAAGATCATTCTTGGTTTACAGGATATGTAGAAGCTGAAAACGGTAAAATGATGAGTTTAGCAGTTCTTGTTGAAAATGGTGGAAAAGGATCTGAAGCTGCAGCACCAATTGCAAAAGAACTTTTCAAATTGTTTGCGGAAATACAAAATAATAACGAGAATAATGTTCAATAAACTATTTCACTATCAACCAAATTTCGAAATTAAGTGGCGAATAGTTTTACCTGTAATATTGCTTTGTTGTATTAGTTTACTGCTTCTTAAAAGTACTAGTCAAAATCAAGAATTTATTGGTTCTACATTGTTTAAACAGTTTGTCTGGATTGGAGTAGGTGTTCTTGTGTTTTATTTAGTACAAGTGGTTAAAACGCAAGTCTTTTATGAATACGCTTATATCCTGTTTGGGTTACTGATTATTGCTCTTCTTGTTACTTATTTTATGCCAGTAATTAGTGGAGCAAGTAGATGGATAATTCTTGGTCCAATACGCTTTCAACCATCAGAAATGGGTAAATTGATCGTAATATTTGCATTGGCAAAATTCCTTTCTGACCAGCACGAGCATATAAATCCAAAAAAAGTAATTCCAATAACTTTGGGAATTGCGGTATTACCAGCAATTATTGTATTTCGTCAGCCTGATTTAGGAACTGCAATCATTTATTTTGCAGTTGTGATTCCAATGTTGTATTGGGCAGGAATTCGACCATATCATTTGTTCATTGTGTTTGCCCCTGTTGTTAGTATATTAGCTGCGTTTAATCTACTTTCATTTTATATTTGGATGGCCATCGTAATAGTTGTTCTATTTACCAGTCAACCAAAACTCTTGATTGGAGTTGGAAATTTTTTGATAAATATCGCATTTGGAACATTATCAACTCTAATTTGGAATAAATTGTATACTCATCAACAGGAACGAATTCTCACATTTTTTGATCCTTTTAGAGACCCGCGTGGAGCAGGATACCAGATTATACAATCAATTACTGCGATTGGCTCAGGAGGAATATTTGGTAAAGGGTATGGACAAGGAACGCAAACTCATCTAAGATTTTTGCCTGTTAGAGATACAGATTTTATAATTTCAGTTGCAGGTGAAGAATTTGGATTATTTGGAATTTTATTTATACTAATTTTATTTTTCGTTTTAATATATTGTTTGATAGTTTATGCGCGTCGAGTACATAATCGTTTTGCAAGTTTATCAATAATCGGATTTACAGCAATTTTATTTGTACATACTATTGTCAATATTGGTATGGTAGTTGGATTAGTTCCAGTTACTGGATTACCTGTACCATTTATAAGCTACGGTGGCTCATTTCTGCTATCTGCGGTAGTAACAATAGCAATATCGAACAACATTATAAATTACGATATATAGGGAGTATTATTTAGAATAATTACATTTCACTATAACATTTTGTTAAGATACGATTTAAGCTGTAAATTTCTCGGCTATTTATTGAGGTAAATTTAGAAGAGATGATTATTGCAATTGATGGTCCAGCGGCTTCTGGAAAAAGTACGACTGCTAAAAGAGTAGCCGAACAGTTGGAATTTATCCATATCGATACAGGTGCAATGTATCGTGCAGTAACTCAATATTTTTTATCTCATAATATAAATTTTGATAATCAATCGGAAGTTAAGAAACATCTGCGAGATATCACTTTGAATATTGATGCAAATAAAAGAATTATTATCGATGAAGTGGATGTAACAGATGACATTAGAAAAAACATTGTAAATGATAATGTCAGTCAAGTGAGCACTATTTATGATGTTCGCAAGAAGATGGTTGACATTCAAAGAAAAATGTCTGAAAATGAAAATGTTGTAATGGAAGGCAGAGATATTGGAACAAGAGTGTTTCCTAATGCTGATTATAAATTTTTCATTATTGCAGATGCAAAAGAAAGAGGAATCCGGAGATTAAAGGAACTCGAAAATCAAGGTGAAACTGTAGATTTAGACACAGTCATTTTAGGGATAAAAGAACGGGATAAGATAGATTCTTCACGGGAATATTCTCCATTAGTAAAAGCAGAAGATGCAATAATTATTGATACAACAAATTTGTCAATCGATGAGCAAGTTAAGGAAATCATCGATATTGTAAAAAACACAAAACAAGGAGTAAAACTCGGATAATGGTAGATAAAAAAGTTAACCAGGAAGTTGAAACAAAAAAGGTAAGTAAGACTTCCGCAACCCCCTCTAAAAAGCAGGAAAAGGCTTCACTGCCAAAAGAGGAACTTAAAACTAAAAAGAAAGCCGTAGCCAAAAAAACAACAACTGCAAAGAAGAAGACCGCAACGGCTAAGAAAAAAACAACTACTAAGAAAACGACTACTGCCAAGAAAACTACAGCTAAAAAGCCTACGGCTAAAACAAAAATAGCTGAAACTGAAAAAGTAGTTGAAAAGGTAACAAAAGATGAACCTAAAACTACTGAAAAAGAAGTTGTAGAAGCAGTTGAAGGTGAGACTAAGCCTGAAGTTAAAGAAGAAATTAAAGAAACGAAGCAGGAAGTCGAAGAAGTGAAAGCAGAAGTTACACCTGAAACTTTGGACACTTCAGAGGAAACAAAAGAAGTTGAAGATGTAAAAGTAGAAGTTGTCGAAGAAAGTGAAGTAGACAATAAACCTGCACCTATAGTAATTCCAGAACCAGAACTTATTGATTATCTTGGATCTGAAGTGCTTAATATTAAAGAAATTACAGCTGAAGAACTTGATAAGTATAGCGAAGAAGATGAGATCACAATAGATCCAGAAATGGAGCAACAATATACTGATACTCTTTCAAAAGTAAAAGAACACGAGATTTGTACAGGTAGCGTTGTCAACATAACTGACAAGGATGTCTTTATAGATATTAATTTTAAGTCTGAAGGTATTGTTAGTAAATCCGAGTTTTCCGAGTTACCAGAAATTGGTGATAAAGTAGATGTCTTTGTTGTCAATTTTGAGAATAATAGAGGACAATTTATCCTGTCAAAAGAAAAAGCAGATTTCATCAAACGATGGAATGAGATCAAAATTTCTTATGAAAACGGTGAAATAATTAAAGGTGTTATTCAAAGAAGAATCAAAGGCGGAATGGTAGTAGATCTTGGGGATATTTTTGCATTCTTGCCAGGATCTCAGATTGATGTTAGACCTGTTACCGATTTTGATGAGCATGTTGGTCAAGAATATGAATTTAAAGTTGTAAAATTCAATGAACTTAGAAGAAATATAGTTTTATCAAGAAAAGCACTTCTTGAAACAGATCTCAAAGAGAAACGACAAGAAATTATTTCACAACTTGAAGTTGGAATGATATTAGAAGGTACAGTAAAGAATCTTACAGATTTTGGTGCATTTGTTGACCTTGGTGGAATTGATGGACTTCTCCACATTACAGACATTACTTGGGGTAGAATTAACCATCCATCAGAAGCAATTAACATTGAAGAAGTTGTTAAAGTTAAAGTTATTGATTTTGATATAGAAAAAACACGAGTTTCTCTCGGAATGAAACAATTAGAACCTGAACCTTGGGAAAATGCAGAAGAAAAATATCCAATTGGTCAGTCTGTTACAGGTAAAATTGTAAATATGATGAATTATGGTATTTTCATCGAATTAGAAAAAGGTATCGAAGGATTAATTCATGTTTCAGGGATGTCCTGGACTCGACACATCAAGCACCCTAGTGAATTATTCAAATTAGGTGATTCTGTAGAAGCTAAAATCTTGGATTTAGATCTTAATGAAAGAAAAATTTCACTAGGTATTAAACAACTACAGGAAAATCCTTGGGAGAATATTGAAACTAAATATCCAATTGGCTCTATTCACAAGGGAATTGTTCGAAACCTAACACAATTTGGGGCTTTTGTGGAATTAGAAGAAGGTGTTGATGGTTTAGTCCATATTTCAGATATGTCTTGGATTTTGAATGTGTATCATCCAAAAGATGTTGTAAAACGAGGACAAGAAATTGATGTAAAAGTATTAGATGCGTCATGTGAAAATCGTCGCTTAGCTTTAGGAATTAAGCAAGTTCAAGAAGATCCATGGCCAGAATTGAAAACTATTTACACTTCAGGTAAAACTGTTTCTGGTGAGATTATTCGTGTATTAGATAAAGGCATTATATTTAAATTAGAGAATGACTTAGAAGGTATCGTACCAATGAAGAATATCGCAAAGCACGAACACAGGAAAATGAAAGATAAATTCAAGCAAGGAACTGTTCACGAAGCAGTTGTTCAGGAAATCGATCGTGAAGCTAAAAAAGTAATCTTGATGATGGATTGGGGCGAAGATGTAATGGAAGCAACACATACTGAAAAGAAAAAACAGCGAAGACAGAAGAAAGAAAAAGTAGCTACTAAACAAGCACCAACCAGTGATAAACTTGAAATTCCACAAGAGATTATAGAGAGTATTGCAAAAAGTGAAGCTGAAAGTAAATCTACTGAAGCGAGTGAATAAATAAAAATAACAACAATAAAGAATGGGGTCGGAAAGTAAAACTTTCGGTCCCATTTTGTTATCGAAAACAATAAATTATGACTGTACTCGGGATAGAAACATCATGTGACGAAACATCAGCCTCCATTATTAAAGATGGAAAATTGTTGAGTAATGTTGTTCTTACTCAAGAAATTCACAGAAAGTATGGTGGTGTTGTTCCAGAAGTAGCGTCCAGAGAGCACGAGCATCAAATAATCTCAATTGTTGATTCTGCAATGAAAAGAGCATCTATTTCAAAAACTGATTTAAATGCAGTTGCAGTTACTTATGGAGCAGGACTTTTTGGAGCATTATTAGTTGGGCTAAATGTTGCAAAAGGAATTGCTATAGGATTAGGAATTCCATTTTTGGGTGTTAATCATATGGAAGGGCATCTATTCGCAAATATGATAGATAATCCTGAGTTTGATTATCCGTTTCTTTGTTTGTTGGTTTCTGGTGGACATACACAAATTTGGAAAGTCGAAAAATTTGGAGATTATCAACTAGTTGGCCAAACTCGAGATGATGCTGCTGGTGAAGCTTTTGACAAAGGTGCAAGAATTCTTGGACTCAATTATCCAGGAGGTCCAGAAATTGAAAAAAATGCTCAAAATGGAGATACAAAAGCATTTCATTTTACTATTCCAAAGGTAAAAGCTTCTGAGTTTGATTTTTCGTTTAGCGGGCTTAAAACTGCTTTACTTTATACTGTAAGAAAAATATCCGATAATGAATTGAAAGATCATGTTCCAAATTTATGTGCGAGCTTTCAAGAAGTAATTATTGATACTCTCTTGGATAAATTAGAAAAATCTATAGACCATACTGGATTATCAAAAATAGCTGTTGCTGGAGGTGTAGCTGCTAATCAAAGATTTAGACAAAAAGCACAAAATTTGGAACAAAAGCTGGGTGTAAACATATATTTTCCTGATTTGAAATATTGTACAGACAACGCTGCCATGATTGCCATGGCGGGATATGAGAGATTGAAAAACGGAGAAATGTCTTCTCTTAATTTGCGTGCTGTTCCTAATCTTATGCTAGATACTGTTTGTCATGACTAATATCATATTATTGGGATTCCCATCAATTGCAATTATTTTTGCTATTATCTTTATTGTTTTGATGATACGGTATTGGAAATCTGTAGAACAACAACTTGATTTTTGGAAAATATTACTCATTACATTAAGAAGTTTAACACTTACAGGATTAGTATTTTTGTTGCTTGATCCTTTGTTAAATTTCATATCGTCCAAACTCGAATATCCTTCTGTATCTGTATTTTACGATACATCACTTAGTATGAAACAACATCTTGATGAAAGTGAACTAAATTATTCCGATATAAAACAAAATGTAAATGAGTGGATTGATGAAAATAAACTAAATCCAAAAACATATTATTTTGGTGAGAAGTTTAGAAAAATATCAACTGTTTCGGAAATTTCTTTAGATGATCAATTCACTGATTTCACAGAATTACCAAATATCATCTCTTTAAATAATTCCAAAATTAATTTTCTATTTTCTGATGGCATATTTACTGCAGGTGCAGATTTGAACTCTATTAGTTTCGACAAACAATTATCAGTTTATTCATTCGGTTTTGGGAGTTTGAATGCTGAAAATGACATCAGAATTGCGAATGTTGAGTATCCTCGTTCAATTATCGTAGGTGATTCTGTTGCACTGGATATCTCGATAGAAGCTTCTATCGAAAATGATTTATTAGTTCAAGTGATGCTAATAAATAATGATGATAAAATTATCCACTCTATAAAGAAAAATATTAATAAAGGCAGTAGCTTTGTTGATGTATCAATGAATTTGAACTCGGATGATTTAACAGAGCAAATGATGATAAAAATTGTATCGGATTTGCAAGAAATTGAAAAGGAAAACAATAAATGGTCTTTCAATCTTAACCTTGTTTCCAAAAAACAGTCTGTTTTATTAATTTCTGGAGCATTATCTTCTAATACTGGTTTCATTAAAGCAGTATTGCAAAATCTTCCGCAGGTTGAAGTTACTCACATTTATCGAAAAAATATAGGTAATTGGAATAAGGACTTAAACAGTAAATTTAACCAGAATCACGAAATTATAATCCTTGACGATTTCCCAAATAATTATCTTGATAAATCTCAATTTGATAAAATATCTTCTTATGCGGAGCTCAATGGAATTTCGATATTATATTTTGAAGGACCCAACTCAAACTTGCAATCTGCTAAGTTAATTGCAGAATATTTTGGGATATCCGCTGTTCTTCAAAGAAAACCAGTATTATTGGTTTTGGAAGCAGGGAACCTTACACAGAATTTACTAACTGATTTATCGGTAGTAGAAATGTTTCCACCTCAACAAAAAATCCATTCTTGGGCACTCAAACAAAATAATGGATATTCAATTGTTAAATATTCCGATGCAAGTTTGGCTATTTATCAAAATCAGTTAAGGAACCATTCTATTACGGGTGTATTTATGCCTGAGTTGTCTAAAACGCACTTTAAACTCAGCACAACAGAACAAGAAAAATCACTATATGAGCTTTGCTATGATATTGTCTTATCCGAACTAATATCGGAGGATAAACTCATAAATATTCACACTAGCAAACCTTCGTATTGTTTGGGTGACCAGATTGATATAGATGTAATGTTAAATCCACATTTGTCAGATAAACCAACTGATGTTAATTTGATTGTTGCAAGTGATGGAGAAACCTCAGAAATACAAATACCGTTACATTTTAACGAAAAAAAACAATCCTATAATTGTGATTTTATCGCGGACAAATCAGGTAGTTTTGAGATTTTCACTAAAGCAAAATGGGAAAATGGCCAAACTACAAATAGCAAACCTCAAAAATTTATTGTACAAGCTATTCATACCGAGTTAAAAAATTTGATACAAAATAGAACAGGGTTACAAAGAATTGCAAGTTTAACTGGAGGAATTTACAATAATATAATTGCGTTGGATTCTCTGTTAAATCATCTTAAAATAACACCTTTGGAAAAATACAATGATTATCATTTGAGCTCAATTTCTTTTTATCGCTATTGGTGGATATTTATTGTACTATTAACTGCTGAGTGGATAATTAGAAAAAAAATAGGATTACTCTAAATGAAAAATATCACAGTTATTGGAACTGGCTATGTCGGATTAGTTGCAGGAACTTGTCTTGCAGATTTTGGGCATCAAGTTAGATGTGTTGACATTGATCAAACAAAAATTGATCTTTTGAATTCAGGAAAAATTCCTATCTACGAACCTGGATTAGAGGAACTCATTAAAAGAAATAAAGAATCTAAACGATTATCTTTTTCGACGGATATAGAAGATGCAGTAAGGAGTTCTGAAGTAGTTTTCATTGGCGTTGGTACGCCATCCGATGGCAAAGGTGAAGTTGATATGTCTTATGTGTATTCTGTAGTTGAAACTATTGCCAAAAACCATAATGGATATACGGTCGTTGTTACCAAATCTACAGTTCCACCTGGGACTGCAAAATTGATTCAAGAAAAACTAGCAAGTCTTGGTTGCTCTGATAAGAATTTTGATATTGTATCAAACCCTGAGTTTTTGCGTGAAGGATCTGCAATTGGTGATTTTATGATTCCTGATAGAATTGTTATAGGAGCAAATTCAGAGAAAGCATTTAAGGTTATGCGTGAAGTTTATAGACCTCTATTTCTAAGAGAAACTCCAATAGTTGAAACTAATCCAGAAACGGCTGAACTTATAAAGTATGCTTCCAATGGATTTTTAGCCACCAAAATTTCATTTATCAATGAAATATCATTAATATGCGATAAAATTGGAGCTGACATTTACACTGTTTCTAAGGCAATGGGACTTGATGGACGAATTAGTTCTAAATTTTTGCATGCAGGACCAGGTTATGGTGGTTCTTGTTTCCCAAAAGATACAGAAGGTTTGTACAGTATTGCCAAAAAAGTAGGTGTAAAATCTTTGATGGTAAAGGCGACAATGGAAACAAATGAACGCCAAAAAATTACAATGGTTGAAAAATTCAGAAAGCTAATGAAGAATGATATCAATGGTAAAAGAATTGCAATTCTTGGATTAACATTCAAGCCCAAAACTGACGATATTAGAGAAACACCTGCGTTAGTTATTTTAAGGGAATTGTTAAATGATGGTGCAGATATTAGTGCATTTGATCCTGAAGGAATTCCTAACATGAAGCAAGAATATCCTGAAATTGAATACAGTTTATCAATCGAAGAAACTTTAACAAATGCAGATGGTGCAATTCTAATTACAGAATGGAATGAATTGCGAACGCTAAATCCTGATCAAGTTAAGGGATGGATGAAAACTCCAGTAATGTTGGATTGCAGAAACATTTACAATCCATCTAAATGGAGAAATGCTGGTTTCGAATTCGATAATGTAGGGAAGCTAAAATGAAAATATTAGTCACAGGTGGTGCTGGATTTATTGGTGGAAATTTTGTTGTAAAACAGATTATTGAAAATAATAATTCAGTTTTGAATTATGATAAATTGACATACGCTGGAAATCTTGAGACATTGTCATCAGTTGAAAATTCAGATAATTATCGATTTATAAATGGAGATATTTGCGATAAAGAGTATTTTGGGAAAACCATCACAGATTTCAAGCCTGATGCGATTGTCCATTTTGCCGCTGAGTCGCATGTAGATCGTTCAATTGATGGACCATCTGAATTTATTCAGACAAATATTGTTGGTACTTCAGTATTACTAGAAGAATCAATGAACTACTATCGTAAACTATCTGATGATAGAAAGAAAACATTTCGGTTTTTGCATGTGTCCACCGATGAAGTTTTTGGTTCATTGGATGATAATGGATTTTTCACAGAATCTACTCCGTATGATCCTAGTTCTCCATATTCTGCATCAAAAGCGTCATCGGATCATCTGGTTAGAGCATGGCATAGAACTTATGGTTTGCCTGTGGTAATTACGAATTGCTCAAACAATTATGGACCATTTCAGTTTCCAGAAAAACTTGTACCATTGATGATATTGAATTGTCTGGATGGAAAGTCTCTACCTGTTTATGGCACTGGCTCAAATGTTCGAGATTGGCTGTTTGTTGAGGATCATTGTGATGCTATTTATTCTGTGCTGACGAATGGGAAAGTCGGAGAAACATATAATATTGGTGGAAATACAGAAAAAACCAATTTAGAAGTTGTTAAGACAATCTGTAAAATATTGGATAAAATTCAGCCATCAACCAAAATCAAATCTTATGAAGAATTGATAACATTTGTTACGGATCGTCCTGGTCACGATTTCCGTTACGCAATTGATGCTTCAAAAATACAAAGAGAACTCAATTGGGAACCTAAAGAATCATTTGAAACAGGGATTAAGAAAACTATCGAGTGGTATTTGAATAATAAAATTTGGTGGCAAAATATTCAATCGAACAAATACAAACAAGAAAGATTGGGAGTAAAGTAAATGAAGGGAATTATTTTAGCAGGTGGATCTGGAACCCGATTATATCCGCTATCATTAGTAGCCAGTAAACAATTGATGCCTGTTTATGATAAACCAATGATTTACTATCCGCTTTCCACATTAATGCTGATGGGGATTCGTGAAGTTTTGATTATTTCTACACCTGAGGATACGCCAAGATTCAAACAATTGCTTGGTGATGGAAAACGACTCGGGATGGAATTTCAATATTCGGTTCAACCTGAGCCAAAGGGTATAGCTCAAGCATTTATTATTGGAGAAGATTTTATTGGAGATGATGCAGTAACTTTAATTTTAGGTGATAATCTATTTTATGGTCACGGTTATTTGGATAAACTTAAAGCAAAGTTAGATAATTTTGATGGAGCTACAGTTTTTGGGTATTGGGTCAACGATCCAGAAAGATATGGAGTAGTTGAGTTTGACGATAATGGAAAAGTAATAAGTATAGAAGAAAAGCCAAAGCATCCAAAATCAAACTATGCTGTTCCCGGTTTGTATATTTATGACAATAATGTAATTGAAGTTGCTAAGAATATTAGTCCCTCTAATCGTGGTGAGTTAGAAATTACTGATGTCAATATAGAATATTTAGAAAACAACAAATTGAGTGTAGAGATACTCGGTCGTGGTGTGGCGTGGTTAGATACTGGGACTCACAAAAGTCTGATGGAAGCTGGTGCATTTATAGAAACAATCGAAGCTCGACAAGGACTTAAAATTGGATGTATTGAAGAAATTGCGTATTCACAGAGTTTTATTTCTAAAGATGAATTTGTTAATTTACTTGAAAATACTCCTGCGAATACTTACAAAGATTATTTGGAGAATTTATTGAGACGATGAAATTTACTCCAACTTCACTTGCGGATGTGATTCTTATCGAACCCGTTGTTTACCGAGATTCGAGAGGATACTTTATGGAAACCTATAGAGAAGATATTTTTAATAATGGTGGAATAAATGCCAACTTTGTGCAAGATAATCAAGCGAAATCTACTCGAGGAGTATTAAGAGGGCTACATTATCAGTTAGAATATCCACAGGGTAAACTTATTAGAGTATTACAAGGTGATATTTTTGATGTTGCAGTTGATATTCGGAAAAGTTCTCCAAATTTCGGAAAATGGGTTGGTGAAATTCTCTCAGCTGAGAACAAAAAACAATTATATATTCCGCCGGGTTTTGCACACGGATATTGTGTATTATCTGAGGATGCAGAAATTACATATAAGTGTACTGAAATTTATCATAAAGAAGATGATAGAGGAATAATTTGGAATGATGATGATATCAGAATTGAATGGCCGATTGAAAATCCAATATTATCTGAAAAAGATTTATATCAACCAAAATTAAGAAATGCCGAAGTTTATAAACAGGATATTGAAAAATGATAAACACTATTAAACAAAAATTTGAATCAAAAAATGCGATAATCGGAATTATCGGTTTGGGCTATGTTGGGTTGCCATTTGCAACAACATACACTCAAAAAGGATTTAGAGTTATTGGGTACGATGTTAGCAAAGAAAAAGTTGATTTGGTTAACAAAGGCGAGAATTACATTGGTGATGTTGATGATGATGTTTTGAAAAAGGCCGTTAATGATGGATTGTTTTCAGCGACAACAAATGAAAGTGAACTCAAAAATACGGATGTTATTTTTATTTGCGTACCAACGCCAATTACTAAAAACAGAGTTCCAGACACTAGATTTATGGAATCCGCATCGAAAACAGCTCTCAAAGCAATGAGTAGTGGTAAAATTATTGTATTGAGAAGCACAACATATCCAGGAACAACTGAAGAGTTGGTTTTGCCAATTTTAGAATCAACAGGATACAAGTTAGACAAAGATTTCTTCTTAGCATTTTCTCCTGAGAGAATTGATCCGGGAAACACTACTTGGACTTCAGATACAACTCCTATTGTTGTTGGTGGTGTATCTAAAAAATCTGGTGAAATGGCAGAAATTGTTCTTAAACAGGCGTTGCCAAATGTTTATAAAGTATCCAACGCGAAAGTTGCTGAAATGGAAAAACTTCTTGAAAATATTTTTAGGAGTGTAAACATTGCTCTGATTAACGAAATGGCTCAAATGTGCGATAGAATGGGTGATATTGATATTTGGGAAGTGGTTGACGCAGCTGCATCCAAACCTTTTGGATTTATGCCATTTAAACCCGGTCCTGGTATTGGTGGTCACTGTATTTTAGTCGATCCGTATTATCTTTCGTGGCGGGCAAAGGGGTTCGATTTTCATTCTCAATTCATAGAATTAGCGGCAAAAACCAACGAAGATATGCCACATTATGTCCGCGATTTGATATTGAGAGCATTATCTGAAAATGGAAAAGCAGTCAAAGAGAGCAAAATTATATTTTTGGGTGTGGCATTCAAAAAGGGTGTTGATGATATTAGAAATTCTCCAGCGATTAGAGTTATGGAACTATTATCTGAAATTGGAGATCCAAATATAGAATTTGCGGATCCGTATGTGAATGAGATACGCTTTAACGGGACGAAGTTGGTTGCACAAAATATCGATTCAACTACTATTTCGAATTATGATTGTGTTGTAATAACAACTGATCACGATGAATTTGATAGAGATATGATTGCAAAGAATGCGACTGTTATTGTTGACACACGAAATACATTGAGAAATTATAAAACAATAGGAAATTATTATATTTTAGGTGGAGGGAAGTAAAATGAAATTCAAATATATATTACTGTTCATAATTCCAGTATTTATGCTTGCACAATATCCCGGATTCAATATGGAACTAGAAATTCCGAGTGTAACTCAGGATGTGTCATTACAAGATAAATTTACACAAAGAACAAATGATGAAACGATATATCTTGATAAAACAATCAATCCGGAAACTTATATTGTTGGACCCGGTGATGAGCTGTTGTTTAATATGGTTGCTTCGGATGGTATTGTTTCCAAAACATTAACAATTTCTCCAATGGGAGAAGTGTTAATTCCCGCTGTAGGGACAATATTTGTGGACAAACTTTCTTTGAAAAATGCTATTAACAAAATTAAATCAGAGTGTTTGAAAAAATATCAGACGGCATCGGTTTATATGACACTTACAGGAATTCGTCATTTCAAAGTGTTGGTAGTTGGAACAGTAGAAAATCCTGGATTCGTAGTTGTTAATCCACTATCGAGAGTTTCTGATGTGTTGTGGCAGATTGGAGATGATTCGCTTACAGTTTCTGCAGAAGATAATTTCAGAGAACCAATTTCAAAAAGGAATATCTTATTGCATCGTAACTCAGAAACACTTAAGGTTGACCTTGTAAAATACAATATGTTTGGATTGAATGAACTAAATCCAAATTTACTTGAAGGAGATATCGTAGATGTACAATTAGTGAGTAGAAATGTTGGATTATTCGGTGGAGTTGGAATTCCTGGTAAATATGAGTTTGTTGAAAATGAATCTGTTTATGATTTAATACAGTTAGCTGGAGGTTTTACAATTAATGCTGACTCAAATAAAATTGAAATCACTCGATTTATTGATGATATTCATAAAGAAACAATCAATATTGATAAAGTTGAAGAATCTAAGCAAATTCTAATTCATTCTTCTGATCATATTATTGTCCGTATGAAGAAAGAATATAAACGACAAGATATTATCAGAATTGAGGGTGAAGTAAAATATCCAGGCGAATATAGTGTGGAAGCCCGAGTTACAACAATTAGAGAATTAATGAATAAATGTGGTGGTTATTCTAATAAAGCAGACAAGAATAAAATTATTATTAACAATAAGCAAATATCAAGTATCAGAGATCACGAATTGGATAGAATACGACTAATTCCTAATGAAAACCGAAGTGACACTGAAAAAGCTTACTTGAAAGCAAGATCAGGAATAACAAAAGGGTTAATCAGTTCGTCAAGTATTGAATACACTCAATCAATCATGAATTATGTGATAAACTCAGGTGACATTATTACCATCCCTAATATTGTAGAGTATATTGAAGTACTCGGAGCAGTTCTTTACCCTGGGAGATATCCATTTTATCAAGATAAAACTATAGAAAACTATGTGAGTATGGCAGGTGGACTTACTAACAATTCAACACGAGATAGATATATTATAAAATTCAGTTCAGGACAGAGGGTCCCCTTCTCAAACAGAGTATTGATTGAAAATGGAGATATTATATTTATTGCTGAAAAATTAGAATATAATAAGTGGACAAGATTTAAAGAAATTACAGCTGTTGTTGGACAAATTGCTACAATATATTTAGTTATACAAAGCGCGTTAGGATTATAGAGTGAAAAAAATACAACAAACTAAACAGAGATAACTATGAATAATAAACAAATGAATCAAAATAATGAAATAGATTTATATGAGATATTTCAATTGCTATGGAAAAAGAAGAAGTTCATTATTTCTTTTACTGGAATAATAACGATACTTGCGATTGTTTACAGTCTTTGGGCAACACCTTTCTATCGTTCGTATGTGTCAATATATCCGGTTTACGAAGGAGGAAACAGTAGCTCAATGGGGAACCTTAGTGGCATAGCATCAACATTCGGGATAAATATTGGAGGACAAAGTCAAACATCATTCAACATTCCTGATATTGTTAATAGCAGAATCTTAAAAAAAGCAGTTATTCAGAACAAATGGAATTCGCAGAAATTTGATTATCCTGTTAATTTGGTTAAATATTGGGAAATTGATGATACTACAGGGTTTAGTCTGCGAGTATTTATTAAAGGGCTATTTTCTTCATCTGAAAAAGATGATCCTTATCCAGCATATTTAGAATCTGCGATAGAAAATCTAGGTGGACTATTATCCGTAAGAGAAGAGGACTCTGGATTAATTGTAGTATCAATTTTGATTGAAGAACCACAATTAGCAGCTGATATTGCTAACTTTATGGCAGATTACATCAAAAAATATGTTAGTGAAGAAATGTTAGTCCAGTCTTCTGAACACCGTCAATTTATTGAAAGTCGGATGGCAAGTTCTAAGGGAGAATTATCCGAATCAGAAGTAGCATTAACTGAATTTCGCAAGAAACATCCAATGGCTTTGGATACTCCTGACTTACAACTCGACAGAGGACGGTTGATGAGAAATGTAGAAGTCAATCAGCAGGTGTATATAACACTCCGTCAGCAATATGAAATAGCTAAGATTGAAGAATTGAGATCGGCTCCTGTAATCAATATTTTAGATGCGGGTGAGTCAGCAGTAGAAAAATCGAAACCGAGGAGGATATTGATAGTGATCTCAGTATTAATATTGAGTTTAATTCTATCATTTATTTATGTTTACACTATAAGAATTAGAGAAAAACTAGTAAAAACTAATAAATAATTTGGCTATCCAAACACTAATTGGTATTACTAATATTTTAGCAATATCTCTGTTGCTTTATGTTGTTGTATGGAGTAAAAATAGAACACTGTCAACGATATTTATTTGTGGTTTATTGATTCGTATTGCAATTTCTGTCTTACAAGAAAAATACCATCTTTTTCCATATGATTGGGATGAAGCAACTTTTTATTCAGCTGCTCAAAAAGTGTACGATTATTTTACTGGAATACGAGTAGAATATCCGTTCGATAGAATTTATTCCGTTTCATCTTATGGTAGTTTACTTGGTAGTATTTTTTATTTTTTTGGTAGTTCGTCAATTATTGCGAGATTATTGAATGCACTTTTTGGTAGTATCATAATACTAACAACTTACAGATTATCTATGATTGTTGGCTTGGAAAACAGGCGAGCATTATTTGTTAGTGCAATTATTGCTTTCACGCCATCATACATTATTTACTCATCATTGATTATGCGTGATATGATTGTATGGATTTTACTGTTTATGATTGTGATAAAATGGACCAAATATATCAATGGAGAAAATACAATTGATTTTATTTTTGGAGTAATGTTTTCATTGATTTTAATACCATTCAGAAAACAATATGCACCAATTTTAGTGATTTGTGCAATGGCTGTGGTTATAGTTATATTTCTAAGAAAAAGAGTATGTTATCAAAATGTACAAATAAATCTTATCAAATACACATTTATACTCTCTATCATTTTAATAACTGGTGTTCTATCTTTTTTGCTACTGAAATTTGAAATATCAAGTTGGGGTGATGATAGTATTATTGAGTATTTAGGGTCTCAATTAGGATGGCGAATACAAGGTGGAACTGCATATATGACTTCAGTAGAATATTCATCATTAATCGATATAATAAAATACTTACCGCTCAGATTTATACACTTTACATTTGGACCATTTTTGTGGACATCATCTTCTTATTTAGTAATATTATCAGCTATGGAAACACTTATTGGAACAGTATTTTTTATTATAATATTATTTAATACCAAAAATATATTTCAAAAAATCGACTTTAGATTCTACTCAACAATATTCATTTTAATGTTTGCGTTACTAGGTCTTTTATCCAATGCTATAATTGATTCAAACTATGGGACTGCGATGAGACA
>JACNLC010000061.1 GCA_014381725.1 Fidelibacterota bacterium | reverse complement strand
GAAATGCAATAGCTATGGTGTGATAGAGCATGATTATTCTGCCTTCACGCTCTTGAGGATTCAAATCCATTCCTGTTAATTTCTCAACTATTGAACCAATACCAACCTCTTTCATAGGTCCTGATAAGGTTCCAAATACAGCAACAATCAATCCAATAATTGCTATATTTCCGAGAATTAAACCCCGTGTTGTTGTGAATAAAAATGCTAATCTATTTTGTTTCTTTCCCATGAATACCTACTTTATTAAATTGATTTATGATAACGATGTCTTAATTTAGAAAGTTTATCAAATAGCAACATAGTATTTTTTAATCCAAAAGAGGTCTAGTGTTGTGTTTTACTCTTTCGTCTTTCTTCTTTTGATCTTCTCTTAAATTTGCGCTTATCTTCGTGAACTGGGTATTTCTTCTTTCGGCGATCTTCACTTCTTCTCTCAGACTCATCCCGCCTTTCATTTGATTTACACATATTTCAACATCCTCCTTTGAATTAAGTGTCGTTTGACAATTAAATATATTAAACATTTCGTTATTGAATCAACAACAGTAAAGAAAAAATAATCGAATAATATTTACTTAATCGCAGATGATTCCCCAGCCACCCATCCTGTTGAAAACGCACCTTGAAGGTTATATCCTCCAGTATCAGCATCAATATCTAAAACTTCTCCACAAAAATAAAGTCCTTTAACTAACTTCGATTCCATTGTGCGTGGATCAACTTCCTTTAAGTCAACTCCTCCTGAAGTTACTATTGCTTCTGATATTGGGCGATATCTAGAAATTGTAAATTGAAAATCTTTTAACCAATGCAAAAGTCTTTTTCGATCTTCAGCTGTAATTTGATGTCCAACTTTGCCTTCATTAATTTTTGTTTGTTTGATGCAGGCAGGTATCAATTTTTGAGGAAGTAATCCTTTTAAAATAGTTTTGAAATACTGCTTGCCATTTTCATCAAATTCACGAAGTAATCTTTTGTCAAGTTGTAAATAATTGAGAGCTGGTTTTAGATCAATTGATAATTTAACAGTTTTGTTATTGTCTAACAGTTCAACAATTTGTTTGCTAAGAGTTAAAATAATTGGACCAGATATACATTTATCAATAAAATACATTTCTCCAGAAGCTTCTGTAATTCTGTTGTCATTCGCAAACACTGAAACTTTTACATTTTTTAAATTGAGATTACCAATATTTATGATTGAATAATCATTAGTTTCCACTGGAACCAAAGCCGGTTTTAATGGCACTATTTTATGGTGAAGTGAGATGGCCATTTTATATCCATCTCCAGTAGAACCAGTCAATGGATATGAAGCTCCTCCTGTTGCAATAATTACAGAATTAGCTTTTAGAATTTCTTTACCTGATTTTCCTAATAACTCAACTCCAACTACCTCTTTGTTTTCTACAATAACTCCCTTCACATTGGATTGATACTTTATCTGAACACCATTTGATAATGCATATTTAACTAGTGCGTCCACTACATCTTTTGATTTTCCGCTTTTTGGAAAAACTCTACCACCTCGTTCAGTAATCGTTAGTACATTTTCTGCTTCAAGAATTGATAGTATATCTTCAGAAAAGAATTTATTGAATGCTTGGTAAAGAAATTTTCCTTTTTTGCCAAAATGAGGTATGAATTCATTAACTTGTGCTATGTTGGTAATGTTACAACGCCCTTTTCCAGAAATTAGTAATTTCCTTCCAGGGCGTTTCATTTTTTCTAGTAATATTACTTTTGCACCTAATGAAGATGCGTTGCCAGCCGCAACAAGTCCTGATGCACCTGCACCAATTACGATAACTGAATTTGAGGTATTAATAATCGCAGTAAATAATTGTTAACTACTAAAAATATTCAAAATTAGAGTTAGTCCTTTTTAATTTCTTTTTTTACATCATCAATTTCATTTACTGAATCATCTACTTGAGTTTTAATTTCTTTTGTAGCTTTTTTGAATTCTCTTAGTCCTTGTCCAAGACCTTTTGCAAGTTCAGGAAGTTTCTTACCTCCAAATATTAACAAAATAACCACTAATATTATGATAATTTCCCAAGGTCCTAATCCACCCATAATTTCCTCCTAAATTAATTTTCTATTTGTTTTCTATCCACCTATGATTCTAATGGATTTACTTCGGATTTTACTCCAAACTGTATATCTTAAATTATATGACTTTTATTTCTAAAACTAACAATATTTAACTCTGCTTAGGACGATTCATTTTTTTGACGAAAAATTTTGAAATAATGATACTCACTTCATATAGCAAAAATAATGGTATTACAATTAAAATCTGACTTAAAGGATCAGGAGGTGTAAGAATAGCTGCTAAGATTAAGAAAAATACAAACGCATACTTCCGGTAACTTCGCAGAGCTTTTGGAGTTAAAAAACCTATTCTTGTGAAGAATATGGTCAGCATCGGTAACTGAAATACAAGTCCACAAGCAAACATCAACCACATTATATAACTAAGGTATCCATCTAGAGTAAAATTGTAATTTACTGAAACTGTAGCTGATGTTAAAGAAGTGAAAAATCCTAAACTAAACGGGATAATAATGTAATAACCAAAAGCTAAACCAACAAAGAATAGTAATGTAGCAAAGAATACTATTAAAATAATACTCCAACTATAGTCTTGTTCAAAAGCTGGTGAAATAAATTTCCAAGTTTGATAAATAATGATTGGGATTCCAAGTGAAATACCACCCATAACAGCTATACCAACTTTTACCATAAACATACTAGTTACTTTCAAAACTTGAAGATTAAGATCGATACTAAGATCTTTTGATGGTTGCGTTAAGAAACCGAGGATTTCATCTGAAAATATATATGAAATTATACCACCTAAAAGTACAGCGAGAAGAATTTTGATAATAGACCATCTTAATTCTTCAAGATGTTCCCAAAACGATAATTCTTTTTGAATATCAGTCAAACTTTTCTTTCTTTTAAATCGTTTTCGCTAAATACATACATACAAACTGGCGAGAGTATAACATTTATTTCTAACTCTTTCAAACTAATTTATTTAATTCTAAATTATTGATCAAGAGTATATCCATATTTTTCATGATGCCTACAATTACGGATACATTGTAAAACACCTTTAATCATTTGATTATTTACTCTATAGTAGATTTTTACACCATCTCTTCGTTTTCGTAAAATTCCATTGACATACATTTTCTTTAAATGCTGGCTGATACCAGATTGATCAATGCCAATCATATCTTGTATTGAAGTTACATTTTTTTCTTCATTCTCAAGATATTCTACAATTTTAATTCGCGTAGGATGTGCTAAAATCTTAAGAACTTTTGCTACGGAGGATACTTCTTTAATCGTTAGAGGTTCTTTCATCTTATTCCCTTTCTACCTTATTCACTGAAAATATAAATATCACGCTTATATACTAACTGATGCTCTTTTTCTCGTTATCACAGCAACGAGGTAAATTATCAATTGTCGGACTTTCACATTTTGGACACTTGGATGGTCGTTTTGGAATACAAGTAGTTTTCCACTCATGATTGCATTCATAGCAATGGAATCTACATGAAAACTCAACATTTCCTCCCTCAATATTAATTGCTTTACCATTCAGAAATGCATCTGTAATTTTCAGATAAGCTGAATTTAGTATTCTACCAACGGTTTGTCGAGAAACATCCATAATCCTTGCAGTATCTTCTTGATATAATCCTTCTAAATGACTCAAACGCATTACTTCTAATTCGTCAAGCGAAAGATTTACAGATTCTATATTTGACATTGGAATACCCTTGGGCTTAAAACAAGATGATTTAAGCTCAAAGCATACATTTCTCTTTTTATGCGGTCTCGGCATGATAATTTACTTTATTATGGGCATATGCCCTTAAATAGTTTACGATATTTATATATAATCAAACAATGAATAAATTAAGGTAATTTAATATTACGCTTATCTTGATCGGGCTGTTGTTTATACAATATTACGATGTTTCCTATTCTACCTATAATTTCTGAGTTAGTTTTATCGGAAATCAAATTTGACAGTTCTTTTTTCTTATCTTTATGCTCGTTGAATTTTGCTTTAATCAATTCATGTGCATCAAGTGCTTTTATTGTTGAAATTATAGTTCCGTCAGTAACTCCATTTTTACCTACAAAAATCATTGGAGATAAATGATGTGCTAATCCTCTTAAATATTGTTTTTGTGAACTACTTAATTTTTCCATATTTACCTTTTCTCTTTATCAATTCTCAAACAACCATTCAACCTCTAAAAATGAAAACATAGTCAAAGGTTGCATTGTATCAAACATTACATTTTGTGAATTTAAAATATTCTGGATTTTATAAGAAAATTTAAATTTAGATGTCTGAAACCCAAATGCAATATTAAGTTGACTTGCAAATCCTGCTGTTGAATTTTCTTGGTTTGTAATTCCATGGAATGAAGTAAAATCCAATATATTATTACCTTGATAATGATAATACGAACCATCAATCTCAGCAAATGTTCTGAATCTTTTTGATGGTGCAGTTGATAATAATCCAATAATTGGTAATTTCTCCAAATACTTGAATAAGCGAAACTCTGACTGAGGAGAAACTGATATTGAAGTTCTAAAATATTTGTCAATAGGTACATCATCAGATTGGACTAAATACCCACTAAATTCAAATTTAACATTATCTTCTAAATAACTTAAGTTGGAAGAAACCATCGGAATTAACTGATTATTCCACACTAAATATGAAAAATCTGAGTCAAATGAAAATTTATGATAATTCAATTTCATTGAGATAGAATTTCTTATATAATTATTTCTAGAAGTTGTATCATCTATTTCGGTATATCCTTCTAACTCTCTTGATAACTTGAAATTGATATATTTGCCTAAATATCCTAAATTTAGCAATGGGACTAAATTATTTGCTTCATCTATTCCTAGCTTCATTGTTAAAAAATAAGAACTCCTATTCCATTTTCCACCAAATTGTAAAATTCTAAATGAATAATCTTTAGTACTGTCATTTTCAATCGAAGAGTTTTTCGAGTTAAACTCCCAAAATAAATTAAAATTGTTACTAAGATTGTAATTTATTGAAGTAAAATTCCAAAATGTAAAATGCTCATAAGATTCTTCGCCTAAGTTCATTATTCCCGACTGAAATGAAGATGTAATTTTAAATTGATAAGAATCCGAATTTTGTTCATATAGAATACCATTTTGGAATGATTCAGAATACCTATCAATAACATCAGCAGATAAGGGTAATCCAGTATTTTCTAAATGGTAGAATGAACCTATTTCCATAATAGAATTATCTGTTATTTTTTTATAATTCAAGAAATAGTTCTGTAGCACATTTCCATCTCCCAAATTACCATACATTCCAGGGAAAGATCTTCCAAATCCATTAAAGGAAAGTTGACCATCAATTAACGAACCAGATTTAGCACCAATATCTATCTCACGATAATCGTAATCTCCTTGTTTCCAATTTAAAAAAGAAATAGTATTTATCGAATCAGGTAAATTATGTTCTGGAAAAGAGATAATTCTATAACTTCCAAATGGATAACCAAGTGAGCCATCAAATTTGATAGCGCCTATTGAATTATCTGCCAAAATAAAAGGATTTTTTTCTGATAGATAGAACTCAGATTGTCCGACTAAATCTAGTGAAATTGGAATCCCATTTTCTGAAACTACTACAGAGAGAGATATCAGAAATAAAAAAACACGGAGGAGAATAACATCCCAACCGTGTTTTTGGTAATTTGATTTTCTATAAATCACTTATTTTTGATTGTTATCGGTTGAAGTGCAGGAACCGTTCTTTTTAATAATTCAAAAGCTCCAAATATTACTCCTGTGTAAAGCAAACTACTGACTGAAGTATTTTTCAAAAATGGAATTCCTGCAATGTAACAAGCAATCAAACCATCGATAGTTTTAGGATACCACGCTCCAATTGCCCAAACACCAAAATTAGTGATAAGATAAAATAGGATTGCACTTCCAATTGATGCACCAATTACAGTTCCAATTTTCAATTTACTCTGCAACAATATTCCGAATCCAACAATTATGGTTAACGACAAATATACAAAAATCATTGATGTATGAAATCCCAAAAAGTAATCGGAAACAAACATCGCAACCATCGGAACGGCAATTGCTAATATCTTTCTATTGAAGTAAGCACCACCAAATAATCCAATAGCAATTACTGGTGTAAAATTAGGCGGATGTGGAATAAATCTTGATAAAACAGTTAATAATATAATTGCAATAATTGTCATTCTTCTTGGTTGCATCGATAATCCTTTCATATAAATCTAGCTACTAAATTTAAAGCGATTTTCTCTATATTTTCCACAACTCAGTGCGAAAATAATTTTTTGCATCTGTCCAATCTCCAGGATTACTATCTTCTTCAATAATCCGAAGCATCATATCTAGTTGCCCATCAATTTTATCTAGGTAATGGACAACCAACGCTTCAGGAAATTTGAATTGAGAATTGTTCATTTGATAACGATTACCTTGGTGAGAAACAATTATATGTTCCAACTTTAATCTTAATTCTTTAGGGAAATTCTTGATTTTTGATATTTCTTCTAGAAGAATTTCTCTTCCTAAAATAGTATGATCAATGAGATGACCAGTTTCGTTTTTTGTGGGTTCTAAACCGAGATCGTACTCTTTCACTCTACCAATATCGTGAAGGAGGCAACCGGCAACGAGCAAATCCTTGTCAATATCAGAATAAGAATCTGCTACTTTTTCTGCAAGAATTGCAGTCGAAACCAAATGCTTTAGAAATCCTCCTCGTTCCGGATGATGGAAATCTTCTGAGCCGTGTAAAACTATTACTTTTTCATTATATTTTTTGAAGATATTATTAAGTAATTCTGAGAGTTTCTTTGGTTTTATATCAGAAATTAAACGATCTAATTCTTTAAATAAATCATCGATTGGTTCATTTATTGTTCTAACCAAATCATCTGGATTAAAACCATACTTTTTGTATCTTTCATCGTCGGCGAAATTGATTTGAGTAATTGTTAACTGAATTTCGTTATTAAATTCATCAACTTTTCCTTTGACAGCAACGGGATCAGATTGTTCAAAGCGATTTTGAAATTTATCCACCATATCCCACATTTTAGCTGAAATTGTGCCTGTAGAATCCTGTAAAGTTAAATCTATGAAAATGTCACCGTTTCGTGTGCGACGGATGTGCTTTTGTTTGCAAAGGTAAAATCCCTGAATGGACTTGCCTACCTCAAAATCTCTAATTTGTGTTAGTTTCATAACGGTCGAAAATACAACTTTTGTATTAAAACATTGAAGGATTATTTAGATAAAGTACAACTCAATAATTAGGGTATTTTCTAATATTCTGCACTTACTTAATATTGTTTCTTCACAGATTTGAGTACTTTATTGAATTTGGCCTTACTCAATTTGCGTATAAAAACAATAGTTGAATTTCGTTTAAAAAGAAATGCTGTCTGAAGTCCGTCACTGACGGACAAGTTTATTTCTTTTAGGAATGAAAATAGTTGTTTTATAAATTGAGTGTCGCCTTGACCTTTTTGGTTCTTTTTCTCTTGACAGAAAAAGAACAAGTAACTAAACTAATAATTGAGATTAATCCAGTTATCTCTTTATGAACACATTAGACATGAAAGTCGATGGAAGTGGTATCGTTTATTGTGAAGAACCACTTAATGACTATCATTACACTTTGACTTTATCTCACAATTTTCGCATTTATTAGATTTATAAACTAATTTCCAAATATACTTTACTGAAAAAATAATTGCTCCAATAAGAATAATTGTAACTAAGATATCTGTCCAAGAATTAAACAATTGCACTACCAATCTGATAAATCAAGAATGCTAAAATCCACGCAAGAGCTAATGAGTATATCACAGAGAAACTTGCCCATTTCCACGATTGTGTTTCTCTTTTAATTGCAACAATAGTTGCGAGACACGGTGTGTAAATCAGAGTGAATATTAAAAATCCAAACGCAATTAACGGAGTCATACCTGAGCGGAGCAAAGACTCTCTTATTCCTAAATTGGTTTCATCGGCTTCGTTTCCAACACCAAATAAAACTCCGTAAGTAGAAACTACCACTTCCTTTGCTATAAATCCTGTTAATAATGCGACTCCTTCTCGCCAAGTAAATCCAAGCGGACGAATAACTGGTTCGATTGTATTTCCAATTTTGCCAATCCATTTCTGTTCAATCGTTTCGGCATCTCGTTTGAATTTTAACTCTTGAATTTTTGAAGATAAATCATCATTGGAACTGATATTAATCTGTTCTTGAATTACAGATATCTCTTTATCATAATCTTTTGAAAGTGTTACTTCTTGCGGGAAAGCCCCCAATGCCCAGATGATTATGGAACCGATAAGAATCACACCACCCATTTTCCTTATAAAAATGAATCCTCTTTCCCAAGTATGTAGAAAAATACTACTCCACTTTGGAACTAAATATGGAGGTAATTCTAGCACAAATGGAGTTGAAATTCCCTTCAAAACAGTATAGCTGAATAGTTTACCGCTCAAAATTGCCAAAACAATTCCAAGTATATACATTCCAAAAATTACAGTTCCGGCATTATTTGGGAAAAAAGCACCAGCAATTAGAATGTAAACTGGCAATCGTGCTGAACAACTCATAAATGGATTCAGTAGAATTGTCAAAATTCGGTCTCTTTTAGTTTCCAAAATTCTCGTTCCCATAATCGCAGGGACATTACAGCCAAATCCCATCATCATCGGAATAAATGCTTTTCCGTGAAGTCCAATTGTGTGCATTACTCTGTCCATAATAAACGCAACACGAGCCATATAACCAGAATCTTCGAGTATTGCTATCACAAAAAACAAAATGAATATATTTGGTAGAAATATCGCAATTCCACCAACTCCAGCGACAATTCCATCTACAACAAGACTTTGCAATAAAGTTCCGTTAGGTAGAATGTAACTCAAAAAAGCACCCAAAGCTGAAACCAATCCATCAATCCAAGCCATTGGATATTGGCCTACATCGAAAGTAAATTTAAATGTCAACCACATCAATAAGGCAAAAATTGGTAACCCAAGATATTTATTTGTTAAAACGGAATCTATTTTTTTTGAAACATCTACACGATCAATTTTATGAATTGTCACACATTCTTTAACAGCTCCTTGAATAAATCCATACCGTGCATTGGAAAATATAGCTTGAGTATTATCTTTGAACAAATTTTCAATATTCTGTCTCAAAGATTTGACTTTATTTTGTATCTGTTCTCCGATATTTACTCGCTTAAGGATTTCACTATCATTTTCCAACAATTTTATGGCCGTCCATCTATGATTGTTAGAAACATCAACTTCATCAATTTCTCTTATAATTTCTTCAATTTTAGCTTCAATATCTCTATGATAATTGATCTGGAGTTTTCGACTTTTTTGTGATTCGTGAGTAACCACTCTATCAATTTTATCGAGAATGTGTTCTACCCCTTCACCAGTTGAACCAACTACTGGAACGATTGGAGCTCCCAAAAGAGTTGATAATGTCTCAATATCAATTTCCACACCTTTCTCTTTTGCGATATCCATCATATTCAAAACAATTACCAATGGACAACCAAGTTCAATCAGTTGTGTAGTTAAATATAGATTTCTCTCGATATTTGAAGCATCAACGATATTGACAACAACATCAGGTTGTTCATCTGTAATGTAATTTCTAGCAATAATTTCTTCCTGAGAAAATGCAGAGAGAGAATATGTTCCCGGTAAATCAATAAAATTCCACCTATTTTCACCTCTATTGATATAACCAGTTTTTCGTTCTACAGTTACGCCCGGCCAATTTCCAACCCTTTGTCGAGCACCTGTAATCGCATTGAAAATAGTAGTTTTTCCACTATTTGGATTCCCTGCAATTGCGATGTTTAATCCACTATTTTTCATCAATTTCTACCTCTATATTATCCGCATCCTTTATGCGTAACGACAAATGATAACCACGCAATATTAGTTCTAATGGATCTTTTAGGGGAGCATATTTAACTACTTCAATTTCAGCACCTTTTTGCATTCCCAGTTCTAAAAGCCGGGTACGAAGTCTATTATCTCCGCCGAGTTTTACAATGAGTGCTTTATCACCTTTTCGTAGTTCAGTCAGTTTCATTTTGACAATCCTCACAAATTCCATAAAGTTGGTGTATGTGTTTGGTTAGTTTAAATCCGTATTTCTTGCCGATTTCTTCTTGCAGAACTTCAATATCATTTTCAACAAATTCAATAATATTTCCACATTCCGTACAAATCAAATGATCGTGATGTTCACCGTCAATTTTATTTTCGTAACGAGCACGACCTTCACCTATATTCAATTTTCGCACAAACTGATGCTTAACTAGTAAATCCATTGTTCTATAAATTGTTGCCAATGAAGCATCCACTCCCTTTTCTCGTAATGAAAAATAAATATCTTCGCATTCTAAATGATGATTACTACTTGCAATTTCTTTTAATATTTCAACTCGCTGAGAAGTATATCTCAAGTTCTCTTTTTTTAGAATTCGTTTAAAATCTTCCAAATAAGGTTCTGTATTCATTTTCCCTCCAATTAGAATACTAATGTAATTCCAGGCAGTAAATGATAATTGAATTCCGATTGAAAAATATCAACCCTGACTCCAAAATCAAGGTCAATTCTCTCATCTATAGAATAAATAATGCCTGTTATTGAGAATGATTAACAATAGCGTATATTACGGAATTTGGTTATCTTTTAACAAGAGATATTTTTATTGATTAATCACTTTTTGTTTTCGTTTTTCTATCTCTAAGAGTTCATATTCAAAGATGCTGTTTGACAGTTCTACATCACTTTATGTTTTTTTGCTCCAGTTGCTGTGGGGCTAACGAATGAATTCAGCTGCCGCGTTAGCGGTCGGCTGGAATGATTTGTTATCTGCTTTTACTAATTTCATTTTTTAAAGCATCATATTTTACTTTTACTGGTTCTAATTTTAGCAAACTGGATAAAGTTATGGTTTTTTGTTTCGGTATTTTTCTATTTAAAACTTCTGTGTCTAAAATATAAAAATCCCATTGGTCTAAGTTTAGTGGATTAACTGTGTCTTTATCTTTGTGTGAAAGCACACAAAACACATAAATATCAGCTTGTCGCTGTGGTTGTTGACTCCGCTTATTCATATCCTCCCAAACTAGCGTTGGTTGAATTCCAAATATGATATTTGAAAGCCTGTCTTGTCTCCAACTTTGTAAATATGAAGATGATTTTATTTCAACTTTTAGCCCTTGTTTTGTTACTAAATCGTAAGCATCCCATTCTTCTCTTGGTTTTTCCAAAACATCTATTGCTGAAGCAACAATAAATTCTGCCAAAACTCCCCTGAGTGCATTTCCTAACAATTCTGAGCTTGACCATTGCCAAAAGGAAAGAGTGCTTTCTGGTAAAGATTTTCCGTTAAAAGTAAAAGGCTCTTGTCCTGTTTTCTTTTCTGTTTTTATTGCATTTAGAATATGAAATCTCCTAGCAGATAACGAATAAACTCACCGGCGGACGGCGTGACAATTCTACTAAATTTCCTTATTACACAAGTCTTCATTTTGTCTACAAATCTCAAATTCACCGCACAAGTTTAGCCGTCCGGTGGAGTGAGGGTTAGAAAGATTAATAAAATTTATCTCTTCCCCCACTTTATATTAGTAATAACACCATCTTTATTTATGAAAACATCACGATAACGCACACCGCTACCACCACCACTATGTGAATAATAAGTTGTACCAAAGAGCGTAAATGGCGTAGTAGTAGAACTTTTTGTAAAATGTTCTTCCCAAATAAGAATTTTCCCGCCAGCACCATCATCGATTGTCCTTGTGTATGCACCCCACTGTCTTATCAATTCAGATTGATGAGAACCTATCCAAGTCTGCATAATTTCTTTAGTTGTCATTCTTGGAGTAGTTGGCGCACAAGAATAAACAACAAATAATAATAGTGTGCTGATGAGTGTTTTTTCCAGAGCCTTCATTTGTTTATCTCCTTTGTACTAACTCTTAATCTTTCTAACCGTGATTATACCGCTTAGATAATATTGTATAACCCGCCAAACAAGCGGTATAATCATTTTCTTGTTTTTGTTTGTAACTTGCTGTAATAAATTCATTTATATGAATTATTACCTCTTTTTTCAAATGTGATAACCCGCCAAAACAGCGGGATAAACATAATTGAAATTTGTCTTTCATAAATTGTCCCCGGGACTTTTCACACCCATTGGTCCTTTGTTCATTACATGCGTGTAAACCATGGTTGTTTGTAAGCTTTTATGACCTAATAAATCCTGAATGGTTCGGATATCATATCCTGCAGTAGAGTCCAGTGTTTCAACCGGCGAAATTTGGGTTTTTTGTTTCATAAGTTCTAGGTAAATATAATCATTTTACTGAAATTGCTGCAAGAATTAAAAGAGTCGTCATATTTTTTATAAACCGCTCGCTCGTGAAAACCATACTTTTTACTTTAAGAACTTCTACAGTAGAAACTTACCTATCCTATGTTGTGTTTATTTCGAGACAAGAGTCCCAATTGATATAGGTTCTTCACAGATTTGAGTACTTTATTGAATTTGGCCTTACTCAATTTGCGTATAAAAACAAAAGTTGAATTCCGTTTAAAAAGAAATGCTGTCTGAAGTCAGTCAACTGACTGACAAGTTTATTTCTTTTAGGAATGAAAGTATTTGTTTTAGCAAATTGAGTGTCACCTTGACCTTTTTGGTTCTTTTTCTGTCAAGATAAAAAGAACAATCTACTAAACTAATAATTGAGATAAATCCTGTATATCTATTAATCCTGCCTGCCCAGCTCTGCGGGGTAATCCTTCCTACCCGGTAAGGAGCTTGCGACTGTACAGGGATTCTGGCAATGTTTTAAGGTTCACAACGAAAAGTATCGTTTATTGTGAAGAACCTTAATATATTACTTTCCGTTTTTGGTCCACCCTAAAATGACTGGAATCACAAATAATGTTGCCAAAAAGCAAGTTCCAACACCAATAAATAATGCAATTCCCATACTACCAAGTCCGCGATAAGTAGCAAACCATAAAGAGCCAAATCCAAGCATTGTGGTTAATGATGTCAATAAAACTGCTTTTCCTGTTGAGCGATAAACTTCATAGAGATTTTTCTCGATTTTATACCGATGTAAAATGTGAACTCCGTCATCAATTCCAATACCGATTATAAGCGGGATAGCCATAATATTGACCATTGTAAGCATTTGCCCGAACAACTCCATTGAACCAACCATCCATATTACTCCAATAATGAGCGGTGTCATTCCGAGTAACGCATATTTTACACTTCTAAAATCAATCCACAAAATCAGAAATACAGCAAGAATTGCCAAAATGGTTGCCCTAACTCCATCTTTTGTAAATACTTCCATCAACTCTATAAAAATGAGCGGAAATCCTGTAGCTTTTTCGCTGACTTCTTTGGATTCCTCTGCAAAGATGTAAAGATAATTCACATCTTCCCATATATTTTTCTTGGGATACACGGTTACCAAAAACATCTCTCCACTATTTCCGATAAAACGATTTCTGATTTCACTCGGTAGATTTTGCAAAGTTAAAGGTTCTGTATTTGCCATTTCCAAAATTGAGGCCTTAAACTCACCTGCAAACTGTTGCTGAAAATATGTTAACGGAAGCAAAATATCTTTTTCATCTATCGATGATAACAAGGATGTCAATTTCCCTGTGTAAGTTGTATCATCAGCTTCACCAACAAGATAAATCGCTTTGTCATAAATTTTATCTTGTCCACCAATATATGCCATATCCTGCAACTCAATTATATTGAACTCTAATCTTTCAAGTTCGAGGATAAACTGCTCAACTTGTTCTGTTGTAAGTCGTTTAGCTACCTGTGTAGAATTTAGTTTTCTTCTCAAATTACGGATAAAATGAAACCGTTGTGCTTCTGTCTTATCGTCAGGGAGATAATCCGTGATACTTTCAACACTACCACCAGTTTTCATTTCTTTTGCCTTTTCTGTAACTTGTCGCATTTCGTCTAAATCATCCAATGTAAACAATACATAATCGGTTGACATATCAAACGCATCAATCATTTTGTCCTGTAATAAAATAGACTCCAAACCCTCCGGTTCCATATTTAGGTAATTATAGTCAACTTCAATGGAGCTTGCTCTATAAAAAAGAAAAATCGACAAAATCATCAAACAAATGAAACTGAATAAATATCTCATAGAAAATTTCTCAGCGATAAATCCAAGAAATCTGTATGATACATCTTTTGGTTGCACCAGTTTGTCAAATTTCTTGGTAACTCTCTCTCGAACAACTAGCAAAGTCGGAAGAATAATTATAGTTGCCAACATTGTAATTATAATCCCACATCCAGCGACGAGACCAAATTCATACATCCCACGATTATCAGAAATCATCATTGTCAAAAATGCAGAACCAGTCGTTATTCCACCTGTAATTATTCCGGGGCCAGCTTTTTGGAGAGTTTCAATCATAGATTCCAACACGGGAAACCCAGAATTTCGTTTTTCAGTATAAACCGAAATGATATGCACACTAAAGTCAATACCAAGTCCAACTAAAATAATACCCATCATTGCAGTCATCATACTCAGATATTCGATTAACAAACTCGCAAAACCTAACGCCCATATAACTCCGAGAATAATTGTCAAAATTGCAAGTATTGGGCTAATCCACATTCTAAAAGAAACTATGAACAGAATCAAAATTCCAACCAATGCAATAATCGTGATAGTAAACGAATCCTCCTCCATTGCGTGCATTTCATCTCGCTGCAAAGCTATGGAACCGGTTAATCCGGCGAATACATCAAATTTCGCTGATTCATCTTTAACCAAACTTTCGATACCATTTACTGCATCAACCACTAAATACATATCCTCCATAATATTGAATGCAGGTTCAATCATCATAAGTAGAATCTGTTTGTCAGGAGAAACCATATATGTATCCCCTACGGTAATCGCTTCTACAGCTTTTTTCCCAAATTGCTTGTCAATATCACCGCGAAACACTTCAGATTGGATATCAACAAATTCTTCAATCCCATCTAGAAAACGAACTGCTGAAGTCTCTTTTTTCTTAGTGTCAATAGATTCATCACCTTTGTATTCCTTTTCGAAACTATCGTTAAGATTTTTTAAAAAAGGTATGAGATTCGGATTGGTGAACATTTCTGTGTAATTTTCAAGTTCAGATTCGGATAATAGTTTTAATCCATTTCGCTTGAGAAACTCAGCAGGGAGTTTGTAATCCACTCGAGCTACCCAATCTTCAAGCTCAAGCAATCGAGGAGAAATATGATCGGCAAAATCTTTGATATTCTGTTCGTCTCCTTCAACAAGAACGATGATATTCAGTGCATTGTCAAATTCATCAATTATATTTTCATATTCTATTCCAATTGAACTGTCTTCAGGTAACATATCAGTAAATCCGGGATTCATTTCCAATGTGCTTGCAAGTCCACCCAAAATTATTGTTAGAGCAACAACCATCAACAGTGATAACCAAGTTTTGTTGACAGTAAATTCTGCTAATTGTTTTAATAATTTCTGACGCATATTTTATTCCTTAATTTGTTCAAATTTGACTAAAAATACACTCTCATCCGAAGTCTTCCACCAATATTTTGCACTTCAAATTCTGTTTTTTCTGACCCTACCGATTTAAAAATGCTAACCATCAAATCTAGATTATCAATGGGATTCCAATCAACTTGTGGTATAGCTATATAACTATTATCCGAATAGTTATAGATTCCACTTAAACTAATACTTGAATATTCTCCCAAGGGATGTTTTAGCATCCCGAAAACATAGTCTTTAGCAAGGGCTTTTGTATTTCCAGCTACATAATTGAGTAAGTCAATGTCGTTGTAAGCTGTATTAAATTCCGCTCCGTTATCTTGATGAAATGCTTCTAACATCACATAAGTTTGAAAATCGAAAGTATAATCTCCACCAATAACAAATTCGTTTTGTGGATTATCAAAATTAATATCCGATTTTAACAAATATTCTGACCATATTCCTAAACCAAATATTTCACCTACTGTCGAAAAACCAAGTCCTAAAACTTTTGATGACTCTTCCGAAAATTCTTCGTTTAATTCTATTTGATTCATTTGCAAACCGACCAAAGAAAGATTATGATTAAATAAATTCGTATTAAACGCTGAGTAAATGTTTGATTCTAAATTATCATTTGGTTGGATGATAATGTCAAGTTCACTTTTATTGATTGGTAAGCTGGCCCTAAAGGAGTTAATTCCTACTAGTTCGTAACTTGGATCGAGTAAATCTTTTTGAATGAAAATATTGGTTGGATTCCAGACAAAACCTCCACCCATAGAAAGCGGTTGTTTACCTATAGTTAGGTGCATCCATTCAAGATCCAATTGTGAATATAGGAAATCAATGTTAGTTGTATCTGAAATTGTATAAGTCGTAGATGCTAACTCTTCACTAACTGGCATAAAATCTCCAAAACTCCATTCGGATTTTCCCCAAAATAATTTTGAAGATATTGAAGCTTTTATTGTGAGTGCATCTGTCGGATAAGCATCCAAGTCCAACCGAAGTTTGTTATAACCAAAATACTGCGGGCTTCCGATAATAAATCCATCTCCCTCGCTTTCAACATAACCAGATATTTCGGTTAATTGTGAGAAGAGAATTGTTGATAATAAAAATAATATAACTAAATTTCTCATAATTTTCCTTTTTCTTTACACCGCCTACTGCAACTGCTTACTGCTACTGTTGCCATTCCTCCACTACTTCCCTTTCTTCAAATTTCGTTCTGTAAAAAAGTTCTCATCAAAAGTAATATTATAAGTGATATCCAAAATTTCCATTCGTGTTTCAGTTTTTTCAATGTGATTTACCATTCGCATAGCCATAGCAGTTGGAAATTCTTCAATTACTCTAATATCCTCCAAGAACAAGGTTTTATGATGAATTCCTTTATCATCGTAGTATTTCAGTTCAGTTGGATAATAATCGCTTTTACGGACTAAAATTTGCATTTTGGAATACGAAGTGATAATATCGTCTTTTGGAATAAATTCTAGTGAATACAAATTCTTGTTCGAACTTTCAAATAATTTTACAGTGTAATCCTCTTTCCAGCTTTCACTTCCTGAGAAATCCTCATACGAGAAATCACTTCCTTGCACTTTTTGTTTTTTAGCGTGTGATGCAAGCTTGCGAGTTCGTCGAGTTCTTGGGAAATATACAGTTATATCATCACCGTTATTGGCAATCAGAAATGCGTTATTCTTGACTTTCTTCGGTTTGATATATCGCATCAATAAATTTTTGCCCTTATTACCGGAATAATATTCATACTCAAAAATTCGTTCTCTACCGGATGTTGTTACAATCACCTGCTTCATTGTTGCTTTAGAGTTTTCTGGTGACATAACGGTATTCATCGAATCAAGGATTGCATCTGCTGTAAGTTCTGTTGCGAATAATTTAGTTGAACATAACATCAAGATAAATATCGTTGAATAGAATTTTCTCATTTTTCTTCTCCGCAATACAGTTGAATAACTTTATCTTTCATTAAATCAATTGGATAATGTTCTTGGTTTAAATAATAATGAATTGCCACTCCGTCAATCATAGCGCCGAGTAACTTTGCCTGATTTTCTACATCTTCTACCCCTAATTCAGATAAATGAAGTTCAAGCATTTTGAAAAGACTACTATACATTTTATCTACTTCTGAAGATAATTTTGTTATCACATCTGGTTGCGATAACAAATGGAAAAACATCTTCCAAAATTCACTATTTTCTTTTATTGAGTTGAATGTTACGGTTAACAAAGTGTCAAATTTTTGTTTTGGAGTGAGTGAAGTAGGGACGAAATTCTCAAGTTCTTTGATAAGTTTGAATCCATCTGTTACAATATCCAGCAAAATTTCTTCTTTACTGTCGAAATAATTGTAAATCAGACCTTTCGAAATTTCTGCATATTTTGCAATCGCATCTATAGAAGTTTGATGAAATCCTTTTTGAGAAAACAGCTCTAAAGCAGATTTTAAAATCTTCCCTTGACTCTTCTCCCTCATCTTTTGAAATTGTTCTCGAGTTCTAGGTGCCATATCAAATCCTTTTATTATTGACTGTGTAGTCAGTCATATATTAAAGCAGGCACCTTATTAATTCAAAATACTTTATTTTAAATTTTATTATTGTATCAATTTCAATTAATTTTGGACTAAGTTTATGAAGATAAAATACAAATGAACGCATATATTCTTACCGGTGGACAAAGCCGACGATTCGGCTCTGACAAATCAATTGCAACAATTGAGGATTTAACTTTCACCAAAATACTATATAATCGCTTAGAAACTTTGTTTGATAATGTAACAATTATCGGGAAAATACGAACTCACTCAAAACTGCCATTCTTACCTGACAAAATAGAAACTCAATGTCCGATGACAGGCATTTATACAGGATTATCTTCAACTAAATCAGATTGGAATTTATTCGTAGCAGTTGATATGCCTATGGTCGGAAAAGAAACAGTAAATTTGTTAACTCAGACTATTTCTGACAAGGTAAAAATAATAATTCCAACCGTAAAGGATAGACTTCAACCAATGTGTGCATTGTATCATAAATCACTCACCGAAGATTTGGAAAAGAATTTACAAAATGGAAATTACAAGTTGATGGATTTTATCAGTAATCATCCTTCTAGAACAGTCAATGCAGATGCATTATCATCACAATTTTTAAATGTAAATTCACCTGAAGATTTTGAGAAGTTGAATAACTATTAATCAAATTTTCTCCACTTGCGAACCAGCTTTTATTTCTCCACCGTCAATCACTTTTGCAAAAATACCCTCTTTCGGCATTATGCAATCGCCTATAATGTTCTTGATAGCACAAGCCGTATGGCATTCTTTTCCAATTTGAGTAATCTCCAAAATGGCCGAATCTCCCAATTTTAGTTGGTCACCTATTTTTAGTTCGCGTAGTTCGATATCCCGCGTGATGATATTCTCTGCAAATGCCCCCCTGGCAAGTGTGGGAAGTTTTTCCTTTGCAACATCAATACTCTCGCCTGCAAGTAACGAAACCTGACGATGCCAATCTCCAGCGTGAGCATCTCCTTCAATCCCACTATCTTTTACTAATGTAGCACTAGGAATTTCCTTCTTAACTATTCCCTTTTTTTTACTGATACAAATTGCTTCAATTGTTCCCATTATACTCTACCTGGAAATAAAATCACATTAACCAACTTATTCGCATCAAGTTTCGATTTTCCATCAACACGGATATACCCGTCAGTCTCTGCAATTGATGTCAACATATGCGATCCTTGTTTTTTTGAAACAATTACATTCTGGGTTTCTCCATCAAATTCAATTTTAACACGAACGAATTGCGTTCTGTCTTTTTTATTTTGGAATCCATCAACCAAACGACCTTCCAATATGTGAGGTTGCTCAGGTAATTTTTGAAGTTTTCGTATAATCGGGTCTATATAATGTATAAATCCCATATATGCTGAAACAGGATTCCCGGGAAGTCCAAACAACAACTTGTTTCCATTTGTTGCAAAATAAAATGGTTTACCGGGTTTTTGGCGAACTTTCCAAAATATTTCGGTAAATCCAAGTGCTTTAGATGCTTCTTTTACATAATCGTGTAACCCAACCGAAACTCCACCGGTAACAATTATAATTTGGTTAGATTTCTGAGCTTCGTCTAAAACATCAATTGTATTTTCAAGACTGTCACCCACACGATATGAGGATATATTTTCAACTCCGGTGTATCTCAGAGCTGCTTTCAGCATCGGAGTATTAGAATCCCGTAATTGATATGCTTCTGCAGATGTATCAAATTCAACTAATTCCGTGCCGGTAACAACAACGGCTACAGTTGGACTTTGATAAACTGAAATGTCCTTTACCCCAACTGATGACAAAAGTCCGATTTGAGCAGGTTCAATTATTGTATTTTTTTCGAGTAATACATCTCTTTTTTTGAACTCCTCTCCGGTATAACGAACATGCTGTCCAAGTTTTTTCGCAGAGTGAATTACAACGAATTTATCATCGGAAGAACAATCCTCAATTGGAACTACTGTGTCAACTTCTTCAGGGACAATAGCTCCTGTGTTAATCCTTATCGCTTGACCCGTATTTACATTTCCTTTGTAAGGAATTCCTGCTTGACTTTCTCCGATGATTTCGAGTTTGCAATCAATGTTATCAAAAATATTATCCCATTTTACTGCAAATCCATCCATCGCACTGTTCGTGTATGGCGGAGATGATACCGGAGATATTACATCTTCAGCCAATACTTTACCCAAAGAATCCATCAAGGCAACAACCTCGATATTAATCGTCGGTAAATTTGCATTTATTAGTCGAGTTGCTTCTTTATCTGTAATCATTTTTTTTCCTATTTAGCTTTTAGCATAGAATTTTCAATCTTAAATTCTTAATGTCCACCGCCCCACATCATAGGGAAAATGTGCAATAAGCCCGGGAATAATGCTTCCAGACTTTCTTTCGCACCCTTTGAGCTTCCCGGTAATGTGATGATTAACGAATCACCACGAATACCTGCAATTTCCCTTGACAACATTGCATAAGGAGTGCGTTCTTTTCCGTGCTTTCTTATAGTTTCTGTAATTCCTGGAGCTTCCTTATCCAGTATCGGTTTGGTAGATTCAGGAGTAAAATCTTTCGGACCAAAGCCAGTTCCCCCTGTTGTAATTATTAACTGAATTTTCTCATCATCCGCAAGTTGAGTTAATCTTTCGGTAATCATTTCAGGTTTATCAGGTAGAATTTCGTAGAATTTAACATCCACAGGTTGTTTTTCTAAAAATTCCTTAATAATCACTCCAGACTTATCTTTTCTATCACCTTTGTAAGTTGAGTCCGAAATAACTAAGACTGCTGATGTAATGGCCGGTTCAAATGAATCTGTAAATTGACTTTTCCCACCTTTCTTTTTGATTAGTTTAATTTCATTAAAAATTATTTCATCATCCAAAGGTTTGAGCATATCGTAAATATTTAACATTGCACCCATCACAGCTGACATCGCTTCCATTTCCACACCGGTTTTCCAAACAGCTTTCACCTCGGAAATTACTCGAATCTGAGTTTCTTCCACTTCAAATTTTATCCCGACCCAATCGAGTGGTAATGGATGGCAGAATACAATCCAGTCTGCTGTTCGTTTTGCCGCTTGAATTCCCGCAGCCCTTGCTACTTGAAGAACATCTCCTTTCGGAACGGTATTCTCTTTTACTCTTTGTATCACTTCAGCAGATGCCGTTAAAACACCTTCAGCTGTTGCCCATCTCAATGTATTAAATTTTGGACTTACATCTATCATATTGTTTTCTCCTTATTTAATGTTAACCCTTCTCTATTAGCTATCGGATTTTCGCTTAATTATCCATTCCAAAATAAATCCTATAACCAATGCAATAAATAAATTTCTTGTAGCAAATGCTATAATTCCAACTGTAACAGCAACTATCATTTCAGTTGTCTGAAGTAAGTTTTTCACAAAGCTGACCATTCGCAAACTATCGAAAAGTAACAACGCAGCCAAAATCGGTACAGGAATTAAAAATAAAAATATGGATGCCGACGGTATTATTGCGATAATCACTAAAATTGAGCCTATGATAATCGTAGTTCCCCCAGTTTTACCACCAAACTGAGCGTGAGCACCAATTCCCCCAGCTCCGTGACAAATTGGAAATCCTCCCATTAATCCGATAGCAACATTACTCAATCCAATAGAAGTTCCAAGTCGAGTTGGATTCACTCGTTCCGATTGCTCCTTCCACAAAATGTGGCAACTATCCGATGCTGCATAAACTGCATTTCCCAATGTCAATGGTAATTGTGGAAGCATCAGCAAAACAAAACTATTGAGTAGCAACGAAACATTCGGTTTAGTGAACAAAACAACTCTACCTAAATACTGACTGAAATCCTGATTAACTCCAAAATACAGGACTACAATAATCCCAATAACGCATAGTGGTAGAATTATCTGAATTTTTCGTTTGAACTGCAAAACCCATATTGCTAATATCACTGTAACAAAAATAGTGAAATTCAGCAATAAAGACGATTCGGATAAATTCAATATAAGACCTTTTTCCCAAACTAAAACTACTGCTTTCTTCGCAAGGATAAGTCCGATACCCATTTGAATACCTTTCACCAACGCATCGGAAAACCACTTTTGTAGCCACTTAATAGCACCTGTAGAAGATAGTATGATTAGTAAAATTCCATAAAAGAAAGCTGTAGAAGATAACATATCCGCAGAATATTCGTTGGCAATAGCAATAACTGCCATCGCTTTCAATGGCTGAACCGATATAGGCACTTTGTAAAACCAACCCGAAAGAATATATACTATTCCCCACAAAAAGAAAATTCTTTCAGGTGGAAATCCATTTATCACTATCAACGCAAACGCAATTGGTAGAGTTGTTCCAAGGTCTCCTAATGCACCGGTAATTTCTGAAAACGCAAATTTGTTTTTCAATTTGCTCATTTATCCCCCAATGTTCACCATTGCATTATAGTTTTTCGTTTTTTTCAAAGATTCAGACACAAATCCATCTTTATTTCGGTTTCCAATACTATTTTGGATTTCTCTTATAATATCACTATCCGATGCATTACTTCTCAACAAATCTTTCAAGTTTAGTATTCCATCATCGTATAAACAGGTTTTTAGCATTCCAGTTGATGTTAATCGAATTCGATTACAAGCGGAGCAAAAGGTTCGCGAGTATGCTCCTATAATTCCAACTTTTCCAGTAAACTCAGGAATTTTATACATTTTAGCTGTAGAACCATTATTCAGAATTTGCTCTATGTCTGGATATTCTTCCTCTAAAGTTTGATAAATCTGTTTCCCTGTGAACGGTTTTGAAGTAAATTTTCCAGTCCCATTAAAAGGCATTTCTTCAATAAATCGGACATCAATCGGATATTCTTTAGCTAAATTTGCTAATGGTATGATTTCATCGGTGTTGAAATCATTTTGAATAACAGCATTGATTTTTAACGGAATTTCTAACTCAATTATTTTTTGTATTGATTTCCATACATTTGCGAATAAATCTCGGCGTGTAATTTTATGGAATCTCTGTTCATCCAAAGTATCGAGGCTTAAATTAATTCCGGAAATTCCGATTTCATTTAACACATCTGCAAACTTAGATGTGCTAATTCCATTAGTTGTTATGTGTATGTTCTCAATTCCAGAAATTTGTTTAACATCTCGCAAGAACTTGATTATACCTTTTCTAACAAATGGTTCTCCTCCAGTAACTCTTATTTTGTTAACACCAAATTTTGAAGACAATCGGATTATTCTTAGATGTTCTTCAAAAGTTAAAACATTTTCGTGTGGGATTGATTGGATACCATTTTCGGGCATACAATATTTGCATCGCAAGTTACAACGGTCTGTAATTGCTACACGCAGATATGTAATCTTCCTTCCGAAGTTATCGCTGAGTTGTTTAGAAATTCCATTATAGGAATTATTTTTTGTTTGTAAAATTATTTCAAATCTCCTTTCCAAGTTCGGGAGGTAAAATCGTTTCCCATTTCACCCTATCGGTTACTTTTCCATATTCATTGAAAGTAGGAAAAATAACTCGGAGTTTTGCGGAGGTTGCATCAACAACCTCCGCATTTTTACTTATGTAATTTACTGCTGTCCAAATAATTGAACGAAGCAAAATCTACTTATCATCGTAGAATGATTTCCCCGGTAAATCTAATTTAACAGCTTGCTTGATGAATGCTTCTTTATCAATAGCATTTCTATCTTTATAAAAGTTCCAAGTTGAATCAACTTTAGCATCGTTTGTATACTTTAATCCAAGAAAATGGTCTTTGTTTTCGTAACGATTTAACCACAAATTCCATTGGTCTCTTGTGAGCAAACCTTCGTCGTATGCTTTTTTTACATTTTTATACACACGCTCCCAATAATCTGGATGATTGTTATAAACAAATGGTGTTGTATTTGCTTTTGCATTTATACCCCATTCATTTCCCGGAATATCATACAATGCATAGGGGCGAAATTTTGCAGGATCATTTGAATTAACCCATTTTTCAGCCTCGTGATCGCCGTGTTCTGCTGCCCAAGTAATTAGTTCAACCATATCTTCTTGGATTTCCCAAATTCCATGCCACTGAGTAAAGTCTGCTCCCATCATAAGTGCACCATGACGGAAACGACGACCTTCGTGATGCCACGCATAATACATCAATTCCTCTGGTTTTTCATCCCAACCACTGATAACTGGATTGGAATAGAATTTTCCATCTTTTTCAAGACGGTCAATTGTGCCGTCTGCTGTCAGTTTTTGCGTCCAATAGACAAACTCTCGACGGATTTCATTGTATTGCAAATTCACCAAGTCAGCCGTTAGAAAATATACATCCACAAAATCTGGCGCGTGACAAGAATTGCAAATAGCTTCCATTCTACCGCGTTTTACATCCCAACTACCCAAATTTTCTTCATCCCAAACCGTGCGATAACTCCACGGTGCTTGCGATTCCCATGCCAAACGAGCACTAACATCGTGCGTCATAGGTTGAGTTTCATTTCCGTCCATATGGCAAGTAACACAAACTGGTGCTTCAAAAGGTATTTCTTCATTGTTAGTAGTGTTGTAATTCATATCCCAATGTTTACCTCTCGCCTTGAAAATGTTTCCGTGTTTGGATTCATTATAAATCTCAATATGCGGATGGTCCGGACCAATATGACATTCACCACAAGTTTCCGGTTGTCTTGCAACTTCCATACTGAATGAGTGTTTACTGTGACAAGCATCGCATTCCCCAACACTACCATCAGGCCAAAGATTACCGATTTGGTGGCATTCTTCGCATCCGTGTCGAGTTGCAATCGGCATTTCAAATGTTGCTCTGTCTGCATTTGCAAATAACCAAAATTGATGTGCGTGTTTGCTATTAGCAAACTCAGCGACTTCTTTTTCGTGGCATTCCGAACAATCTTTCGGTGTGGGATGTCGTGCAACCAATAAGTCACTACTTTCGCAATAGAATGCATCAAAGTCATCTTTTTGAGCTTCGTGACATTCATAACATCCAATGCCTTTTAAAGCGTGCATACTTTCTTCCCAAGCATGTACTTGTTTAACAGCTATGTTTTCTTTTTCGTGGCACTTTATACATCTTGCTGAAATTTCATCAACATCAATTTCGTGAGAATCACCTGATGTTCTTTTAATTTCTACACTTGCGACTATCATTAGACTTCCTATAAGCAATACGCTAAATATGCCTATTAACCATTGTTGTATTTTCACATTTTTCATAGAATTTCCTTTCCTTTTTAATTTTTAAATGAGTGAAAATGATTCGATAATTGTAAATACAATCAAAATTATGATTGCTATACTTCCAACTATTCTGCTAATTACATTTCTCGTTTTCTCATTTTTAGAAAACAATGTTTCAAAAAATGGCCAGAATGTCATTAGTAAAACCGCTAAACCTGTTAACGATAACCCCACACTTAACGGTACTAATCTTAAAAATAAGAATACTGGGAAAAAGTACCATTCGGGTTTGATATGCAACGGAGTATTCGCCGGGTCTGCAGGCTCCCCTAACCCAGGAGGTAACAAGACTGCCATCAGACTCAAAAATGAAATTAGAAAAAGAGTTACGATAATAATTTTATACAAATGATTCGGATAAAATTCGTAATGTCCTTTTTCAAATTCCTTTGGTTCAGAAATACCGTGCAACCTTATCATCACAATGTGGAATACAACTATCAAAGTTATAATTATCGGAAGTAACCACACATGAAGTGTGTAAAACCGAGTTAGAGTATTTATTGTTACATCCCCACCACCTCGCATCATTTCTAAAAGAGCTGTACCAATAAATGGAACTTCCTTTACTAAATTAGTTCCTACCGTTGCAGCCCAAAATGATACTTGATTGTAAGTCAGAGAATAACCTGTAAATGAAATGGTTAAGGTTAAAAATAATAGTACAAACCCAACTACCCAATTCAATTCACGAGGTTTTCTATAGGAATGTGTAAAGAATACTCTCATCATATGCAGGAATATTGAAATCACCATTAAATTCGCTCCCCAATGATGAATTCCTCTTATCCAAAATCCCATTCTTACTTCTTCAGTAATATATCGAACACTTTCGAATGCCATTTCCGTCGACGGAATGAAATAGAAAGCAAGTAACATACCTGTAATTATCTGAAGAGGAAACAATATAAATGGCGTTGTTCCCATTGCAAATAACCACTTTTTCATATGTATAGGAATTTCTTCCTTTAAAAGTGTCTCTGTCAAAGATTTCCCTTTAATTGGAAATCGTTCGTTTATCCATTCTTTTGCACTCATACCCAAGGTCCTTTCCGTTTATCCTCAACTTGAATAAACACCAAATTCCCGTCTTCTTCTACCTCAAATTCTTTAAGTGGTTCAGGTGGTGGTCCGGAAACAACTTTCCCTGTTTTATCAAAAACTCCATTATGGCAAGGGCAAAAGAATCTGTTATTGTTTTCTTCCCATTTGATAATACATCCTAAATGAGTACATACTCCGGAAAATACTTTAAAACCTTCATCTAATCGAACCACAAAAGCAGGTTTACCCTGAATTGAAATTTCCTTAGATTTTCCTACCGATATCTCACTTTTTTTACCAACTAAATATCGATGTGTACTTTTAGTTTTACTTTCCGGAGAGACGAACACAATCAGATTCTTGACAAAACTTCCGACAGCCAAAATCAAAACACCAAATATCCCGAATTTCTTCAAGAATTCTTTTCGATTTTGCTTCTGTCCTTCTCCTTTCTTCATTGATTATTCTCCTTTATTATGGTTGTTGTTTTTATTTCTAATATTAGTTTTTTTTACTAAATTGAATGTCAATTGTAAAGCACCATTATTTTCATTACATACTGATACGCATTCAATACAATTGTTGCAAACTGGATAAATTCCTAATTCTTTTGGATTTAGATTGAACGAACAAGCTGTTTTGCAGGGATTTTGCTTCCTCTGTGGGCATTTACCACATTTTGATGAGTCACAAACAATACTCAGTGAATTTTTGAATTTAGTTAATCCAAGACTTAAACCAACGGGACAAGCATATTTACACCAAAAACGAGATAATGAAAACATCTCCAAAAGTAGAACTAAAATTATAATAAATATCTCTATTCCTAATGTTCTAATAATAACTAAATCAGCAACTTGAGAAGATATTATTCCAGGAAGAGAAACCAAAGAGAATATTGGAACTTCAGATAGAAATATGAATAATAACAATCCAAAAAATATTACTAAATTAAAATTTCGTTTTGGATTTTTGTTAGCCGTTGAAGATATCTTTTTGATTTTTTTAATTAACTTGTAAGCCCATTCAGAGAGTAAATGAAATGGACATATCCAACTGCAAAACACTTTCCCTAAGAACATTGCCAACAATAATGGAATAATCCCCGATATAAAAAATGGTAGTGAAATCTTTTTAACTAAAACCAATGTTTGCAAAATCAAACTTGGGTCAGAGAAATCGAGCGAGCCAAAACTCATACTGTATAAAGTACCAGAAACCCAATGGATACCAAGTAAATTAGAAAACGGAATAATGATTATTAATCCAATTGCGAGGACTTGAGATATCCGTCTAAAATAGTGTATATTGGAAGTGAAATTATTCATCATACAACTATCGGATGTCTGCTTTCCACAAAGATTGAACCATTTTCAGTAGGACAAACATTTTCACAAATTCCACAACCAACACAATATTCTTCTTGAACTTTAGGATAGAGTTGATTTTCCATAACAATACCTTCTCGATAAATGGGACATCGTTCAAAACAAGCTCTGCACAAAATTCCGTTAAAAGCAAAACAGGTATCTTTATCGATTTTAGCGATTCCCATTTTCACATCTTTATTTGTTTTTACTTGTCTAAGAGCGTCACTCGGACAAACATCAACACAAGGGAAATCTTCACATAGATAGCAAGGTGTTTCTCTCGATATAATTACCGGAGTTCCCATCTTAGTTCCGTGTACTCCATTTAACATTTTTATGGATTGATATGGACAAACTTCTTCACATTTTCTACAGCGAATACAGGTATCAACAAATTCATGTTCCTTTACTGCGCCGGGCGGGCGAAGTGGATTATGAAGTTTTGAAATTCTATTTATCCATTCAAAAAGCATTTAGTTTACTCGTCTATCTCTTCTTCATAATTTGCATAAGCAGGAAATATTCCTAGAATTCCATCTATTTTATCTTTTATTTGGTTAATTTTATTTTCTAGGTTTTTGGAATTTTCACCTTCAATAACTGCTACAATATTATTTTCTTTATGTAATCCATAAGTTGTTACATCATCTAAATGACTCACTTCGTATAAAATCTCTTCTGCCTTGTTTGGTTCTACTAATATCACTACTCCTGTGATTGCCATAATTCTTTCTCCTAATATGATTTAATTTTGATTGCAGATTCTTCTGCTGGACATACTTGAATACATATTCCACATCCATTACAAAGCTCATTATTGATTTCAGGATTTCCTTTTTTATTCATTGCGATTGCTTCTCCGGTTTTTGGACAGTTTGTAACACAAGTATAACAAAGTCGCTCATTGAAAGAATGACAAATTTCTTTATCAATATTCAATTCCGAAACAATATTATCTTGAAAGCTACTTGATAACGCATCAGTTTTACAAGATTCAACACATAATCTATCATCGCAAAATTGACAAGTTTCCAATCTAGGTTCAATAATTGGAAATCCTGATAATTTTTCATTTTCATCGTGTCTTACTCTTATTGATGAATGTGGACAAACCGAGACACAATCGTAACATTTGTTACACTTTTCGATATAATCTTCGACAGATTTTGCTCCTGGAGGTAATGTAACCGATTGAAACATCTCGTTGTATTGACTTGTATCTAATTTCATTTCTTCAGAAAAATGTTGAACAAATTCCTTAAAAAATGATTTACGCGAAAGAGCAGTGTGAGTTTTTTTATCCATAAAATAACTTTGGTTAATTATTAAAATTACAGGGTGTTTGACAAACAATAGGAAAAAACAAACACCCCGCAATTATCACACAAATAATATTAAGCTTTGGTTATCTTCGCAGCTGCAACTTTGTATTCAGGTTCTTTTGAACCAGGATCAAACGCATCATTACAAAGCACATTAATCGGAGATTCTGGCCAATGCCAAGGTACAAATATCGTTCCTGGAATTGGTCTGTCAATGACTCTAGCTTCAATTTCAAGTTTACCTCGTGGAGATTCAACCAAAACCATTTCTTTATTTTTGATGCCTTCTTTTTTGGCATCGCTTGGATGAATTTCCACATACGCTTTTGGCACTGCACGATTTAGTTGTGGAGAAGTTCCTGTCATCGTTAATGTATGCCAATGTTCCAATACACGACCTGTGGTCAAAGCATAAGGATATTCCTTGCTTGGTACTTCAGCAGGGTCTTTATGTGGTCTCATCCAGATAGTCGCTTTTCCATCTTTCGCTTTAGGACCGTAAAACCACATTCTTCGTCCATCACTCTTCGCTTTACTTGACCATTTAGAATCATAAATCGGGTCACCATCAGTAAATCGTTTGTAAGTTCCTGGATGGTCTTCCGTTGGCACAGGCCAAGTTAATCCACGAACTTTCTTCAAACGACTGTATGGTGCACCCATTAAGTTCATATCTTTACCTGCAGTAAGTCCTCGGTATTCGTCCCACATAATTTCAGCAGTTTCGTATTTAGCAAATTCTTTATCAAACCCCATTTTCTTTGCTAAATCACGAAGTATAAAGGCATCCCAAATAGCTTCACCTTGTGGTTCAACCACTTTAGGCATATACTGAGAGCGTCGTTCTGTACACCCGTAAACACCTTCTTTTTCCGTCCAAAATGCGGCTGGAAGCACAACATCGGCATATTCAGTTGTCATTGTTGGGAAAAATGATTCTGCAACAACTACAAACTGTTCTTTCAAACCTTTCCAATATTTACGGGAATTAGGTAATGAATGTGCAGGATTTGTACACATAATGTAGATACCTTTGATTTCACCCGCATTTAGTGCAGAAAACATCGCAATAGTATGTTTACCAGGTTTCGGTTGAATGTTGCTCGCTGGTACTCCCCAAACTTTTGCAACCTTTTTACGATGAGCTTCTTTAACAACTAAATGATGCCCCGGTAATAGATGACATAATCCACCACCTTCACGAACACCTCCGCAGGCATTGGGCTGACCAGTTAATGAAAAGGAATCACTGCCCGGTACACCAATCTTGCCGGTTAACAAATGTAAGTTATGGATTAGATTATTTGCCCAAACTCCACCAATTCGTTGATTCAAACCCATTGTCCAAAGCGACATAGAAGTCTTGGCTTTTCCAAACATTCTTGCAGCTTTGATGATTTGTTGTGCAGGAACTCCACTAATTTTCTCCGCTTTTTCAGGAGTAAAATCTTCGAGGAATTTTTTATAATCCTCAAATGTGTGAATGTTCTTTTTATTATCCTTGATAAATGTGTGTTTCTCAACAAATGATTTATCTGCGTAACCCTCATTAATTAAAACAAAAGCCATTGCATTGAAAATTGCTAGATCAAAACCAGGATTCGGAAATAGATGTAAATCTCCAACTTGGTCTGTCGGAGTTTTTCTTGGATCAATCACTACGATTTTCACATTGGGATTTTTGTTTTTATGACGCATAATTCGTTCAAAAACAATCGGATGTGCTTCAGCAGTATTCGAACCGACAAGTAAAAACATTTCCGATTTTTCTATATCTTCGTAAAGACCCGCTGGCTCATCAGCACCCAAACTTGTGAGATAACCACCTACAGCACTTGCCATGCAAAGTCGTGGATTTCCTTCTACATTATTGGTACCAATACAACCTTTGAAAAGTTTGTTAGCCATATAGGTTTCTTCAGTTTCTGCCTGACCAGAACCATAAAATGCTAACGCATTTCCTCCGTGAGCTTTACGTATTTGATTGAATTTCTTTGCAACTAAATCCAATGCTTCTTCCCAAGATGCTTTCTCCAATTTACCATTTTTGCGAATCATTGGATGAGCTAAACGAGTTTTGGAATTAATCGCTTTTGGTAGATAAAGTGACTTCACGCAAAGATGACCTTTGTTAATTGGGTTCAACTCATCACCTTTCACAGCTACAACTTTACCATCTTTTTCACCAACCATTACACCACAACCTACACCACAATAACGACAAACTGATTTATGCCAATTCATACTACTGGAATTTTTTGCATAGGTCATTCCTGGAAATAGAGAAACACCTATACCTGCGGCTGCAGAAACTGCAGCTGATGTTTTAATAAATTCTTTTCTTGATATTTTCTTCATTTTTGTCTCCTCTTTATAAACTGATTATTTTTTAATGTGCACTTAGCGTGTGTCCATCGTGGCAATCAAAACAGCCCTCATATTCCATTCGCATTAAATGTCCTTCACTTGATGAATGGCATGCTATACAATTATCTGTTTTTGGTAATACATTAAATTCAACTGAACCATCTCCGTGGCAAATATAACAACCATAATTCAATATTCCGTGACCACTTTCTACCCAATTCTCAACGATTTCTGGTGTAACTTCTTCGTGGCATTCCATACAGCTGATATCGAAATCAACTTCTTGGTGTATAGTTCTGTTTGATAAATCTAGTGAGGGTGATTCTGTTTGAACACAAGAAATAAGAAATACTACTAAACTCAACGCTAAAACACTACCGATTAAACCACTTTTAAAATATTTCATTGTAAGTTCCTCTAATAAATGATGGGGTGACGAACGCCACCCCACCGATTAACTAATTAGAATTTATAAACAACCATACCTTTAAGTTCATAAGCAGGATCTAATGAATCATTATGACCATTCACTAGATAGGCTGCTGCATCACCCGGAATAAAATATCCACCGCGAAGCATCAAAAACAAATTCTTTTGGATGTTATGTTTCAAGCGGAAGTCCACTTCCATTCCAAGATCTTGAGAACCTTCACCAGTATCAGATTTGATTTCACTTGTTGCTTGAATGTAACTACCGCTCAAAAATAATGATGTGTTACCACTGATTTTGTAGTCCACATTTCCTTGAAAAATAGTTGTATTTTCAAGTTCACGATATGCTTTTACTTTCGGCGCACCCAGACCTTGTGGTGTAATTCCTTCTTCGTCAGGCATAATGGAATCTTCCCAAATTTCTGTCATATAGAAGAAACCCGAGGTTCGGAGTTTATTCACATTGGTGAAGCCATCTGAACTTGCATCATCGCCAGAACCCATTCCAAAAATACTACCGAATTTTAGTTTGTCACTTACAGCATATCCTACCTTAGTGTACAAATTGAAACCCGTCAAATCCAAATCATTGATGCCGTCTGTGCCCATCAAATAATCAAATTCAAAATCAGCAGTCAATGCACCTTTTTTGTAATTTCCAGCAAGTCCACCAGCCATCAGTTGCGTAACAGTAGCCGCATCCTTATTGCGGAAGAATTGCAAATCGTCCAAAATATATGCTGTTGTATCGTCAGGGGTAATTGCTTCATTATAATAAAAACCAAAAGCATTCAATTCCAAATTACCAAATGCCTTTTTATAACTTCCTAAATATAAATCAGAATCACCATTGTGAGCACCAACATCCGTTGTGTTATCAGCTCCTTCGGAGACCTTTGCCCAACCGAGAGTTAGACCTTTAGCATTAAGTTGAATACCATCATAATTGTTATCAACCATTAGTTTGTTACCCAAACCAAACCATTGACGACCAATTTTAACATTTAAAGGGTGGTAAATATCCCAGTTAAAATCAACATACGCTTGGTCAATATGCATTAGATAGTTTGTATCTTTGAAGTCAAACAAACTACTTGCGCCTGTTTTCTCCCAACGCTCTACGCCACGGAGCATATTATCAACGCCCCACCAACCTTGAGCCATATCAAACCTAGTTACAAATTTCAAGTTTTCGTTTGCAATACCTTGAACTTTGAATCTTAGCATTTGAACAACATAATTCATATCGTAAGTTTCTTGGTCAAAAGTAAAACCAACTTGATTTTGTGCCCAAGCTGTGTAAACACCACCAACTTTGAAATCTGTGGCAACAGCACCACTGATAAACAAAGCTGATATTCCAATAACTATTAATCGCTTTATCATAACTGTTTATTCTCCTTTTTTATTTACAGTTTAAAAAACATACAAGATGCTTTTTACACAATATTCATTAGCAAATATCCTGCCAAACTGTTTCAATTCTTACTAACCCGTGTTATATCATATAGTTACAATTATTAGCTTTGTGATATTATCACAATACACTGACCATATACAAAACAGATGACGATATACGGTCAGATTCTCATTGGTTTGTAATTAAATTTTGCTGTAATTTTGTTTGGTTGAATCACGGAATATTTTCAATTGGTTCGGACAATTTCAGATTTCTAATTTCACATTAAAGATGATTCTATGATATTAAATTTATGCGATTAACTACAAAAATTATTTTAATTGTTGGGTTACTTGTTACAAGTATTATTTCAGTTATTTTCTCACTACTCATTTTGCGAGTAAACAGACAAAGTGAAGAGAGTATTCTCACTACTGCTCGTGCAATTAAAGAAAATGTATTGATAACAAGGAAATGGATATCTGACCACGACGGAGTTCTCGTCAAGAAAAAACCTGGTATGGAACCAAGCATATTTCTACCTCATCCTGAATTGATTACTTCGAGTGGAGATACTCTTTTATTGAAAAATCCTGCACTTGTTACAAGAGAACTCAGTGAACTGAGCGATAAACTCGATGGAGATTTTTCATATCACATGGCGAGTGAGAAATATATTAACCCGGAAAATAAACCTGATCATTTTGAGCAAGCAGCCCTCAATTTTTATAGCGATTCACTCTTGACCGACGATAGAGAATATTTTCAGATTGAGGAGATTTCCGGGAGACATTACTTCCGGTATTTCACTCCTCTTTATACTCAGCAATCCTGTTTGAGCTGTCACGCTTATCAGGGTTATGAAGTTGGAGATATCCGCGGGGGTATCAGTATTTTACTTTCAATAAATTCCTACCTTAATGCTCGATCGTCAAATGTGCTTTTCCTTATCGGCTTAGGTGGTTTATCAATTGGACTATTAGGAGTTTTGATTTTTATCGCAATCCGTAAAAGTGTAATTCATCCTTTGCGACAAATCGAAGATTCAGCTCAAGCTCTCAAGGATGATAATTATCATTTGAAATTACCAATAAGCTCAAATGATGAAATTGGTAGTTTAGCTCGTACATTAAACGATATGAGTTCAAGAATTAACACATTTACTAAAAAGCTGAAGGATTCAGAGAAAAAATATCATAGCTTGATTGAGAAATCTCTCGAAGCTGTTGCAATTACACTCCAAAATGGAACAATTATTGAGAGTAATCCAAAATTGTCTTACCTAACTGGTTATAATGAATCAGATTTACATAACTGTAACTTTTCAGATTTAATTGATATAGAAAAAATCCACCATATTTCAGATATTTCAAACTCTGATTCAGAGCATTTTGAAGCTATTTTACTTACTAAAGAATCAACTGAAAAACATGTCGAAATTTATAAAATCAAAGGGTTATCTCTTGGTGAAGCTGAGAATTTGACTTTCATCTATATTCGTGATATAAGCGAGAGAAAACAAATCGAGAAATATGCAATCCAAACTGAAAAGATGTTCGCTTTGGGACAATTATCCTCCGGAATTGCTCACGAAATTAGAAATCCACTTTTTGCTCTGAACAACAATCTCGATTATCTGAATAAAAATTTAAATTCAGACGAGTTTGATGAAATTTACCCAGAATTACAAGATAGTGTAACAAGAATTCATAAAATTGTTACTACTATTTTAGATTATTCAAAACCACATAAACCTGAGTTTAAATCTATAGACATTCGTGAATCAATCAAGAAAAGTTTGAGTCTAGTCAAAAAACAGTATGAAAAATCATCAATTCGGATTGATACAAAATTCCACGATGAAATATCACAAATTGAAGCAGATTCTCATCAGCTTGAACAAGTATTTTTAAATTTGATGATGAATGCAATGAATGCTATGGGAAATGCTGGAACTCTTACAATTGAATCCAAATTAATGAAAAACCATATTAAAATTTCAATTCAGGACACAGGAATAGGTATTGAAACAGAGGAATTAGATAGAATTTATGATCCGTTTTACTCAACTTTTACCAATGGTACTGGTCTAGGACTTGCAATTGTTCAGAGAATTTTGGAACAACACAATGCTAAATATTATGTAGAAAGTGAAAAAGACTTTGGTACAACTTTCTTTATTTTTCTACCACATAAACAGGGGTTAATTAAATGAAATTTAACATATTAATTTTTGATGATGAACAACTTGTTTGTAATTCTATAAAACGAGTTTTAGCAGATTCTGATAAAGTTATTCATACCGCAATAACTATTTGTGAAGCACGGAAAGTTATGGATAATAATGAAATTGACTTAGTTCTTCTAGATTACCAACTTGGTGAAACTGACGGACTTACGGTTTTGAAGGAATTTAACGAGAAATATCCAAACTCATCATTTATCATTTTAACTGCTTATGGAACAATTGATTTGGCTGTGGAAGCAATGAAAAACGGTGCATACGATTTTATTCAAAAGGAAGAAAATTCTGAATTTATTAAATACACTGTGCAACGGGCTTTAGATACGCTCCGTCTAAAAAAAGAAGTAAATGAACTCAAGTTAAAATGTAGTAAAGATGCTTCTTTACCCAATATTGTTGCAGAATCTTCTCTTATGAAACAAGTAGTTGAACTTTCAAAAGAATACGCAAATACGGACGCTACCATTCTATTAACAGGAGATACAGGAACAGGAAAAAGTTATTTGGCAAAATATATACACTTTTCCAGCCCGAGATTTGATGGTCCTTTCATATCAATAAATTGTGCAGCAATTCCCAGAGATTTGTTAGAAAGTGAACTATTTGGATACGAGAAAGGTGCTTTTACTGGTGCTAGTCAATCTGGGAAACAAGGATTAATCGAATTAGCAAATAACGGAACATTACTCTTAGATGAAATAAGTGATCTCAATCTAGACTTACAATCCAAACTTTTGCATTTTTTGGAAAGTAATCAGATTTACAGAGTTGGCGGAGTTAAGCCTAAAAAGGTTGATGTAAGGTTTGTTGCAGCAACTAATGCTGATTTAATTGAAAAAGTAAATAATAGAGAATTTCGTTCTGATTTATACTATAGGTTGAATGTTGCTCATATTGCTTTACCTCCACTAAAAAACCGACATGAAGATATATTGTTGTTATCTAAATATTATATTGATGAGTTTAATCAAATATTCAATAAATCTGTAAATAAAATTGACAAAGACGCAGAAACATTTTTGCTGACTTACTCGTGGAACGGCAATATAAGAGAGTTACGAAATTATATTGAACGAGCTATGTTATTGGTAAAGGGAAAAGAACTTAAATTACCTGATATTTTGCGACAAGATATGGAACTTACTCCACCAAATGATAATTCTTATTTGTTTAATGTGAAAATTAATCCAGATGATAAATTGAATATCTTACACGAAACTCAAAAACAAGTTATCGAGCAGGCCCTAGTATCTTCTGAAAATAACAGAAGCCAAGCTGCTAGAATCTTGGGAATACCACGAACTTCGCTTAATCATTATATCAAAAAATACAAGATTCAATAATAAATCTGATTTTATTTTAGTAATTATTGTAGATTTCGCGTGGTTTCATGGCCAATAAAAAGGAGATACAATGGAATTTATACTTTCTTACAAACTATATTTATTACCTCTTACTTTTATTTTATTGGGTTTTTTGTGTGCATTACTCTTTAGTAAAATAATTATTAAGCGACTAAAGATACTTGCAAAAAAAACAGATTGGGTAGGTGATGATATATTCTTAAAAATCATCAGTAGATATATGAGTATATGGTTGGTTCTAGGTGGAATTTTTCTTGCTTTTGATACAGATGCATTCCCAAATTCTATTTCTGAGCCAATTACACAGATTCTAACAGTTATTATAATTCTAACTGGATCTCTTGCGTTTGCAAATATCCTTGTTTCAATACTAAATATCTACACTTCTAAAATTAATGGGGAATTTCAAAATACAGGATTATTCAACTACCTAATTAAAGGTGTCGTTATTGGAATTGGAATTATGATGATTCTTCAAACTTTTGGAGTTTCTATCACTCCTCTTCTCGGTGCATTGGGTGTTGGAAGTATGGCTGCTGGTTTTGCATTAAAAGATACACTAGCTAATCTTTTTGCAGGTTTGCAAATCTTAATGACAAAACAACTTCATACTGGTGATTTCATTCAACTGAGTTCAGGTATGGAAGGAAATATTACAGATATCACATTAAGAAATACTACTTTAATCGACAGACAAAACAATACAATTGTTGTTCCAAACTCCGAACTAGCGATAGCCACTGTTGTGAATTTTAGCATCCCAAACAATAATCTAAAAGTAAAAGTTGATTGTGGTGTTGCTTATGACAGCGATTTAGAGAAAGTTGAATCAATCGCTTTGGAAGTCTCTGTTGATGTTGTCAATAATGTTAAAGGGGGTAATCCAGACTTTGCTCCGGTGATTCGCTTCCATACTTTCAACAATTCTAGTATTGACTTTACAGCAGTAATGCAAGCGACAGATTACAATTCACAATACATTGTAAAACACGAATTTGTGAAACGGCTAAAAAAACGATTTGATGAAGAAGGAATTGAAATTCCATTTCCAATTAGAACAATTATACAGGGTAAATAAATGAAAACTACACACACTTACAAAGACATTTCATTGGTTCCTAGAACTTTATCTAAAGTTCATTCTAGAAATCAAATTGATCTCTCCACTAATTTCAATAATCACAAATTGCGTATGCCCATTCTTCCGTCACCGATGGATACAATTTGTGGAATTAATATGTGTAAAGCATTTTGTGAAAACGATATGATCGGTATGATTCATCGGTTTTCTAGCGACGAAGAACGAATTAATGATTACAGGACACTTGTTTCAGAAAATATGGATGCAATCATCGCTGTTGGATTGGAAGAACAAAATTTGGTTTCACAGCTTCACAATATCGGAGCAAGATATTTCATTGTTGATGTCGCTAATGGATTCAATACTGCCAGCGAACCAATCATCGAGTTTATAAAAAATCTTAGCGATACTTTTCTTATTTGCGGAAATGTTGCTTCAGAAGAAGGATTTGAATATCTATCAAATCTTGGTGTTGATGCTATTCGTGTGGGAATCGGAAACGGTTCTATGTGCACAACATCAATTATGACTGGTGTTGGACAGGGGATTGTATCTGCCCTTCAAGAATGCAAATCTTTCAAAGATAAAAATAAATGCAAATCATTGATTATTGCTGATGGTGGAGTTGCTTCAGTTGGAGATATCTCTAAAGCTCTTGGACTTGGCGCAGATTTAGTTATGATGGGCAGAATGTTTGCTGGAACCAAAGAATCCGAAGGCAATATCTTGAAGTACAACGGGAACCTCTATAAAGCTTATAGAGGTTCAGCATCATTTGCAGTTCAACGAAAAAGTAAGAAAAATCCATATTATATCGAAGGTGATGAAACTATTGTGGAATATAAAGGCGGAGTCCAAAATATCATTGACCAAATCGAAGCAGGTTTACGAAGTTCATTCAGCTATATGGGTGCAACAAATATAGTAGAATTCAAATCAAACGCTGACTTCGTCCAATATCATATGGATCAAAAATTATTCAAAACTGAATAAGAGTGTTAGAATTAACCAATTATTTCCCTTAATTTTTGGTGCTTTTTGCAATAGATAATTTGGAAGGAATTCGGTGTAAGTCCGAAGCTGACCCGCAACTGTAAGTCGTTTTACCGACGAGCCAGATACTTCCTTTAACTACAAAACCTTCGAGGATTGAGGTGTAGGATTGAAAAAACCTGCATATACCCCACCTTTTAGAAGGTCGGGGTTTTTAGTATTGATAAGCATATTGTTAGGCGGAATTTTCGCTAATGAATTTTCTGGAGTTATTCTCGATGAAATTACTCATCAACCTATAATTGATGTTGTTGTAAATTCTGATACTGAAGTTATCTATTCCAATAAACATGGTCGTTTTGAAATTCTAACAAATTCCTCTGAAATATCTTTATCAAAATTAGGTTATAAATCCGAGTCATATAAAACAAATAACACAAATTTTGCTATTATTTATCTCACTCCAATTGTTTTAGTTTCCGAAGAAATTGTAGTAACAGAAACTAAACATAACAATCAACTTGATTTTCATCCACTTAAACCACTTACTCTTCACAATGTACATATTAATAATTCTTCAACCACAACACATATTGTGGGTAAATTACAAGGAATCAGTATCAAATCGTATGGCGGACCTGCATCTGTTAGCACTGTATCTTTGCACGGTGGCCAAGGTGATAGGTTTTCAATTATGTTTGATGGAGTTCAGATTAACAGCGAACAAAATGGTAATGCAGATATTTCGCAAATTCCATCTGCTTTAATTGATGAAGTTCATTTTTATCCACAAGGTTCATCTGCTCGATTTGGTTCTTCTGCAATCACAGGAGTTCTCAATTTTGCACCTCCAAATGAAAAACTGAAATATTCATATTCAACTGGAACTTTTGGTCTAAAGCAACACACATTATTTATTGGGAAGAAATTTTCTAACCTTACAATTAACGCTTCTGTTGGAAAATATAGATTTGATGGCAACTATTCATATAAAGAAGATGGCTCTTATAATCAAATACCTGTGTTTATGGATAAGATTTTTACCAATATCATCAACAAGATTGACCAACAATTTTATTATTTGAGTATAAATCATAAATTACAGAAAGGATTCTCAATTTCTACATCGGTTATGGCGGTTGATAATAATAGAATAAATTCAGAAAACATATACTCATCACCCGATTATTCAACAATGGATGATAATTTTGGCTTTCAATCAATTAAAATTGAGCGAGATTCGACAAAATATTCAATAATTAGAAAACAAAACTCCTTACATTTTGTAAGTAACCACAGCTTTCCAGTAGATGCAACGCATAAAATAGAAACCATTTCTCAACATCTTGAAACTACTTTAGGTTATAATCATTTTTCAATCCATCACGATAATATTAACAGTAAAAGTAGCAATTCAATTGATACATCCAAATCAGTTTTGGCTTTTCTTTGGGAGTTCGATTATACATCTCACCCATTCCGAATTATCTTTGCATTGAGAAATGATGTAGAGAAAAATCAAAATCCTGTTCAAGTTAGTGAACTTATCACAGAATGGAATATTTCTAAAATAATTGACAAACTATCGCTTTCAATATCAAGAAATTACAAACGCCCTAATTTTAACGATTTGTATTGGGTACCGTTTGGCAATTTAAACTTAAAAACAGAATTTTCTAGGAATATTTATCTAAGAAGTAAATTCAATTTATTTCATTCCAATCTGAATGTCTCACTTTATCATATTTCGTATGAAAATCTTATTCGTTGGAAACCCAAAAATGGCGGTATGTGGTCACCAGAAAATATCAGTTCAGCATTATCTTATGGATACGATATTAATCTAGATGCTTCACAAAATCCTCTCTTTCGTTTTTCTGTGAACTTTTCGCATAATGTGTCCAAAAACTATGATAAGTCGCTGGATTCACTACATCTTGGAAAACCATTGATGCACACTCCAAAATATATTGCTTCATTTCAACATTCAAGCCATTACAAAGGATATTCACTCTCAACTAATTGGAAATTTACATCAGAGAGGATTCGTTTATACGATTTAGAAGATCTAATGCTTCCCAAATATCACACTGTAGATTTCAGCTTTGGGAAAAGTCTGTATTCTAAGTGGTTCAAATTTGAATTGCAGATATTATTAGAAAATGTTTTTAATGAACAATATCAAACTGTTTTCGGGTACCCAAATCCTGGTCGAAGTATTTCAACTAAACTAACAATAGAAAAATAAGAAAGGTAAATCAAATGAAAAACATAATAACATACACACTCCTATTGACATTATCAATCGGATTTATATTTGCTCAACAAACTTCATATATACTTTGTGAAGGCAACTATCAAGGTGCAAATGCATCACTTTGGATGGTTGATGGTGCAAATAATCTGATTGAGGGTCCGAATAATCCTGTTGGAGACACTGGTCAATCAATGACAGTTGACGGAAATAGGTTATACATAATCAACAACGGAAGTAGTAGTATAGAAATTTACGATATTTCTGAAGATGGAACACTTTCACATTATCAATCTGTGAGTACAAATTTTTCAGGTCCTAGAGAAATGACGGTTCTGAATGAAGTTGGATATATCACTGAATGGTATTCTGAGAGTATTGCAGTTTTGGATCTAGAGACTTTTGAATTCTTCGAACCGATTTCAGTAGCTGGAATGCCAGAAGATATTGTTACAGATGGAACATATTTATATACTTCTATCATTCAAAATTCTGATTGGTCTGCTGGTAATCAAGTGCTAACAATTGATCCTTCATCAAATGAAATTGTAAATAGTTATATTGTTGGTGATGGTCCTGGACAAATGCTCATTCACGACAACTTCATTTTTGTAACCAATATGTATTACGATGACATCTGGAACACATATTCCGGTACTTCAAATATTAACCTTGAAACTGGTGAAGTACTTTCTGTTGATCACGGACTGACATTTTTATATAATGCTGATTTAGCTGTGGTAAACAATGATATTTATCGTATGTGGGAAAGTGGAATTCAACAATTAGATGATTTTCTTAACTTTGTTGATGATTCTCAAATTGGAGAGTATGCTGATGTTTATTCAATGGCATTTTTTAATGATAAAATATATTTTGGATTATCTGATTATTCTGCTCCAGATAATGTAGTTGTGTTAGATGATAATGGAACTGAATTGGCAAACTATGAAGTTGGAGCTATTCCTGGATCATTCGCATTTTTTGAAAATGAAGCAAATAATAATAACCAATTATCAACTATCAATTATCAATTGGTAAGTGCTTATCCAAACCCGTTTAATCCCAAAACAGTTATTAGTTATCAGTTGATGGTTAATAGTGACATAGCGTTGGATATCTATAATGTAAATGGTCAATTAGTTGAAACATTGGTCAATAGTAGAAAAGAATTAGGTTATCATCAAGTAATTTGGAATGCTTCGAACCAACCTAGCGGAATTTACTTTGCTAAGCTAATAATTGGAGAGAAATCACAAACTCAAAAACTAATGCTGTTGAAATAATATACTAAAATATTTATGATTGAGGAAGCAAATTTGCTTCCTCAATTTTTTTAAAATATACTGTCAATTTTGAGCACGAGTGAATTGTATTTTCTTTGATTAATTCAAATTTAGATGAATTAAGAATTTTCTTTTGTATATTTTTGGATGAATCAATACAATAAACTGAGCGTCTTTCAATAATGTTTAAATCTCTAAATTCCTTATTGTTTTCACTAAACAACGATTTTTGAATAAAAATATTTTTATATCCAACTTCTGAAAGTAATTCCCAAACTTCCTTAGGCATTATATTAAATGGCGAAGTGAAAGAAATAACTTCTTTACCTGTTAAATCCTCGAGGATATTTTTCGATTTAATTAGATCTTCTCTAATTTCGCTCAATTTTAACTTAGAGTATGCATAATGATTATGCCCGTGGCTCGCAATCTCCCAACCATTGTTGCTTAATTCTTGTATTTCTACTTTTGAAAGATGTCGATTTTTGTTAAGACCAAAGTTAATATCCCAATTGTTAATTTTACCAATAAAATTAGAACTAACAAAAATGATTCCCTTAAATTTAACTTTTTGCATAATCGGTAGGGCGTTAAGAAGTACATTTTGATATCCATCATCAAATGTAATAAACACTTTCTTTGATGAATATTCGCATTTTGTTGTAATCGCTTTATACCCTTTTTTAGAAAGTAGCTGAATATGTTTATTGAATTTACTAGGGTGAATTTTGTTTAATCCAAGTTCAAAACCAAAATCAATTTTATGATAAGTTAGTGTGGGTATCGATTGAATTTTCATATAATAAAAAATGTCCCGAAGTTAATCGGGACATTCTAATAAGTTTACTTATTTCTATTGTTACTTCTTCGAGGGGGTCTTCCTCCTCTATCTCGACGATCTTCCCGTGGTTTCTGTTCTGGTAAGTTGTCAGGTTTTGGTTCAAGTGCTTTTAAACTGAAATTATATCTTCCCATTTCATCTTTTTTAAGCAGTTTTACTCTCACTTTCTCACCGGCTTTCACAACATCTTCGACTTTGTTTACTCGTTCCCATTTAAGTTCAGATATGTGAATTAAACCAGAAACAGTAGGTGTAATACCAACAAAAGCGCCAAAATCCATTATTTTTTCAATAACTCCATCATATTCTTGTCCAGCTTCAGGTACAAGTGAATATTTATCAATTACAGATTTGAGATCCTCTAGACTTTCTTTGTCTGTTCCGTAGAGTAAAACTTTTCCATCTTCTTCGACTGATATCTCACATGCATAATCTTCAATTAGCTTTTTAATATTTTTCCCACCAGGACCAATTAATACGCCAATTAAATCAACTGGGACTTGAGTTTGTAGAATCTTCGGAGCATATTGCGATAATTCTTTTCTAGGTTCAGGAAGAGCTTCTATCATTTTATCTATGATAGCTAAGCGAGCTTCGTTTGCTTGAGCTAGAGCATTTCGCATAATTTCAACAGGCAAACCTTCTACTTTTAAATCCATCTGTATCGCAGTAATTCCATCTTTTGTTCCAGCTACTTTGAAATCCATATCACCAAGATGATCTTCAGTTCCCAAAATATCTGTGAGGATTGCATATTCATTTTCGTTTTCCATAATCAAGCCCATAGCAATTCCAGCCACAGGATTTTTTATTGGAACACCTGCATCCAACAATGACATTACTCCACCACAAACAGTTGCCATAGATGAAGATCCGTTAGACTCTAGAATTTCAGAAACTAGACGGATTGTATATGGAAAATCATCATGGTCTGGCAGAATTCTCTTGATAGATCGTTCTGCAAGATTACCGTGACCAACTTCTCTCCTTGATGTTCCAAATCTCATTGCAACTTCACCAACGCTAAATGGTGGAAAATTGTAATGCAACATATATCTTTTGTATGAAACACCTTCTAGATTATCAATCATCTGTTCATCTTTTTTACCACCCAAAGTTGCTACGCATATAGCTTGTGTTTCACCTCGAGTAAATAGTGAAGATCCGTGTGCTCTTGGTAAAACAGAAGTGTCAATTGTGATATCTCTAATATCTTTTAGTCCTCTACCATCTGCACGAACACCACCGAGAGTTTTTGTTCTTAAATCTGCAGTTATAGCATCATCTACTCTATTTCTGATTGCTTTTTCTTCTTCGGGATATTGTTCTTCTAGTTGATTAACAATATCTTGAGTGAAATCTTCAATGTCACCATATCTTTGCATTTTCTCTTTAGGTGCATTTAAAGGTTCTATTTTACCTTGTATCAACTTATCAACTGCATCTAGTAATTCCTTGTTTACTTCTTTCTCAGGAACTATCATTTTTTCTTTACCGATTTCTTTTATCAGTTCTTTTTGCAGTTTAATAATATCTTTAATAGCTTCATGGCCATATTGGATAGCAGCTAATAAATTCTCTTCAGTAATGAAATTAGATTCGCCTTCCACCATTACAATTGAATCTTCAGTTCCTGAAATAATTATTTCCATTTCACTTGATTCTAATTGAGTTTTTAGAGGATTTATAACGAATTTATCCTCAATTTTTCCAACTCGAACTGATGCTACTGGACCATTCCAGGGTATTTCAGAAATTGCAAGAGCTGCAGAAGCTCCTATTGTTCCTAATACATCTGCTTCATTTTCGCCGTCGTATGATAATACATTTATCAGTATTTGAACATCATTTCTGAAGTCATTCGGGAAAAGAGGACGAATCGGTCTGTCAGTTAGACGAGATGCAATTATCTCACCTTCAGATGGACGAGCTTCACGCTTAAAAAAACCACCGGGTATTTTCCCAGCAGCATAGTATTTTTCCCTGTAATCTACTGAAAGTGGGAAAAACCCACGATCTTCTCCAGCTTTTTTCTTTACTGTTGCAGTAACTAATACTACAGTCTCACCGTACTTCATCACAACCGATCCATTGGCTTGTTTAGCCATTTTCCCTGTCTCGATCGTCATCGTACGACCTGCAACATTTAACGATTTTTCTATCATTTTATTTCCTTATTATTATTTCCCTTATTTTCGGATATTTAACTTCTTAATAAGTTCTACATATCCATTAGGGTTTCGTTTTTTTAAGTAATCAAGTAATTTTCTTCGTTTTGATACTAATTGTATCAAACCGCGTCTGCCACTATGATCCTTTTTATTTACTTTAACATGATCAGTAATTGTGTTAATTCTCTCTGTTAAGATTGCTATTTGTGATTCAGGTGTTCCTGAATCCTCAGCATTCTTGCCAAACTGACCTATTAGTTCTTGTTTTTTTTCTTTAGTAATTGACATTAGTTTATAACTCCCTTTTCTACACTTCAATTAATTGTTTCTTGCAAAATATTTTATCAATTTGCAATTGTTCTTTCAGATTCTCTACAGAATCAAATTTCTTTTCATCTCTTACAAAATTGTGAAATTTCACAACAATGTCCTTGTAATAGATATCTCTCTGATCTTCTGAAAATAAATTTACTTCAATTATAGAAGTTTCTGAATTCTCTTCAAAAGTTGGACGATTTCCTATATTGCACATACCTCTGAAAGTATTTTCTTCTATTTCCACTGTTACGCAATAAACACCATCAGATGGAATGATTTGATTTTCATCAATTGGAACAATATTTGCAGTTGGAAAATTTAACTGTTTTCCTCTACCAAGTCCTTTTTCAACTCGGCCTATAACTTTATAAGGTCTTCCTAACATTTTGTTTACATCAATAATTTGATTAGATGCTAAACAATTTCGAATTTTTGAACTGCTAACAATCTCGTCATCAATTAAGATTGGTTTAACAATATGAAATTCGTAATTATATAATTCAGAATGTGATTTTAGAAATTCTGAATTTCCTTTACGCTCAAAACCAAAATGATGATCGTATCCTGTTACAATATCTGTTGGTTGAAATTTCTCTATAATTAAATCTCTAAGAAATTCGTCGGCAGATATCTCTGCTTGTTTTTCATCAAAAGGAATAACCAATAAATAATCAATTCCATTTTTTCCTATCAATTCCGATTTTGTTTGTAAATCTGTAATGAGATATTTATTATCTAATATTTCTGTCTCTAAAACTCGTTTTGGATGAGGATGAAAAGTAATTACTACACTCTTTAAATTCTTCTGCTTAGCAAGTTCAACCGTTTTATTTAGAATTGCTGAATGACCTAAATGAATCCCATCGAAGTTTCCTAATGTAACAACGCATCTTTCTGTAATAGAAGTTTCGTTTATGCTACGGATGACAACCATCTAGGAATATCCTCCAATTTAATAGCATTATTCTCGCAATAATTTCCAATTTTAGTTCTTGTAAGGGATGTCAAATATCCAACAGTCCCTATTTTTTTTGCAATGTCATCTGCTAATGTTCTAATATAAGTTCCTCGTCCACAAACAACACGAATTGAAATAGAATCCTCATTTGTTTCGGACAATAATTCAATTTCGTAGATATTTATCAATCGAGGTTTTCTTTCTACTACAATTCCTTTTCGTGCAAGTTTGTATAATGGCACACCATCCTTTTTTAGCGCCGAATACATCGGGGGAATTTGCTCAATTTCACCTATAAATGAACTTAAAATACTTTCTATTTCATTTCTACTCAATTTTGGGATATCTGAAGTTTCTGTAATTTTACCTTCTGTATCTAAAGTATCAGTAGTTTCTCCAAGTTTAATGGTTGCTATATACTCTTTTTTTAAGTCCATCAAACTCTCAACCTTACGAGTCATTTTACCAATACACAGGATTAAAATACCTTCTGCAAATGGATCAAGAGTTCCTGCGTGACCAACTTTTGAAGGTTTCACTTTAGATTTTACTCTTCTTACTACATCAAATGAAGTCAATCCGACAGGTTTCCAAAATGGAACTATTTTATCCATTAATCTTCATCCTTATGGATTTTCTTCATTAGTTTGTTAATTCTTTCTGCTGTAATCAAAGTATCGTCGTGAAAGAATTTCAATTTTGGTACATATTTGATACCAAGTTTATTACCAAGATAATATCTGATTTGTTTATCGTGAGATGTTAAATCCTCAATCAATTCAGAAATTTCTTTTTTCTCATTTATAAAACTTACAAACACTTTTGCATTTTGCAAATCATCAGATACTTTCACTCTGGTAACAGTCATTAATCCTGAATTAGTAAGATTAAATTCGCTAATGAAAATACCACCCAATATTTCTTTAATTTCGTCAGATAGACGATCTGCTCGTTTGTATGGTTTATGTCCGAATTGGTTTATTTCAGAGTCCTCTTAACTTTTTTAATTTCATAGAATTCAATTTTATCTCCGACTTCAAAATCAGAAAATCCATCTACAGAGATTCCACACTCAAAACCTTCTTTAACTTCGTTTACATCATCCTTAAATCTCTTTAAAGTTGTTAATTTGCCCGTATGAATAACTTCATCATCTCGAACAATCCTAAGCAGAGCATTTCTTATTGCTTTTCCAGAAGTAATATAAGATCCTGCAATAACATCTTTTCTTCCAATTTTAAATTGCGCTCTAACTTCTGCTATACCGTGAGCTGCTTCTATTTCTTCTGGTTTCAATAATCCTTCTAAAGCAAGTTTCACATCATTTACTGCATTATAAATAATAGAGTAATTTCTAATCTCCACAGCCTGAGTTTTAGAAAGGACTTTAGCTTCAGGGGAAGCGCTCACATTAAATGCTAATATTACTCCATTTGATGCTGAAGCCAAAGAAACATCAGTTTCAGTTATCATTCCGACTGATCTGTGAACTATATTAACAGCAACTTCTGGAGTTGATAATTCCATCAAAGAATCACTAAGAGCTTCAATTGAACCATCAACATCACCTTTGATAATAATATTTAAATTTTGTACTTGTCCTTCAGCAATTTGTTTACCAATCTGGTCAAGGGTTAAATGTCTGAAGCGTCTTTGTTCAGCTTCTCGCTTTAGTTGTGAGCGTTGTGTCGCAATTTTCTTTGCTTCTCGTTCGTCATCAAATACTGTAAGAATATCACCTGCTTTGGGAACTTCAGTAAAACCTAGAACCTGAATAGGATCTGACGGATAAGCTTCTTTTAATCGAACTCCTCGTTCATTCATTAGTGCTCTGATTTTGGAAAATTGTGTTCCACAAACAAAAATATCACCTTTTTTCAAAGTACCTTTTTTAACTAATAAAGTAGCAACTGGACCTAGTCCTTTGTCGAGTCTAGATTCAATGACAACTCCATTAGCTAAAGTGTCTTTATTAGCTTTTAGGTTTAATACTTCAGCTTCTAATAGGATTTTTTCGAGTAGATCGTCAATACCTTGTCCCGTTTTAGCTGATATTTCCGCAGATTGATATTTGCCACCCCAATCTTCCACAAGAATATTTCGTTCAGATAAAGTTCTTTTTACATTGTCAATATCTGCTGCTGGTCTGTCAATTTTGTTAATTGCAATAATTATTGGAACTCCAGAAGCTTGAGCGTGGTCAATTGCTTCAATAGTTTGTGGCATAACTGCATCATCAGCTGCAACAATAATAACAACAATATCAGTAACTTGAGCTCCTCTTGCTCTCATTGCTGTAAATGCAGCATGTCCGGGTGTATCCAAAAATGTTATGCGATTTCCTGCTTCTAAAACAACTTCATATGCACCAATATGCTGTGTAATTCCGCCAGATTCACCAGCTACTACATTTTCATTACGAATATAATCTAACAGAGAAGTTTTACCATGGTCCACATGACCCATTATTGTAACCACAGGAGGTCTAGGAGTAGCGTTTTCGATGTCTTCTTCAGTTTCTTCAATTTGAGTTATATCTTCTTCTAAACTAGTATCACTCTCCACCTCGAAACCAAATTCGTCAGCTATTAGGAAAATAGTTTCCATATCCAATCGTTGATTGATTGTAACCATGATACCCAAACCAACACAAGTTCTAATTACATCGTTTGAACTTACATTCATTGCTTGAGCAAGTTCATCTACGCTAGTGAATTCGACTACTTTGAGTGTATTCTTATTGGTGCTTGTTTCATCAATTATATCTTTAGATTGTTTATCTAACTTCTTGTCCTTCTTCTTTGTTTTCTTTCCAAATTGTGGAAGTGGATGCTTTAGACTTTTCTTCTTTTTATCTGCTTCTTTAGATTTTCCACCACTCTTAGTTTGAGATATTTTATCTGCAATAGAAGCAATGTTAACTTTCTTTATTTTTCTTGGTTTCTTTGGTTTATCTGTTTTTTGGGATTCAATTGCTTTCTTTTTGTCAATTGATGAATCTGGTTTTTTATTTTTATTCTTCTTTTTGTTTTGCTTATCGATTATAGCTTGTTGTTTAGCTTTTTGAATGCTATCTTTTTCTTCTTCAGTTGGACGGTGAATAATTTTCAAAGAAGATTTAGGTTTTGGTTCAACAGTTGGTTTTGTTTTTTCAGTATCTTGAACTTCGGAATCTACTTTAGAAATTTCAGTGGATATTTCTTTTTCTTTTTTTTGTTTCTTTTCTTCTTCGTCTCGTACTTTCTTAATTCTGTCAGATTCACTCTTTATTTTATTGAGGATTTCTGGTTTAGGTTCATCTTCTTTCTTGGATGCTACTATTTTATCTTTAACTTTCTTCTTTTTGTCAACTTTCTTGATATCAGATTTCCTGCGAGTATCAACCGCAACCTTGCGAGATTGTTCTTTGCGAAAACGATCAATTTGTTTTTTTTCTTTTGAAAATTCACCGAGAATCATATCATATACATCAGCATCTACAAGTGACATGAGGGTAGTAACCTCAACACCCTCATTCTTGAGAAACTTGATAATATCATCGTGAGAGATATTCAACTCTTTAGCAATATGAAAAATCCTCTTTTTTGCTGTTGTTTCAGTCATAAGCTATTTAGAAGTCTCCTCTTCAGGAATTGTATTTTCTTCAGCAGCATTCTCTGCAACCATTAGAAGATCAGTAATTCTATCAATAGTTTTCTCTCCAAAACCTTTTATTGAAAGCAGTTCACTTCTCTCAATATCAAGAAAATCACTACTTGTGTGAATATTCAAATCTGATAACTGCTCTACTTGTGATGTTGATATTCCTGCAATTTCATCAAGATAAATGACTGTATTTTTTGTACCTTCATAATCAGATTTTCTTACAGCATCAATTTTATAATTAGTTACCTCTGATGCTAACTTGATGTTTTGTCCATTACGCCCAATTGCTATTGGTAATTCTTCATCTTCGAAAACTGCAGTAACTTGCGGGCGTTCTTCATCAAGATATAGAGTGATCGGTTTTGCAGGTGCTAAAGCCCGTGAAATTAATATTTCAGGTTTGTCACTCCAACTTATGATGTCAATTTTTTCACCATTAAGTTCACGGACAATTGTCTGAATTCTGCTTCCTCTCATACCCACGCAAGCACCAACAGCATCAATTCTCTTATCAGATGAAAATACAACAATTTTACTTCTATCTCCGGGAACTCGAGCAACATTCTTTATCTCTATTATTCCATCTTCAATTTCAGGGACTTCCATCTCGAACAATCGAACTAAAAATTGATTATCAGCTCTCGACATTATTATTTCAGGACCTTTTGCGGTTAGTTCAACACTCTTTATGATTCCTCTGATGGCTTCCCCACGAAAGTATCTGTCATTTTCAATTTGTTCACTTTTTGGTAAACGCAATTCTACTTTATCCAAATTAATAAAAATACTATCCTTTTGTACTTGATGAATATAGCCCATAATTATATCCCCAACTTGATTTATATATTCATCATAAACAGATTGTTTTTCTACATCCCGAATTTTCTGGCTTAGATACTGTTTTGCTGTATGAATTAGGCGACGCCCAAAAGCCGATGGATCGACAACTTCAATAAACGGATCTCCAACCATTAAATCAGATTCAACTTTCAAAGCTTCTTCGAGACTTATCTCTATGACTGGATCTGTAACTTCTTCAACAATTAATTTCTCTTGATAAATTTCAATTTCACCCTTATCCATATTTGCAATTACACTAAAATTTTCTCGCTCTTCACCGTATTTTTTATGGATTAAAGTCATAAATAGTTCTTCTATAATCGTCCCTAAATTGGTTCGATCAAGATTTTTTTCTCTTGCTACAGTAGAAAATGCTTCAATTATCTCTTTATTTATCACGAATTAACCTCTATACTTTTCGTTTTGTCATATAAATTTTCCTATATAAGCGGAAAGTGGGTGATTAGACCCACTTTCCCGGCAACAAAATTATGATATTTTACTGTCTTATTCCAAGTATTCTTCTAATTATTTGATAGATATTCTGCTTCAGCAAGCAACATTTCAATCTCATTTTTTACAGTATACTTCAAATTATCTTTTTCAAGAAGAGATTCTAAAATCAATATAGCTTTATCAAACTGCTGATTTACGATGTAAGCTCGTATAGCATTTACTTTAAAATTGTCACTCAATGCATCCACTTGAACTAGCTTTGCAGCTTTTAAATAATGTTGGATAGCCTTATCTACTTCTCCATTATTAGAGGCAATATTTCCCAGCATATTTAAAATGTAGGATTGCAAAACAATATCATCGGTTTTAGATTTTATCTGATTTAACAATATTGAAGCTTCATTATAGTTCGCATTGTCAAAGTGTTCTTTTGCTAAATAGAATTTAGAGTAATTACCAGCTTTGGAGCTTTCATAATTATCAACTACCTCCTGAAAGTCAGCCAAAGCCACTGATCTTTTAAGAGAATCACTTCCAGCTTCGATATAAGAATTAAGAGCAATGCCAAATGAAGTTGCAGCATTTTCTTCCTTTTGTTCTGCTTGTCCTTTTAACCAATATACAGCGAACAATATCACTATAATCCCAATACTTACTTGAACAATTCTATTTTTGTAATCATTTGTAAAAGATATTGCTTTTACGATATACTCCCTAATCGGGTCATGTTTTAAGTCACTTTTTTTTGTCATTTTATTTCCTTATCTATTTTTGTACCCTCGTCCGGAATCGAACCGGAAGCCTTTCACTTAGGAGGCGAACGCTCTATCCGATTGAGCTACGAGGGCAAAAACCCCTTTTCAACCTCCAAAAAGCACGCGAAGTTATGCAAATATTCTATTTTCAAACAATAATTATTACACTTTTCATCTATTATTGTTAATATTGCTACTATTAACAGGGATGTTCATCGACAAGCTCTCGTCCCATCAAATCAAAAATAGCCTTTTTGGGATCTTTACTCTCAAAAAGTACTTGATAAACTTGCTCGCAAATTGGCATTTCGATTTGTTCACTGTTAATTAAATCATTGACTGATTTTGTTGTTTCTACACCTTCTGCAACCATTTGCATTTCATTTAATATAGTTTGTAGAGTATCCCCTTCTCCTATACGCTTTCCGACATAACGATTTCGACTATGAAGACTATTTGCTGTAACAAATAAATCTCCAATTCCGCTTAACCCCGAAAATGTTTCTCTTTTTGCTCCCATTGCAACACCAAGTCTAACAATTTCTTCAAGACCTCTCGTAATCAGTGCAGCCATTGTATTGTCACCAAAACCAACACCGTCACAAATCCCCGCAGCGATTGCAATGATATTTTTAACTGATCCACCAAGCTCTACTCCAATAATATCATTACCTGCATATACACGGAAATATGAATTTGAAAATAGTTGCTGAATTACCCTGGCATTTTCAATATTAATGCATGCAGATACTACCGCTGTAGGAAGTTTGTTACTAACTTCTTCTGCATGACTTGGACCAGAAAGTGACACAATATTTTCCTCTGATATATTGGTAACATCTTTTATCATTTCAGACATTCTCATCAATGTTGTCTTTTCTATTCCTTTTGCAACAGAAACAAGTATTGTCGAAGGATCAATATTTTGAAAATTATTCAATACAATGCGCAAATATTGACTAGGAATAGCTAAGATTACAACTTCTGATGAAGGTAGTTTTTCTATATTCTGAATTATTTTTATATTATTACTAAAACTAAATTTTTCTAAATTTGGGTGTTTCCTAGTTTTGGCTAATTGTTGTGCAAACTCAGGGATTGGTTCCCACAAGAACACTTCTTCTCCATTATCAGCCAAAACACCAGATAGAGCACTTCCCCAAGTTCCAGCACCTAGAATAGTTACAGACATTTACTTTATAGTTCCTAATTTAATAAATTGTTCTTTTTTTAATTCAAGATGTGTTACAAGTTGTTGAAGTCCTTCAGGTTTAACAACTAGAATCATTCCAATCCCAAGATTCATACTATTTCGCATATCAGCAGTAGGAACATTCCCTAATTTTTGTATCAACTTGAATATTGGAAGCCATTCCCAAGCACTCCAATCTAGAGCTAATTCTTGCCCATCCTGCAAAATCCTTTTAGTATTTCCAATGATACCTCCTCCAGTAATATGACTAATTCCAGTTAACCACTCTTTGTCAATAATATCTTTTACAATTGGTAAATATGATTTATGTACTGATAATAACTCATCACCAAGGGTATTATCTAATTGGTCAACAAAATCCTCAACATCAAAATGGGAAAGTAAAACCTTTCGAGCAAGAGAATATCCATTTGTATGAAGACCAGTGGAAGGTAATCCAATTAAAATATCTCCTGATGATGTTTTTCTGTTGGTTATTAAATTTTCTTTGTCAACAACACCAACGATAGTACCTGAAATATCGTAATCACCGAATTGATAAAAATCGGGCATTTCTGCTGTTTCTCCGCCGATTAGAGCACAATTATTTTCCTTGCAAGCAACGGAAAATCCATCAACAACATTCTCAAAGACATCAACGACTAACTTCCCACAAGCAAAATAATCCAAAAAGAATAGTGGTTGCGCACCAAGGGCAAGGATATCATTTACACAATGATTTACTAAACATTGCCCTACAGTATTGTGTTTATTAGATAAAATTGCTATTTTCAATTTGGTTCCAACTCCATCTGCACTAGAAACCAAAACTGGATTTTTATATTGATCTTGAGGAAATTGAAAACAACCACCAAATGAACCAATATCGGTTAAAACATTCTTTGTAAATGTTGATTGTACACTATTTTTAATTCGTTTTACAGCTTCTTGCCCAGCGTCAATATCAACCCCTGCATCCTTATAAGTAATCTGTGACAATTCTCTATTCCTTAATTGTTATAAATATTTTCTATAAGTTCATCATGATTCGATTCTACTACTTTGCGAACTACTTTTAGTGTTGGAGTTAATTCTCCACTTTCAATTGTAAATGGTTCAGATAATAATTCAAAATGTTTTACTTTTTCATAGTCTGAAAAGTTCTGCATACCTTTTTCGATTTCAGAGTTGATTAGTTCTCTAGCTGCAGAATGTTCTATTATTGCATTATTATCGGTCAAAGAAATATCTTTTGATTCTAGATATTTAACTACGCTTTCAAACGCTGGAACAACTAATGCACTTAAGAATTTTCTTTTATCTCCAATAATTATAATTTGATCTATATACACTGAATTTAGAATTGAATTTTCAATTGGAGCCGGAGCAACATTTTTCCCACCTGAAGTTATGAGAATATTCTTCTTTCTATCTGTAATTTTCAAAAATCCCTCTTCGTCGAATTCTCCAATATCTCCTGTATGAAACCAACCATCTTTGTCAATTACTTCCTTTGTTGCTTCTGGACTTTTGTAATAACCTTTCATTATATTAGGTCCTTTGGCTAGAATCTCGCCGTCATCTGCAATTTTAATATCAACACTCGACATTGCTTTACCTACAGTCCCAAAACGAATTTCTTCCTCTGTATTTGCAGTTAGTATAGGACTTGTTTCAGTGAGTCCATAACCTTCGAGAATTGTGATATTAGCTGCTGAAAAAAATTCTGCTACTTCTTTAGAAAGTGGAGCTCCTCCAGATACAAAAAATCTCAGTCTCCCACCAACTTTCTCTTTGATTTTTGAAAATACTAATTTATTAGCTAAGCCAAATTTTTTGTTTAACATAAATGGAATTGAATTCTTAGCTAATTTTAAAGTCGATACTTTAGTACCAACTCCAAGTGCCCACCAAAATAATTTCTGTTTTATTGAAGGAGCAGATTTAATACCATCTAGTACTTTCGCATACATTTTATCATACAATCTTGGGACACTAATCATAAGTGTTGGTTTAACTTCTGTCATATTCTGTGGTACTGTTTCAATGCTCTCTGCATAATAAATTTTCGCGCCTTTACTGAATGCTGTAAAGTGTCCAGACATCCTTTCGAAGACATGACTAAGAGGTAAGAAAGATAATAATGTATCTTTACTTGTAATACTAATTTTATCAAGAATATCAAGCATATTAGATACTAAATTTTGATGAGTAAGCATAACACCCTTTGGTGTACCAGTCGTTCCAGATGTATAAATCAATGTTAACAAATCTTCAGGATTTGCGTCTTCAACTAATTCTTTAAGTGTTTTGCCGTATGTCTTAGCATATTCAGTACCTTTGTCTAGCATTTCTTTAAAATTAATTACTCGCTTATCATCAGATTGATCTGAATCGTCCATTACTACAACTAAATCTAAATCAGGACAATTACTCCATACATTATTAACTTTGTCGAATTGTTCTTTATCTTCAACAAAAGCTACTTTAGAACCAGAATCTTTAAGAATATATTCTACTTGTTTATCGATAAGAGTTGGATAAACGCTAACTGTGGCAGCTCCAGAGCAAATTATGCCGTAATCAGTCATTGCCCATCGTGGAGAATTATTTGATAGGATTGCAATTTTGTTTCCAGCATCAATACCAATTGATTTTAGAGCAAAAGAAATATCATTTACGGTAACTTCAATATCTTTACCTGTAAGTCCTATCCACTCGTTTTTACACTTGTAATACAAGATATGGTTGTGTGCAAATTGCTCAACTGTATTTAAAAACATTTTGGAAATTGTATTATACTTCATCATTATCCCTTTCTTTTCTTTTTGGAAAACAGAGTTAATAATACCCAAACTCTACTGGATAATCCAACATAAATATTCACGAATATTTTTATTTGGAATAAGAACTATGAATGTGTCAAATATTTGTTTTTGTTACGATTTTATACCGTTTAACCAAGCTATTATAAAATCAGCAACTGATTGCCACTCTGATTCTAGCATCATATCGTGTGCCATATTTGCAAATACTTTAACATCTTTAGCATTTAGATATTTTGCAGTTTGTTTGATATCATTTTGGGATGTGATTTTATCGTTTTCCCCTCCGATGACCAATATCGGCAGATCCTCAAAACTTGATTTAGGTACTCTAGTAAATAACATGTCCAAAAATGCCATATAAGATTCGTCTTGAAGTAAATGATTGTATTTATTTACAATATGTTTGGGAGTATCTTTTGTAAAGTATAAATCTCTAAATATCCTAGGATTTGTAAGATATGAAGATATATTAAAAGTTAAAGTAGATTTTAAGAATTTAAGAGGATGTCTCCTTGCTAATTTTAAAAGTGTTTTGTAAAACCCTATAGGTGCTACTGAATTCATTAAAACTAGTGCAGATGCTTTGTGATCTTTAGCATATTTCTGTGCAATATAGCCACCCATTGAATGTCCAATTAATATCGGTGGTTTATCAAATTTTGATGCAATATATCGAACATCATTCACATAGTCTGATATTCTTTTTAATTTAATATTCTTACAACTGTAACTATTACCGTGCCCGCTCAAACTAATAGCGTGCGATTCAAATTTCTTATCAGCGAAATAGTTTTGAAAATGTTCTGCCCAACACCAAGCAGAATGACAAGCACCATGTATAAAAATAATAGGTGTATCATTTGCATCCTGCTCTGGTTTATTTATAAATACTTCAAGACGCATTAATTTAAAATTCCTCCATTTTTAGAATGTTCGTTCAAATCTCTGTATATAATTTAATCAACCAACTATCATTAATTTAGATAAAATATTTTAATATCCAATTTATGTGATATAAATCACAAAACTATCATTTCTAATTTTTGTATTGCCATAAATAAAATTGATTATCTTTAATATCTTTTGTTTTTGCAATAATGTCTTTACAATTCCCATCACTAAATTCCTCAATTTCTTTAGTATTTTCCTTTAGATAATTATCCATAACTAAGAGTGGGTAATTGCTACAATCCATGGTTTTATTTCTTATATATTTAGCTTCAGTTTCCAACCTTTTTGCAGTCCCTGCTGTTTCACTAGTAATTGTAGTTTTCTTAAGTTTTCGTGGTCCTTGTAAACCGAGTAACCCCATCCCACTAGCCAGTCCAATATCATATTTTAGTTCTACTTCAATTTCTGATACAACACGATCATATACTTTACTCGCTAGTGTTTGAGCAAATCTTAAAGCATTAAGTAGAGTTTCTCTTTTGTCGTCTGTTTCACTATAGAAAATAATAAATAATTCGTCAGCTGTCCAATCTGCGTAATAATTACCATCTGGTATATTAATATCAAGTTCCTCAAATACGATGTCATAAAAATGCTCAAACAATTTACCAATATATTTCGGATCATATTTTGAAGCCAAACTTTGATAATCTCTCCAGTCAGAACATAAACAAACAGTAAATCGTTCTTTAACATCAAATATTCCTTCGAGTGATAAATCGCTATCAGAAATTGCTATAATACTTGCTATTTTTCTAGGTACTAGCGACGATGTTAAGTTAAATTTTTCAAAAACAGATTCAATGAATTTTCTACGATAGAATAATGCTGTGATAAATGAAACTCCATGAAAACCTGCCAACAATAGGCAATCATGAGAAATACTAGGTTTTAAATAACCTGCAACACCCAATAGCAAAATAGATACAAAATTAATAGTATATTGTTCTCTCCAATAACGATACAAAAATAAAGTGGAAATAATTATAACCAAGAAATTTGCAAGAAGTACAATCGTATAGTCTTCTCCAGTAGTGGAATATAAGTAAAAAGTGTAAATAATATTCCAAATTATTCCTGGTAAAAACAAGGATAGTTTAAAACTATCTTTCTTTACAAATTGTTGTTTCCAGCTAAACTTATAAAAGATAACTAAATTAATAAAAATAACTGATATTGCAAGAAACCGGATGCGAGTGTAAATCAATCCTTTTTCAAAGAGAAGAAAATCAAAAGGTATCAAAAGGGCTAACAATACTATACCAAGTATATTGTAATATTTAGTATGTAAAGGTTTATTAGCTATCAGCCACTTATTATAAATTTTTGATAGTTCTAACTTTCTTCTGAAAAATTTGAAAAAAGTTAAATATTCCTTTATTTGCTGTTTCATCTCCACAATTGTAATAACATTTATCAATTCTATTCCCAATTTTACCTCATTAAAATGGTAAATCGGATTTATTTCAATACTTTACCTTTCAATTTACTTACTACAGGATTCTATCCTCTGCAACTATCTCTAAATTTAGGTAATTTATCACTTATTAAAAGACACTTTTTTGGGAAACAAAAAAGGGACAAATCAATGACTCGCCCCTACTAGTAACTTTATGAACTTATTAACTTTTCACAACGAAACCATATAATTTACGAATATATTTTCGCCTGACTGTCTTCTACTAATTCTTACTAATTCCTAAGTGGTTTCCCCTTTTTTAGCATATACTGAATTCTGTCAATAGTTTTACTTTCACCGCATAAACTGACAAACTTCTCTCGCTCTATATCCAATAAATATTGTTCATCAATTGGAGAAAGACTACCTCCTTTGTCACCTCCTGTCAAAACATAAGCGAGTTTTGTTGCAATTAGAGCATCATGTTCACTTATTTTTCCGGTTTTCAAAAAATCATTTATAGATGATTCCATCACCAATCGCCCATCTTCTCCAGGCAGAATAATGTCTTCTCGATATTCCGGTGGAGTATAGTCTTTAGCCATTTTCAAAACTTCAGATTTAGCTTCTGATAGAATATAATCACGATTGATAACGATTTTGTCATTTTTTGTTAAATATCCGAGAGCTTGTGCTTCTTTTGCTGAACTTGATACTTTAGCAAATCCGACTGCTTCAAATGTTTTCATTGCAATGGGAAATGGCCCAGGTCGTGCCGGTGCCATCTTGTCGGTAAGATTTAGTATCATCCTAAGGTTTCCGCCTCCACCTGGAATCAATCCAACACCAACTTCTACCAGCCCGCAATAAAGTTCAGCTGCTGAAACTCTTTTATCACAGGCACCGATAGTTTCGTAACCTCCACCAAGAACCATTCCAAAAGGAGCTGCAATTACAGGAAATGGAGCAAATCGTAATTCTTGTAGAATGTCTTGCATACTCTTACTCAATTGTTCAACTTCATCCCAAGCTCTTCGCATAGCAGAATTTAGTATCAAATTCAAATTAGCACCTGCTGAAAAATGTGTGCTGTCACTGGAAATAACTAATCCTTTATATCTATTTTCTTTTACCCAGTTTGTTGCCCATTGCAAAGTTTCCATAATCGAGCCATCAATTGGATTCAAATCAGAATTCAAAACAGAATGAAACTCAACTCCTGCTACTTCATTACCTAAATCTACGACTGATGCAGACCAATTCTGTTTAATCAGCTTACCAGATTTCCTTAACATTTTGAATGTTTTACTTTTTGGGTGAACTGGAATTGGTTTATACATTTTTTCAGTTGGGCAATAAAGACACTCAATCCCATCTATAAAATCATAAAACTTGGTGATTCCATCGTCAATCATTTGCTTTATCCAAGATGGAATATGTTTGCCCTCTTCTTTCATTTTGGTAACTGATTTTTCAAGACCTAGAATATCCCAAAGTTCAAATGGACCTCTTTCCCAACCAAATCCCCAACGCATTCCTCTATCGATATTGACAATATTATCAGTAATTTCAATCAAACGATTTGCGGAATATATCAAAGTTCCGGATAGCACATCCCAAGTGAATTTTCCAGCAGTATCAGTTGCATACGCCAAATCGTGAATTTTGCCATCCAGTTTTGTGTTTTCGCGAGCAAGGCGAACTCCATGATATCGTTTCTTGTTTTGTGGAGAATACTCTAAAGAATCCAGCTCAAGAGAATGGATATTCCCTTTACTTATTTTTTTATAAAATCCTTGACCTGATTTTTGCCCTAACCATTTATTCTCAAGCATCTTTCTAAGATAATCCGGAAGTTCAAAGATTTTTCTTTGTTCATCATCTTCACATTTGTCAAATGCATTTTGAGCAACAAACGCTAATGTATCCAAACCAACTACATCCGCAGTTCTGAAAGTTGCACTCTTTGGCCTTCCGATAAGTGTTCCGGTAAGAGCATCAACATCTTCAATTGATAAATTAAATTTTCTAGCAGCGTTTAGTGTTGCCATTAATCCAAATACGCCAATTCTATTAGCAACAAAATTAGGAGTATCCTTTGCATACACAACTCCTTTGCCTAAAACCTCTTCGAGAAATTTAACAGAAAATGCAATAATTTCAGGATCATTATCTGAAGATTGAATAATCTCTAATAATTTCATATATCGAGGAGGATTGAAAAAATGAGTAATGAAAAATCGTTTTCTTACATCCTCATTCAACTCAGAGGTTAGCTCAGATAATGATATTCCAGATGTATTTGATGTTACAATTGCATCTTTTTTAAGATGAGGAGTAATCCTTTGATAAACCAATTGTTTTAAGTCCAACCGTTCAGCAATTACTTCAATAATCCAATCGCATTCAGCTATTTTTTCAATATGGTCATCATAATTCATTGGAGTTATCAATCCGATAGATTTTGGATTGTAATAAGGATTTGGTTTTAATTTTTTGCTGAACGCTATTCCTTTTTCTGCTGTTTCTTGATTTATATCAAAAGCATAAACAGGAATTTTGGCATTAGTAAAATGTGCCGCTATCTGACTTCCCATCACACCGCAACCCAAAATGGCTACTTTGTTAATTTGAAATTTGTCCATAACTATATTCTTTCAATAATTGTCGCTATTCCTTGTCCACTACCTATACACATTGTTGCCAAACCATATCGAGATGATTGCTGTTTCATAACATTCATTAGCGTAACCAATATTCTAGTTCCCGAACATCCAAGTGGATGGCCAATTGCAATTGCGCCACCGTTCAGATTGATTTTACTGCTGTCCCATCCACCTTTACGAATTACATACAACGACTGTGCTGCAAATGCTTCGTTGAGTTCTATAACATCAATATCTTCCATAGTTAATCTAGCTTTTGCTAGGGCTTTTTCGGTTGCAGGAAGTGGACCTGCCCCCATTCGAGTCCAATCAACTCCAGCAATAGCTCGGCTTACAATTCTAAATTCAGGTTTCAAATTTAATTTATCAGCTTTTGTGTTACTCATAACAATTACCGCTGATGCTCCAATTGAAATAGGACTGGAAGTCGCCGGTGTGATAGTGCCATTAGCATCGAATGCTGGAGATAACGATTTAATTTTTTCTACATCTGGTTCACGAGGTCCCTCATCCTTCTTAACCAAGTGACCATTGTATTCAATTGGAACAACCTCGTTGTCGTATCGTCCGTTTTGAATTGCGTCTAAAGCTTTTTTATGAGATTGAATGGCAAATTCTTCTTGGTCATCTCTAGAAATATCTAAATCCTTTGCAAGATTCTCTGCTGTCTCGCCCATACCCATATACAAACCCATTTTGTACAATTCAGGATGAAATGTAGGATTATATCCTCCCATTGGAACTCCAAACATATCTTCAACTCCGCAAGCAATTCCAGCGTCAATATCTCCACTGTTTATTGCCTGACTTAGTTGGTGAAGAGCATCCATAGAAGACCCGCAAAATCTATTAACTACCTTAGCTCCAGATTCTTTTGGAATTCCAGACAAAACTGAGATTCCCCTCGCAGCAAGCATCCCTTGATTCCCCTCGGGAAATGCACAACCTAATACAACATCTTCTATTATTTCAGGTTTTACATTAGGATTTCTTTCAAGTAACCCTTTGATTACTTGAGCTGTTAAATCGACTGGACGAATTCCAATTAGGTTACCATTTTTAATTCCAACTGGACTTCTTAAACCATCTATAATTACTGAATATTTTTCCATTGTTATTTTCTCCTAATCTAAAAAGTAATGTTTTAATTGAACCAATTTATCAGCTATTCTCTGTTTGGCTGAAATAGTTTGCGGACAATATTTCAATTCTTCCATTTTATTTTGTATTCTACTAAATTTAATTTGTGCATCATTTTCATCAAATATCCAATTGTAGATTTCTTTTATGCATTGTTGAATATTGTTAGAATGATAACTGATTGAAGCTACTAAAATGTCTATAACGATATCTTTATGTTGATATTCATTTGGTAAATTGAAATATCTCTTTAAACCACTATCCATTATAGCTAATGAAATTACCAAATTTGATAAGTGTTCTAACGCCCATTGTTCGTTCTTCAAATCTTGACCAAATTTCAAGATTAGTTCATTGAGTGTCTGTATTAATAAAGTTCGTGAAAATTCAACGATATGTGCTTCTTTGTAAAGTGGATCATTCTCTGCTATATCCAATTTTGGAATCCAATTCTCTTCTCGTTCTGAAATCATTTCACGAATTGGTATTTCTTCCAATATTGCTTTTTTGAGCAAAGTTCCACCAATAAGTAAACGGTTGATTTCGCTAGTGCCTTCGAAAATTCTGTTGATTCTCTCATCACGATACATCCCAGCAATTGCGTAATCCTCTATAAAGCCAGCTCCTCCAAAAATTTGAACTCCTTCATCAACATTATGAGCTAGAGCTTCTGAACCAACAATTTTAGATATGGAAGCTTCAATACCATGATCTTCAATCACTTTCTGAAGAATTTTGTAGTAAGATTTATTGCTTCGAGGAATTTCCTGCATAGCTTCATCAATGGCTCCAGCTGTCATATATGTTACTGTATCTGCTTCCCAGGATTTAATAACCATATCCGCAAATTTTCTACGAATCATTCCAAAATCGGTTATTTTATGGTTAAATTGTTCTCGTTCAAGTGCATATTCAATAGCTATATCAATTACATATTTAGAACCACCCATTGTAGTAGCTCCAAGTTTGTATCTACCAGTATAAAGAACATCAAAAGCAATAGCCGCTCCTTGACCAACCTTACCTAATACATTTTCTACCGGTACTTTGCAATCCTCAAAGAAGAATGTACAAGTAGATGACCCTTTGATGCCCAATTTATGTTCTTCGGGACCAACTACCCAACCGGGACAATCTTTATCGATGATAAAAGCTGTAAATTTTTCATCCACTTTTGCAAATGTAACGCAAACTTCTGACCAACTTCCGTTTGTAACAAATATTTTAGTTCCGTTAAGAATGTAATGCGTACCTTTTTTATTTAGTGTTGCGGTCATTTTCCCAGCAAGGGCATCAGAACCTGCTTCAGATTCTGTTAAAGCAAAAGATCCCATCCATTCGCCTGAAGCTAATTTTGGGAGATACTTTTCTTTCTGAGTTGGACTTCCATACCAAATAATGGGTAAAGTTCCAATACCAGTATGATCTGACACAGTAACTAGAATTGAAGCACTTCCACCTGTCATTAATTTTTCAGCAACAATTAGAGTTGTAACTTTATCCAAAGCTAATCCACCATATTCTTCTGGAAAATCCACAGCAAGAAAGCCCAATTCACCCATTTCAGAAAATATTTCACGAGTAAGTTCTGTGTTGAATACATTTAGTTCTTTAACAACTGGTAAAATTCTATCTCTACCGAATTCACTTACAGCTTCTTCAAACATTTTGTGTTCTTCCGTAAACTGTTCTTTAGAGAATACACTCCCTTTATCTACATTAGTTACTATAAAACTTGCGCCTTTTTTCATTTTAACTCCAATTTTTTCAATGGTTGTTTGAAACCTAATATCATTTGATCCATCACATCGTTTAAGTATTCTTCTACTGTGAAATCTTGGTGTTCAAAAATTGTGAACCAAATTACTCCTTGTAATGAAGTCATAATTACTAGTGCTGATTTTTTTGGATCAATAATATCAAATTCTCCGTCGCTAATTCCTTTTTGTATTACTTTTTCGAATAGTGACAAAATTTTAGCATATAATTGCTTCGTTCGACTGCGAATTTCTTCATCTCGATTTGATAATGCCCAAAACTCTAATTCGGCAAGAAATACATATTTTCGGTTTTGGAATGTATCAATTATTTCAGAGACAAAACCTCTAAGAATTTCAGATGCAGATTTTTCGTCGTCTTTTGAATAGAAATCTGGAAATGTATGCGTTTCCCAATGATCGATTAGAGATAGAAATAAATCTCGTTTGCTGTTGTAATAATGGTAGATTGCTCCCTTACTCAGACCGGACTTATCTACTATGTCACTCATTCTAGTTTCAGAATAGCCCTTTTTCACGAAGACTTCTAACGCTGCTTCGAGTATTTGATGCTGTCTTTCTTCTTTTGATTTATTTGCTGCCATACATTTCCTTTAAATATTATACCGACCAGTCGGTCTAATTTAATATAAAATAATTTATTTTGAAATATAAAAATGCAACATAATCGACAAATCAACACAAATAGTATCCACTTTCGTGTAAGTTAAAGTCTTAATTGTCATCTATAATCGTAAATAGCATTTGCGACGATTTTGGGTGGCACTCCAGAGTGTTTTATTCGTTGGTAGGACAAATTTACAAGTTCAATAATCTACTACAATGTACCAAGAATCGTTAATCGATGTTCGGTGTTCAAAAAATAAGGGCAAGTTTGCACTCGCCCTTACGATTAGTTTTGAAACCTTCACA
>JACNLC010000067.1 GCA_014381725.1 Fidelibacterota bacterium | reverse complement strand
AATTGCAACATTGAAGTGGAAGTTTTCGAATATCCGTTTAATTTGCTTCAAGATTATACTGGCGAGTTTTCCATTAATTTTGCAACTGGCTGGAACTGGTTCTCAGTGAATGTTGAAAATGATGATATGAGTTTGGATAATGTATTGTATTCACTTGGTGAAAACGCTAATCTAATCAAAAATCAGACTGGGTTTGCTACTTACTATGCAGATTTCGGTTGGTATGGGCTTGATGCAATTGATGTTACAAGTATGTATATGATTCAAATGACTACATCAGCAGATTTAGTATTTGCAGGCACAGCTGTAGATTTTGTCAATACACCAATTTCATTATCAACAGGTTGGAACTGGGTTGGTTACTTACCTCAAACTCCAAATAATTTAGATAATGCTTTAGCAAGTATAGGAGAAAATGCTAATCTTATAAAAAGCCAAACTGAGTTTGCAACATATTACGAAGGTTTTGGGTGGTATGGTGGATTAGAAGAGTTATCTCCTGGCGGAGGTTACATGCTTAAAATGATAAATCCGGCTGAGTTAATTTTTGGAAGTCCTTAAACCATAGACATAAACCTGACCTTGCGAAAGTGAACTCGACCAGACTTAGTGTCTGGAAACTTTCGCAAGGTTAAACAACTTGCTAAATATCACACTTTATATATTAAGTTGACATTATTTATCTACAAATAATTCAGAACTAATTTCATCTGTAAAAAGACGACCTGCTTGAGTTAATTTCAAATAATTATTTTCAATTAAAAGAAAATTTCCCCACTTATTTTGTGAAGATTTTAACAACTCATCAAAATTATGATTAGATAGGTTTCGTAATACATCTAATTGTATTCCGTTCTTAAGCCGCATACCATTCATTATAGCTTCGTTATATTTATCAGATTTTGATAATATTTCTGAAGCTAAAATTGGAAGTTGATTAGTTTGTAGCATTTTTCTATATTCAACCAAAGAATTAGCATTCCACCAGCGTTTCTTTCCATTGTAACTGTGTGCTGAAGGTCCAAATCCTAAATAGGTGTCTAAATTCCAGTAGTGGAGGTTATGCTTACATTCCTGATTTTGTTTTGCGAAATTTGACACTTCGTATCCTGAGTATTTGTTTGCTTCAAGATAATTGTGAGTTAATAAGAACATTTCTGTTCCTATATCTTCAGGAGGTTTAGATACGCATTTTTGTTTATATATCATTGTGTGTAAGGGAGTATTTTCTTCAATTGTGAGTGCATAAGCGGAAATGTGTTCTGGAGCAATTCCTACAGCTGTTTCTAAATCTTCTTGCCAATCATCAATATTTTGGTTCGGAATATTGTAAATTAAATCTAGACTTATATTACTAAATCCGACTTCTCTAGCTAAATGATATGTTGTAATAGAGTCCAAAGGTGAGTGTATTCTTCTCAGAAACTTAAGGACTTTTTCGTCGAAACTTTGGCACCCAATTGACAGACGATTAATTCCAAGATTGTAGTAGTCTTTCAATTTGTTATAGCTGATTTCGCCTGGATTAACTTCTATTGAAATTTCTTTTATTTTAGAGAGATTAAAACAAGTGTCTAATTTAGTAAGAATCATTTGGATGTCAATTGGTTTGAGTAATGAAGGAGTTCCTCCTCCAAAATAAATTGTATCGAAATTCCAGCTTGTTTTGTTTAATCTAGAAAATAACTCAATTTCATTTAGTAGTGAAGTGATATAAGAAGAAATTTCGTTAGTTCTATTTGGTACAGAATAAAAATCACAGTAAACACACTTTGATTTACAAAATGGAATATGAATATAAATTCCTGCAGTATGTTTTGATGTATCTACTTCTAATTTCATTTTTTATGGTGTTTTACAATAAACACAATCGAAAATACAAATAATTCATTTGAAATCGAATAATTGTTGTGATTAAAACTCAAAAAGTTAAGAGATGTTAATGGACTGGAACAAAACATTTTCGATTCAACTTCCAATAAAATCTAAATAAGTATTAAATTATAGCGCAGATTTTGTATAAAATTAACAATATAACTTAAAAAAGAAAGCAATTCACATGGCAAAATGGACTAGAACTACTTTTATCAGCACACTTCAAAATAATTGTCAAGCTCATGTTGTGAATGTATCTTTGGATCTAATTAAATATGCTGAAAGCGATGCCGATGTTGTAGCATGGGGCAGAGGTGAGGGATATGGTACTATGACTTTTAAAACTCAATCTGATGATTGGGGTATTGTACCGATATTTCATATAACAACAGACGGTCAAATTAAGTTTTTGCTGAATTACCTTAGAACCAAAATTAGAAAAAAAGAAATACTAAGAGATTATCAATTAAAATTAGAATCTAACTTTATGTTAGATTTTGCAGAAGATGTTTATACTTCAGATATTTATTTTAGGATTGATGAACTATTTCATACAAAAACCGAACTTGATAAGTTTGAACAAACAGTAAAAAATATTTCCGATCGACTTCGTCAATAGACTTAAAAGTGATATTTAAAGCTCTTGGATTTTCAAGAGCTTTTTTTTTAACTAAATTCAAGGAACTGATACAATGTTAAAGATAGTTTTACTTAATACTCTTATTTTCTCAACATTAATCTGGTCTCAATCAATTGGAGTTATAACAGGAAAAGTAATTGACAACACAACCAAACAACCATTATTTGGAGTAAATATCATTGTTGAAGAATCTGAACTTGGTTCTGCATCTGATTTTGATGGAAATTTTACAATAAGAAATATTCCTATCGGAACTCATCATATAAAGGTTAGTATGCTGGGTTATAGTGACAGATTATTTTTGAATTTACCGGTAACTTCTGCTAGGCCGATAAATATAGTCGCTGAATTGGATGCTCAACCTATCAAAGGTGAAATTGTTGAGGTCAAAAGCAAGGCATTTACTCGTTCTAAAAGTTCTACAGTTTCAACAATGCATGTTGATCAAGCAGAAATACGAAGTGATCCTGGAGGGGTTTACGATATTCAACGAGTGGTTCAGTCATTGCCGTCAGTTACAACAGCATCAGATCAAGAAAATGAAATCATTTCTCGTGGTGGTTTGCCGGGAGAAAACTTGTTTTTACTCGATAATATCGAAATTCAAAATCCAAACCATTTTGGTTCTGAAGGTGCAGGTGGTGGCCCTGTAAATATGATAAATCCAGCGTTTGTTAGAGAAATTGAATTTACACCGGGAGCATTTTCAGCTAAATATGGTGACAAAGCGAGTAGTGTAATGGATATTACTCTTCGTGATGGATCTAGAAATAAATTAGAAATTGATACCGATTTATCAATGGCCGGTTTTGGTATAAATTTAGAAAGTCCGCTGTTTAACGGAAAAGGTTCGTTATTGGCTAGTACGAAATGGAGTTATCTAGATTTAGTCGTGAAGAGTTTAGGTCTAACTGCAGTTCCAAAATATTCAAGCCATCAGTTGAAAGCTGTTTATGATTTATCACCCATGAACAGACTCACTTTCAATTATCTTCTTGGTTTTGATGAGATACATATTATGGAGGAAAATGATGTTGTGTCTCGTGGTGCAGAGAATGTAGATTGGAAAGGTAAAACCGATGTTGCTGGTTTGTCACTACGGACTTTACTTGGGAATATCGGTTATGGAATCACAACTTTATCAAATGTTACTTTGGATCAATATACTTTAGTATATCGAAATGGCGACAGAAATCAAAAATATTTTACTAGAAACAACTTGCACTTAGAAAATACCCTCAAAACTGATTGGACACTGAAATTAGGTGGATTTGAAGTGTTAACAGGACTTTCAGCAAAGCAACTGGATGTTGGTTTTGATGAATGGTCAAAGGAAGACACAATTTGGATTTACGATACAGATTATTGGTCTAGCGGTGAGTGGATTGTTGAGGATTTGGACAGTATTAAAACAGATAGTCCCCATCAAATTCTTCCTGAGTGGAAATTCAACTCAAATGATATTGCTTACAAATATGCTCATTATTTTGAGTTAAGGAAGAGTTTAGCAAACAAACTAAATTTTAGAATTGGATTTCGTACAGATCATTTTACTGAAACAAATGAAACAGTCTATTCCCCAAGAACTAATATAGAATTTCTACTTAATCCTGTTTCTACACTACATCTTGGAATAGGAAGACATTATCAATATCCCGCAAACTTCATTGTTTTCCGAGATAAAAATAAAAATCTAAAAGCTAAATACTCAGATCAAATTGTATTTGGTTATGAAAAGTACCTTGATTCAGATTTACGATTCTTATTTGAGACATATTATAGAGAACTCCATAATATTCCTACTCATTATTTTTGGTCACATCCTAGCGATAGCTTATCGGATATAGAATTTGCAGAGCATCAAAATGAATGGTTAAATGAAGGTCGCGGAAAAGGATATGGTTTTGAGTTTTTCATCCAAAAGAAATTGATGAATAATTGGCACGGATTAATCAGTTATGCTTGGAGTCATACACAGGCAATTGATGTCAGAAATATCACTAGTTCTGATGAGTCTGGTAACGCTAGTACTGGAGAAAAATGGTATGACTGGGATTTTGATATTCGCCATCAAATCACAATAATCGGTGGATGGAAGAAGAAATTTCACGCTGAACAGTGGTATAGTGACCTTAAACAAAAGTCGTGGTATAAAGTATTTTCAAATGCTTTTGGTGTTATAAATCCATTGGCAGATGAAATTGAATTGAGTTTCCGATTTGGGTATAATTCGGGACGACCATATACAGAGAAACAATATCGTCCTGAGACTATGCAATGGCTTATATCTGATAATGCTGAGTGGAACAAAAATAGATTTCCAGAATATCATCGTTTTGATATCATGTTCCTTCGACGGTATCATTTTAGGAATTTAAATTTAGTAACTTTCATAGATGTGATGAATATCTACAGTAGAAACAATATTTGGGATTATAGCTATAACTCAGATGGCTCCAAAGAAGAAGTATGGCAATATCAAACGATGCCGATTGGTGGATTCACTATAGAGTTTTAGATATGTCTATCTTATTGATTCTTAAATCTGACAGCTGTTAACTGTCTTCTTCAGTTTTTTCTTCTACAATTTTCTTCAACATTTCTTCTCGAGTATGGTAAGTAACCATATCTTCCATCTCTTTTTGGATATATCGCTCAGTTTCTTTTTTAGCTTCTTCAAGATGCGCAGGGTGTTCATGTGCATATTGCTCTTCAGACATTGTTCCGGTTATCCACGAAGTATTCATAGGATAAACATCTGGGCTGTAAACTGTAGAATATAAATGCCAGATTAGAATGGCTAAAGTTGCCAGCCATGCTTCCCAATAATGAACTACTAGCGCAATGTCCAATGCCCCTTTAGGTAAAAAATGAATGAAATAGTTATCAAACCAAAGCAATAGACCGGTTACAATCATTACGATAGTTCCCCATATCAACGCCCAGTATTCGATTTTCTCTACATAACCAAATCTACCAAATTCGGGTTGGTTTGGTCTTTTCCCGATGTAATATAACATTCGGTGTCCAAACTGCTTTAAATCAATCCATTTTGGCATCATATCGCTAAAGAATTCTTTACCCCTTCTTGTTGTTAATAAGAAGATAATGTGCCAAATAATTGTGATGATATAAATTACAGCGGCAATTCTATGAATAGTTCCTCTGAATTCAAAACTTCCCATGGCGTAGAAAATTTTTCCAATCCACGATTCGCTAAACCTCAGTGCAAATCCTGTAATAACCAAAGCGATAAAACTAAGCATTAAACATGTGTGTTGCCAGACTTCGTGAGGTCTCATTCTGCGGACTTGAGGTTTTTTCATAAACTTTCTGATTTGCTTAGTTAAATCCAAAAACCAATGGATGAGCATAAATCCAATTGTAAATACAATTACAGCGATGTAGATATCTTCAACTATTCCAGCAACTGGTGTGCGAAGCCCTTGTCCTGTAATACCATGAATTGGACTTGCTGCGAGTTCTTCTGAAATCCCCGGATGGCATTCGCCACAAGTATATTGAAGATTACTAGGATATATTGAAGATGTTGAATCTGAACTTGGTAGAATCCGATGAACTCCGTGACATGATGAACAATTTGCAACTCGAGAATCTCCTGCTTTACTCTTTAGACCGTGATAACTATCAATAAAAGATGTGAGTTTGCCAGCGGGTAATCCATATTTTTCATTTAAAACTGCTGAATCGTGGCACGGCGAGCAAGTTTCTTTAGCTACGCGAGAACTGGATACAGGTGATTTTGGATCGTCTGGAGAGATAATACCATGTTCACCATGACAATCTGTACAAACAGGAGCATCTGTTTCTCCACGAGCGACTAATTGACCATGTATTCCTTCCCAAAAATCATTTTCTATACCTTTATGACATTGTCCACAAGTATTTGGAATTTTGAAGTGGTTAATGGATGATTCTTCTTCTCCCGGAGATAGGATTTTATGAGCTGAACCGTTGGAAGAATGGCAATCATTACAAGTTGCCGCAACATAAATTCCGCCCATTGACGCTTTACCATGTACACTGCCCTCATAAATTTCAATTGGATGGTCAATCAGAATATCATATTTTTGAGTAATGTTCAGATTTTCGTGGCATTTCCCACAAGTATTAGGGAGATTTACAGGATGTGTTTTAGAATTCTTCATTTCAGATGGTAAAACATCGTGAGAACCGTGGCAATCGAAACAATGTGGCATATCCTCGCAAGAACCAATAACAGAACGCCCGTGTGCTTGATATTGATCAGAAACGCCATCGTGGCAGGATCTACATCCTTCGCAAGCGTCATCAAATTCTAATTCTTCCTGATGTGGAACTGTTTCTTTATTTGTGTGACAATCTAAGCACTCAAGATCTTCGTGGACAGAGTTTGTGATAGCTTCTTCAAAGGCAGTGTTATGCTTGCTTTCTTCGTGACAATCAACACAAGAATCGCTGTCAATATATTCTATATCTTCTTGAGCAAATGCGATGAACGAAAAAGATAAAACAATAGTTAAATAATATAGATATTTCATAATGATATTCCTTTAGTCAATAACTTCGTAAACTGTTTTCTTCAAAAATGATTTAAGATTGCTAAATGGTTCTAAATTTCCATAAATTGTACAAAGTCGGCAATCTTCCTCTTTGCAAATACCACCTTTATTTTTGACAATCCAACACGGTTCGGTGATGCTTTTAAATGCGTCGCAATGTTGTCTATCTTCTGAAGAACATTTTTTTATATTCCAACAAGGTATTAGTGATAATTGAGCTTTAATTCCAGCTATATTCAATCCTATAACTTCCATTAAATAACGGATATAATGGAGTCGTTCTACATCTGTTCTAGAATAAAGTCGGTGCTGAGATTCAGTTCTGTGAGGTAGAATTAATCCCGAACTTTCATACAATCTAAGTGTATGAACGGACATCCCAATCATATCAGCTACAACCCCGATTGTAAAAACCGGTCGTTCATCGTCATTTAAGTTTTTTTGGATTTCAGTTAAGTTATCATTCAATGTAAATTGTTCCTATAAATATATACCGTAATATACCAACAAACCTATATTATACAATATAGATATAATCTATTATATCAACTGAGTAAGTTTTTATTTAGTGATATTGTAATATATTTAATATATGAATATACCACTAAAAGATATATAGCAACCAATGAGATATTGTAAGTTGCTCATATTCTTAAAAAAAAAGGGAATACGAAATCGCATTCCCTTTTTTACAACATACAGGTAGACAGATTAAATTATTATAGAAAAGTCCCAGCTAATATGAGCCCAAGTAATGCTAATCCAATAAACAAGAAAGAATAACCGAGGATAATAAATATCCGTCTTTTCCAAACTTTTTGTGGTTTGGTAAGCAGATTTTGATATTGATCATCTGAGATATTCTCCATCTGCAGTGGTCTTTCGTCTTCGAATTTCTCTTCCGTAAGATGTCCTGAGAAAATCACATCATCCATTGGAAATGCACCAGGCCTAAGATGAGTATTAAAGAAATGTACTGTAAAAATAAATGCCGTAGCAAGTAGTGCTTCTTCGGAATGTATTATATGTGCAGCATTTATTAACCAACCGGGGAAAATTTGAGTAAACAAAACAGGGAACCATAAGGTAAGTCCTGATAATCCAATTGCGAACATTCCCCAGAATACAGCAAAATAATCAAATTTCTCCCAATAAGTCCATTTTCCAAATTTCGGTTCTTCTTTTTTAGCCCCGATGAAATAAGCCATGTGGTTAAAGAAGTCTTTGGCATCTTGCCAATTTGGAACCAAACTATTTTGACCCCAAAATAGTCCTTTTTCTTTTTTAGCTATTGATTTGTACAATAACATCCCAATGTGAATCGCGAAAACAAGTCCCATTATAAAAGCGGCAGTACGGTGTGCTAATGCGGCAGCCCTAAAACCAATGATATTATTTGCCAACCAGTTTGCCATTTCAGAATGACTGTATTTCAAAGGCAGACCAGTTCCAGCCAATGTCAAAAATGAGCCAGCCATACCTATGTGTAACAAACGATTTGTTCGTGTGAATCGCTTAACCCGTTTCTTTGATTTAGTTGGTCTGTGAATAGGACCGTCCATAATTCGTTTAATTAACAATCTGATTAACCACAATATTGTATGTCCACCAAAAATAGTTAGTGTGATAATGAGTAGCCATACCATAAACACATGAATAAAATGAAGAACAGGATTTTGTGTTTCCATCATAGGTGTATAATGTTCAAGATATTGCACGAAGTTTAGATTTACTTGTTCATGACATCGCCCACAAGTTTCCATAATTCGTTCTTTGCCGATTGTAGATTCTGGGTGATCACTTGGTAAAATGGAGTGATTATCGTGACAGGAAATACAAGTTGCAAAATCCTCTCCTTGATAACCTAATTGGTACATTTGTCCATGGTAGGATGTATTATATCCTTCTAGTACATGTTCATTCAATTGAAAACGCATTGTGATTTCACGGTCATCGTGACATCTGGCACAAAGTTCAATTTCAGATTGCCCGAAAAATTCTTCATTGGCTTTTTGAATTCGTTGGTCATCGTGGCAATCTATGCAAGATGGTGCTTCAGTGTGTCCTTTTTGTCTAGAAATAAAATGTGTAGATTTCTCATATTCACCTTGTTGTTTTGGATGGCAATCATCACAAGACTTTTCTAACGCGCTATCATTTGTATGATCAGGAGCCATATAATGGTAAGTGTGACAATTTCCACAATTTGAAGCTTCACCTCTTTCAATTTTCTCAAGTTCATCTCTGTGAATTGCACCGTGTGCGTCGTTTGAACCAGTTATTAATTTCCCACTATGACATTTCAAACAAACTTCGTCCAACTCGATATCAAAAATACTAGAAACTGCACCTCCAACCATTTCAGTTTCGTGCCCTGTATGACATACTACACAAGTCACCATTGCGGGATCGTGTTCATCATGTGGTGTATGTACTGATTCTTGATAACCTTCGTGACACGAAATACAAACATTATCTAATTTATCAATTGCAACTAAACTCTTTTCATCTCGTGGAGATAAAACTCCGTGCTTTGCGTGACAATCTGAACAAACTGGGGCTTTTAGATTTCCGCTTTCTAACTGAATGTAGTGTCCACTCAAAAAGTAATTTTCAACCTTTTCTTTGTGGCAACTTCTACAAGTTTCTGCTAGATGGAGTTTCCAACCGTGAGGTGTATAGTCTTTCCTTTCTAATTTGTTATGAGGAGAATGGCACGAAACACAAGTTACATCAGCAGTTTCAGTTTCTTCGTGCCAGTGTGCTGAATGCAAGAAATCATTTACAATATCGTTATGGCAAACACCGCAGACTTCACGAGGTTGACCTTGCCATTTAATTTTATGCTGTCCGTGACAATCAGAACATTTTGGAACAGTTGTGTATCCCTTTTCTATGAGCGGAGCATGAAATCCAGCATTAAATTCTTCTTGAGTGTCTTCGTGACAAGATCCACAATCCGGAAGTTGTAAAAATTCAGCATGAGGAAAATCATCAAAATCTTCAAGATCTTGATGACAATCTGTGCAAGAAAAATCTTCGTGAGGAGTATCTGATAAATGGTCTGAAGTTACATAAAGAGAGTGGGTGAGACCATATTTAGTAGTTTCCATCGTTTCATCACTATGGCATTCTTCACAAGATTCATTATCTTGCGTTATCGAAAATGCTGTGAAAATAATAAATAAGAATGTTGTTTTGAGTAAACTTAGTTTTTTCATTATATACCGTTATTTGAATATATTTTATTAAAAAAAACTGCCTTTATCAAATCAGATAAAGGCAGTAAAGCTAACTATTTTCTATTTTTTCTTTCCATATCTTTTGGAAATGGATGTGCAATTTGTTTATACATTTCTTCAAATTTAAATTCTGTGAATGTAGGGCTTTTTTTATTGTGGCAAGTTACACAAACTTCCTTAGTTGGCATAATGAGCCCTTGAGTTAGAGCCAGCTCATAATCTTTTTTATGAGATTTTTTGTATTCTTTACCAGCACCGTGACAAGATTCACAACCTACGCCTTGTAAACCTGTCATTCGTTTTACATCTTTAGTAGGTTTACCTTTTTTTGTTGTCTCAGCATAGAATTTATCGTTTTTCACTTCAAAACCACCGTTCCCGTAGCCAGTTGCGTGGCAAGACAAACATTCAGGGGCTTCGTAAGCAGGTAGCTCGAGCTTCATCTCTTTTGCGACTTTAGCAGCTTCCTCAGATTTGAGAGTTTCCAAAGCACCTGAGTGAGGTCCTTCTTCCCAAGCTTTATACTGTGCACCTTTTTTTGAACTTTTATGACAAGTCTTACAGCCCTGTGAACCGATGTATTCGAATGTCTTTTCTTTCTCTTCAGCCCATAAAAATACTGTGAGTGATAAAACTATTATTATTGCTTTCATTTTTTCTCCTATTGTTTATTAAAATGGTAAATATGTTAGCTATATCTTGGTTTTAATTTATATGATATTTTACATATAAAGCTATAAATCAGATAAAAAAGTCAACAAATCTTTTAATAAAGAGCTTTTCTGAGATTTAAGTACTTTTGATATTTATAATTGTATCATAGTAAAATATCAAGATCTTGTTGAAAGATCCAAATATAATTACCCTTACTTAAACACCTATGTTGTGGGATAAAAAATGTGATTTTAACAGATAATCAAACGATATTTCTTGTTAAGCACTCATAAATCAAACTAATTTTCTGGGCTGTTTTTACGGGCAAATTTAACTATTTGAATAGATGAGGATTATATGAACAATATACTTGCAAATATACCACCAGCTGTGAATGAGCAAATTAAAAGTTATGCTCGGGGAAGTGTGGAGAAACTTTCGCTAAAACAAAAAATAAATGAGTTAAAATCAGAAACATTTGAAATTCCTGTTATTATTGGCGGGAAAGAAATTAAAACAGGAAATACAGCAAATTGCGTGATTCCTCACAATCATCAACATATCTTAGCAACTTATCACAAAGCTGGACAAAAAGAAGTTGATTTGGCTATTGAATCTGCCATTAATTCTGCAGAAGAATGGGCAAATATGCCTTGGCAATCTCGTGCTGCTATTTTCAAAAAGATGGCAAATTTATTGGCTGGTCCGTGGCGTGATACATTAAATGCTGCTACTATGTTGAGTCAAAGTAAAAATGTATTTCAAGCGGAAGTTGATTCTGCGTGCGAACTAATTGATTTCTTCAATTTTAATGCTGAGTATATGCAACAGATTTACCAAGAACAACCTCCATATTCCCCGGACGGAATGTGGAATATGGTTCAATATCGACCTCTAGAAGGATTTGTCTTTGCAGTAACTCCATTCAATTTTACATCAATTGCTGGGAATCTACCGACAGCACCTGCACTAATGGGAAATGTTGTTTTGTGGAAACCTGCCTCATCATCAGTTTATTCCGGATATTTTTTAATGAAATTATTCCAAGAAGCTGGATTACCTGACGGTGTGATTAACTTTATCCCTGGTTCAGGTGGACAAGTTGGAAATCCTGTAATGCAAAGTGAGCATTTGGCTGGTGTTCATTTCACAGGTTCAACTGAAGTCTTTCAAGGAATGTGGAAAACTATTGGTGATAATATTGAAAAATACAAAACTTATCCGAGAATTGTTGGCGAAACTGGAGGGAAAGATTTTATTGTAGCACACGAATCATCAGATGTTGATGCTCTCACCACAGCGATGGTTAGAGGTGCATTTGAATATCAAGGACAAAAATGTTCTGCAGCATCTCGATGTTACATACATAAATCACTGTGGAATGATGTTAAAAAGAAATTCGTTTCACAAGTTGATACAATTAAAATGGGTGATGTTGAAGATTTTACCAATTTCGTAAATTCAGTTATTGATGAAAATGCGTTTGATAACATCACATCCTACATCGATTATGCAAAAAAATCTAATGAAGCTGAAATAATAACAGGTGGAAATTATGATAAATCAAGTGGATATTTTATTGAACCGACAACTATTGTAACAACAAATCCACATTTCAAAACGATGGAAGAAGAAATATTTGGTCCTGTTTTAACAATTTATGTCTATGACCAACCTTGGGAAGAAGTTCTAAAACTTGTTGATTCTACTTCACCGTATGCATTAACAGGTGCAGTATTTTCTCAAGACAGGCAAGCAATTGATATAGCAAATAAAATTCTCGTGAATTCTGCGGGTAATTACTATATCAACGATAAACCCACTGGGGCAGTAGTTGGACAACAACCATTCGGTGGAGGAAGAGCATCCGGGACAAATGATAAAGCAGGTTCACCTATGAATTTGTTAAGATGGGTATCTCAGCGAACAATCAAGGAAACATTTGTGCCACCTAAAGATTATCGCTATCCGTTTATGGAAGAAGAGTAGGAAACAGAGAATCAATTAAGAATTACGAGAATTGGACAGACAACGACTTCATCTTTGAAAGAGTGTGTACGATTACTGAAGTTAATTTAAATTTAAGTAAATTAAACAATAATAAAACAAGAGGTAAAAAATGACAAAAATAAAAATACTTATTATGGGAGCTGCAGGGCGTGATTTCCATAATTTTAATACATATTACAGAGATAACGAACAGTATGATGTAGTAGCATTTACTGCAACACAAATTCCGGATATTGAAGGACGAGTATATCCAGCTGTTCTTGCAGGGAAACTATATCCAAATGGAATTCCTATTCACGATGAATCTGAATTATTGGATTTAATCAAAAAATATAGCGTAGAAGAAGTTGTGTTTTCATATTCAGACCTTCCACACGAAGTTGTGATGCACAAAGCAGCAATAGTGAATGCTGCTGGTCCAGATTTCAAAATGATGGGAATGACAAGAACTGCAGTTAAATCTACTAAACCTGTTATAGGAATCTGTGCAACAAGAACTGGATGTGGTAAAAGTCAGACTACAAGAAGAGTTGCAGAAATTTTGAAAGATGCAGGAAAACAAGTTGCTGCAATCCGTCATCCAATGCCTTACGGTGATTTAGCAGAACAAGCTGTTCAGCGGTTTGCGGATCTTGATGATTTAGTAAAACACAAATGCACAATTGAGGAAATGGAAGAATACGAACCACATATTAACACAGGTACAATTGTTTATGCGGGTGTAGATTATGAAGCCATTGTCCGTGAAGCTGAAAAAGAAGCTGATATTATCCTTTGGGATGGTGGAAATAATGATATGTCTTTCTATCAAACAGATTTGCTGATCGTTGTGGTTGACCCTCACAGAGTTGGTCACGAAGAGATGTATTATCCTGGAGAAACCAATTTGCGGTTAGCTGATGTTGTGGTTATCAATAAAATTGTAACTGCAGACCCGTATGATGTGGATGAACTTCGTCAGAATATCCGTAGAATAAATCCAAATGCGATAGTAGTTGACGCTGCATCTCCAATATCAGTTGAAGATGATAAAATCATCACAGGTAAAAAAGTATTAGTAGTTGAAGATGGACCAACTTTAACTCACGGTGAAATGAAGTACGGTGCAGGTGTTGTTGCAGCAGAAAAATTTGGTGCTGCTGAACTTATTGACCCACGACCTTACGCAGTTGGAAAACTCAATGAAACATTTGAGAAATATCCAGAAATCGGTACATTGTTACCAGCAATGGGTTATGGTGAACAACAAATGAAAGATCTCGAAACAACAATCAATAATGTTGAATGTGATGCTGTAGTTATTGGAACTCCAATTGATTTACGCAGAATTGCCAACATTAAACATCCGTCGGTTCGAGTTGAGTATAAACTACAGGAAATCGGTAAACCTGATTTAGTAGATGTATTAGAAGAATACACAAAGTAAATAGAAGTAAATTGTGAAGTGAGTGGCATAAATTCTATGTCACTCACTTTTTTTTAGATGAATCAAAATCAACAAAATAAAACAGTGATAATCGCACTTGGCGGAAATGCACTATCTCCAAAAGGTGAAGCTGGAACAATAACTCAGCAATTTTCACATACTCGTGAGAGTTTGAAATCCGTTATGCACTTTGTTCGTACTGGATACAATATATGCTTAACACACGGAAATGGTCCTCAAGTTGGAGCTGAAATGTTCAGAAATGAACTAACTGCTGATGAAATACCACCGCTACCACTCGGAGTATTAGTTGCTAACACTCAGGGTGCAATTGGTTATATGATTCAACAATCTTTGCAAAATGCCCTTTACAAAGTTGAATCTTCAAGAGAAGTTGTTTCATTTATTTCACAAATGAAAGTTGACAGAAACGACCCTGCAATTGAAGACCCAACAAAATATATCGGAAGAAGATACTCGAAAGAAATCGCAGAAGAGTTATCTGAAAAATATCAATGGAAACTAAAAGAACAAGAACCTGGTGAATGGAGAAGGGTTGTTCCATCTCCAAAACCGCTGTATATTTTCAACGGGAAATCAATTAAACATCTTGTTGATTTCGGAACTATAGTTGTTGCAGGTGGAGGTGGTGGAATTCCAGCATACAATAAAGCTGATGGCTCTCTTGAGGGTTTGAACGGAGTGATTGATAAAGATATGTCTGCTGCCCTTCTTGGTCGAGTAATTAAAGCTCAAGAAATGTTCATCATTACTGATGTTGATAATATTTATACTAATTTCAAACAACCAAATCAACAACCAATTATGACAGCTACTTCCAGAGAAATTCAACAGTATTTGGATGACGGACATTTCCAAAGAGGAACTATGGCTCCTAAAATAAGGTCAGCTTTATATTTTCTTAAACATCACGGAACAAAAGTGGTCATAACCTCGATATCAAAAATTGAAGATGCTATTAAAGGAAAAGCCGGAACTACAATTTGGAGAAATAATTAAAGCGGGAATTGATTTCGATTTCTGCTAATTTAGGAGAGGAAACAAATGAAGATTCACGAATATCAAGGGAAACAACTATTAAAGCAATTTGGAGTTCCCATTCAAGATGGTTATATAATTGAAAACATAAATGATGCTGAACAAACTATACGAAAAGTTCAAGAAGAATTTGATTCTTCTGCTGTAATCGTGAAAGCTCAAATCCACGCTGGTGGACGAGGTAAAGGTGGTGGAGTAAAATATTCACCGGATTTTGATTCTGCAATGACTAATGCTAAAAATATTCTCGGTATGAATTTGGTAACACATCAAACTGGACCTAACGGAAAAGATGTTCAAAAAGTTTATATCACTCAAGCTCTCGATATTGAAAAAGAATATTATGTTGCTATCACTCTTGACCGCTCAACTGGAATGGATGTATTTATGGTTTCTACAGAGGGTGGAGTGGAAATTGAAAAAGTAGCTGAGGAAACTCCGGAAAAAATTGTAAAAGAATGGATTGACCCTCTCGTTGGAATTAAATCCTTCCAAGCACAAAAATTAGCTTATGGATTGGAGTTGACGGGTCAGGCATTTAAAGATGCAGTAAAAATATTTAATCAGATATACAAATGTTATTCAGAAACTGATGCATCGCTTGTTGAAATCAATCCTTTAGTTTTGACGGAACAAGGAAATGTTGTAGCCCTCGATGCGAAATTTAATTTTGATGATAATGCTCTTTTCAGACAAAAGAATATTACTGAAATGCGAGATTTATCAGAAGAAGATACAACTGAAATCGAAGCTGGAAAATACAACTTGAACTATATTAAACTCGACGGAAATGTTGGTTGTATGGTCAACGGTGCAGGACTTGCAATGGCTACGATGGATATCATCAAACTGTTTGGTGGTGAACCTGCGAATTTCTTAGATGTCGGTGGAACTGCAAGTGCAGAAACTGTGAAAAATGGATTTAGAATTATTTTATCTGATGAAAATGTGAAAGCAGTTTTGATTAATATTTTTGGTGGGATTGTGCGTTGTGACCGTGTTGCTAATGGTGTAGTAGAAGCTGTAAAAGAATTACATCTTTCAGTTCCAGTGGTTGTTAGACTTGAAGGAACAAATGCTGAAGAAGCCAAAAAAATATTAGCACAATCCGGAGTATCAATTATTCCAGCAGATAGTATGAGAGATGCCGCTGAAAAAGTTGTTAAATCATCAAAAGGGGAGATTTCATAATGTCAATATTAATTAATAAAGATTCAAAAGTTGTGGTTCAAGGAATTACAGGTTCTGAAGGTACTTTTCACGCAACACAAATGTTGAAATACGGTACAAATATCGTTGCTGGTGTTACTCCCGGAAAAGGTGGACAAACTGCGCTTGGAGGTTATGTTCCAGTATTTAACTCAGTTGAAGATGCCAAAATTGAAAAAGATGCAAATGTATCAATTATTTTTGTTCCACCAGCTTTTGCAGCAGATGCAATTATTGAATCTGCTTATGCTGGTATCGAATTGGTAGTTTGTGTATCCGAGGGTGTTCCAGTTCAAGATATGGTGAAAGTAAAAAGAATAATTGACGAAAAAGGAACTCGTTTAATCGGACCAAATTGCCCAGGAATTATTACTCCAGGCGAATGCAAACTCGGAATTATGCCTGGCTTTATCCATAAACCTTTTGGAAATGTGGGAGTAATTTCTCGCTCAGGGACTTTGACTTACGAAGCTGTTCATCAATTGACAGAACTAGGAATCGGTCAAACAACTTGTATTGGAATCGGTGGCGATCCAATAATCGGTACAACTTTCATTGACCTTCTCAATCTGTTCAAAAATGATTCAAAAACTGAAGGGGTTGTATTAATCGGAGAAATTGGCGGAAGTGCTGAAGAAGAAGCATCACAATGGATTGTTGACAATAATTTCGATAAACCTGTTGTGGCATTTATTGCGGGACAAACAGCTCCTCCGGGACGAAGAATGGGGCATGCAGGTGCAATCATATCCGGTGGTAAAGGAACAGCTTCAGATAAAATGAAAACCTTAAAATTAGCAGGAATTCATGTATGTGAAAGTCCAGCTGATATCGGAAAAACGATGGAAAAAGCATTAAAGGACTTATGATTTAAGTAGCTGTACTTTTGTTAGAATTAGATATTAAATTTTGGTCTAAAATTTTGAGAAAACCTGAAGACAAAAAGTTTGATTTAAGAAATTTAAGATCGCAAAGAATCCTTGTGGTTAAAGTAAACAATTATTAGAAAATATTTTGCATAAGTGTTGCTATGCAATGTAAAATTGCTGTAATATTAAAAGCTTTGCTTGATAGCAAATAATAAAATCTGACGCGGGGTGGAGCAGTCTGGTAGCTCGTCGGGCTCATAACCCGAAGGTCGTTGGTTCGAATCCGGCCCCCGCTACCAATCTGAGGTTACAACCTCTAAAATAGAAAAGCCACTTTTAAGTGGCTTTTTTCAAATATTGATAAACTTTCTTAACATAGAAAATATTCTGGCACAACTTCCCAAGGGAAATTGGTTTTAACATTACCAAAATGTCCGTATGCAGCAGTGTTTTTATAATTTGTTGTTCTAAGATTTAAACTATCTATGATTCCGCTTGGAGTCAGGTCAATATTCTCTAAAATGGATTGTTCAATCTCTTTTTCTTTTTTATATCCGGTGCCATGAAAATCAACCATTAAGGAAACTGGATTAGCTTTTCCAATCGCATAAGAAAGTTGAATTGTGCATCTGTCAGCTATATTTTTTGAGACAACATTTTTTGCTAGGAATCTTGCCATGTACGCTCCTGAACGATCTACCTTTGTTGCATCCTTTCCAGAGAAAGCACCCCCACCATGGGGACAGGATCCACCGTAAGTATCTACAATAATTTTCCTGCCGGTAACACCTGTATCCGCTTCTGGGCCTCCTATTTCAAACCTCCCACCGGGATTGATCAAAATTTGTGTATTACTATTTATCATATGACTTGGAATAACAGGAGTAATGATATAATTGGTAATGGCTTTTTTTATCTCATGATTTATAATAGTAGGGTCATGTTGTGTTGATAAAACAATTTTCTTTACAGAATTAGGGACACCATCTACATATTCTACTGTAACCTGTGATTTTGCATCGGGTCCTAACCATGGAAGTATTCCGTCTTTTCTAACTGATGATTGCTGGTGAACTAATTTATGTGCGAGCATAATAGGCATTGGCATAAACTCTGGAGTTTCTCTGCAAGCATACCCGAACATTAAACCCTGATCGCCAGCACCACCTT
>JACNLC010000078.1 GCA_014381725.1 Fidelibacterota bacterium | reverse complement strand
TTTTGCCACTATTTTTCCACCCAATAAATTGAGATAATGTTCTTCTTTCGTTTTTATCACCACCATAGATAACGAAACTGCAATTTGAATCAGTAACCTTTATTTTTTGTAGATATTGCAACCCTTTATCAAAACTACTTCTTATTGTTTTTGATGATTTTATCTCAATTGCTATCGGCCTATCTCCTGCTTCTACCAGCAAATCAACCTCATTCCCCGATCTATCTCTCCAAAAATGGAGTGGAATTTCTAAACCTTTGTTATAAATATTCTTTACAATTTCCATAACAATCATATTTTCAAATAATTCGCCTCTTGCATAATGAGATAGTAGTTGATCTTCATTTCTGATACCTAACAAATAGGTAACCAATCCTACATCATAGAAATACAATTTATTGGTTTTTACCACTCGTTTGTTAACATTTTTATAAAATGGAGGTAGTTTGTAAATGATATAACTTGCTTCCAATATGCTTATCCATCTTTTAACAGTTTGATATGAAACACCAATTTCATTTGCAATGGCAGAGAAATTTACCAGATGCCCCACCCTACCTGCACACACCTTAAGAAACATTATAAATGATGATAAATCTCCTATAGATACCATTTGTCGAACATCTTTTTCTACATAAGTCTTAACATAAGAAGATAACCACTGAGATGGATCTAAATTATTATCATAAATTCGAGGATAAAACCCATTAAATAAAAATGAATCAATTTTATCACAATCATATATCGTTCCTGTTAACTCAGTTAAAGAAAATGGTAATAGATTAAATAAAGCAATTCTTCCTGCTAAACTTTGGTTTATACTTTCTAAAAGAAGTATGTTTTGTGAGTCCGTTAGAATATATGAGGTTTCCTTTGGCTTATTATCAACTTCTAACTGAATGTAAGAAAATAAATTGGGAACATATTGAATTTCATCAAAGATAACAGGCGAATTGTAGTTTTCAAGAAATGCTTTAGGATCATCCTTCGCAAATTCTCTAATTTCTAAATCTTCAAAATTAACATAGTTATAATTGGGAAAAGCGACTTTTACTAGAGTTGTTTTTCCAGATTGCCTCGGTCCCAATACCGCCACGACTGGCATTTTCTTAGCTATTTCTTTGATTTGTTGTGTTAATTGTCTTTTTACCATAGTGGCAATTTACGACTAGTCAGATTAGATATCCAATATCTAATTAGCCCGTTTTTGATTTATTCTTTGGCATAAGGACTCCGATAAAACAGGAAAACAAAATAGCTATTCTGGAGTTGTTAAACTTACTCCAGTATTTCTATCATTGATATTTTGTTACTATTTTTCCTGAACTTTTCTCTAGCAGAGTTCTATCGAATTTCTCGGCTTTTGATTTGGGTAAACTTATTATAGTAACTACATCTATTGTGAATTTTTGCTCAATTATTTTCCCATCAAATTGAGATATAAGTGATTCCAAAAATCTGGTATGCTCATAATCGTGAACTATTTTTAACTGGGACATAGGTTGCCACAATTTTGTTTTGCAATCAATCAAAGCATTTTCAGTAGATTTAGTATAAGCATTAATCAAGCCAGAAATTCCCAGTTTGGTTCCGCCAAAATATCGCACAACAAAACAAGCGACATTTATTAAATTATTTCTTTGAAGTGAGTGTAAAATCGGCTGACCTGAACTATTTTTGGGTTCTCCATCATCTGATGCAAATTCATCTATTCTATCGTCTTGGTGAAATCTATATGCACTACAAACATGATTCGCCTTGGGATGTTCTGCTTTGTAATGAGCAAGGTGTGAACGATATTCATCTAAATTTGAAATTGGATGAATAATTGAAATGAATTTTGATCCTTTTTCTTTGTATTCACCTAAATATTTTGAACTAAGGGTAAATAGTTTTTCCGTCATTTCAACAATAATATTTTTTGTGTGTCTAACACTTTATTACTATCTAGTATTCGTACAAAATAAATCCCCGAGGGTAATATTTTTTGGTTGAAATAATTTACAAATATCCTCTGCCTCCCCTGTTCTACATTGTGAATTTTGTCAGAAACAACTTTTTGACCTTTGATATTAAATATCTCACAAATTAGGGTTTCAAAACCTTGGGAAGAATCAAAAAGCAAGTATTGTTCAGAATGCTCTCCTAAAATAAACGGATTTGGATACACTGATATAATTTCGCTCTTATAAACTTCGCCAGCTGATGGCCAAGTTTTAAATGTAACAGTATTTGAGAATTCTGAATGACCATTTTCACTTGTTACTCGTACTTTATAAGTGTATTCCGTCTTTTCTACAAAATTAGAGTCATTATATGTTGTATCTGTTGTAGAAAACAGTAAGGTATCATTTCGGAATATTTCATAAGAAAGAGTATCTCCAGGTCCAGGTGACGACCCCCAAACCAAATAAATTGATGAATTATCTAGTTGATAGCCAATCAAATTTTTAGGTGCAAATGGTGCAAATATCGGATTTACACTTATTTCAACTTCTGTTGAATAATTGTCAGGGTGTCTTCCATACAAAAAGTGTATTTCATCGTATTGCTGTAGTTGATTTGTTGTAGCATCACTTGCAGAATAAATTGCGTTATTCTCATTTTGATTTCCAACAACCACCCACTTCCCTAAAAAATTACTATGATCGTGTACAATATCTAAAATTACATTTTCTTCGCTTAGTAACTTAAACGATTCTGCTGATACAGAAACATCATTTAAGGATAAGTTAAAATCAATTTGTTCGTCAAGCCAGTCCGTAGTGAAATCAATATTATCTGCGTCTGCTTGGTCTTCATAAAAGTAGAAGTTTTCATCAATCCCATTAAAGAAATTGTGAGCAATAAAATCACTCCAAGCTTCTATAAATGAACTGGAATAACTTCCTGCATCACTTAAAACATCATCCATTGCATAATAAGCTGAACCTCCATTTGCATAATCTTCCCACATTTTACGGATAATAACACTTTTGGTCTCAACATCTACGATATCATATTGAGTGCTCAAATAGTGACCGAATAGTGCAATACTATATCCATCAGTTTCATATATTCTTTGCTCTGGGTTATTGAAAAAATCATCGGTCCAATTTATATAGTCATTTCCATTGGGAACAATTACATCCTCAATCCAAGTTGATGACATTTCAAAAAAGTAAATATCACCATTTGGTTGCTTGTACCCTCTTTGTACAGCGTGGAAATATTCGTGAGCGACTGTTAATCGCATCGCTAGTAATCCAGTTGTGTAATAACCATATGAATAATCATCATCAATTTCTACATGACCATCTGGGTAGTTAATTCCATAGTTGTAGCTTCCGCGATTACTAATGAAAATTCCGTAGTACCCGTCATTTCCATCATATGTTGGAGCTGGTGCTGGGTCATAACCCATAAACAACAAAACTGTTCTTACAGAATCGGCAGCTATACCAACTTCTTCAATGTAATCTGGAATTCCGTTTGCGTTTTCATCTGCCAAATCAGGAGCGTGAATCCCCGAAGTTTTGTAGTAAATCCTAAAATGTCCCGATGGAGAAATTGCGGTAGCATCCCAATCCGGTAAAACGATCCTATCCAAATGATAATCATCTTGTAGTTCTGGAAAACAAATTCTTGTTGGGTTTACCCCAAATACAAAAGCAAGAATGACTAATCCGATTAAAACTACTCTCATTACTTCTTCCTAAAAGAAATTTTGATAGGTACTCCGTTAAAATCGAAGCGTTTTCTAAATTGATTTTCTATATATCGTTTATAGGTTACTGGAAATAACTCAGGGAAATTAGTAAAAAAAGCAACAACTGGTGGTGCGTGGTGAACTTGCGTTGCATATTTAATCTTCAAATTTTTTCCATTTACTGCTGGAGGTGGATACTGAGAAGTCGCCATTGCGACAAATTCATTAATCTCAGAAGTTTTCACACTCCGTGTTCTATTTTCGTAAACATTCAGAGCAACTTCAAGGACTTTCCTCACTCGCTGATTCTGATGTATAGAAATAAAAATCACAGGATAATGTTCTATAGATTTATATTCGTAGTGAATTTCATTAAGATATTCTTTAGCTGTATGTGTATCCTTTTCAATAGTATCCCATTTGTTTACAACAAGAATAAGCCCTTTCCCTTGGTCAATAACATCGCGTACAATACTCTTGTCTTGAGCATCAAATCCTTTTTGGGCATCAACCATTACGACCGCAATGTCGCACTCTTCCAAAACCCTATAAGTCCGGACTGAGCTATAATATTCAATTGAGTCTCCGACTTTAGCTTTTCTTCTTAATCCAGCTGTATCAATTAATCGAATAGTTTTACCATAATATTTGATAAACGAATCTACCGAATCTCTAGTCGTGCCTGCAATTTCCGTAACTATAGATTTCTCTTCTTGTAAAAGAGCATTCATTAACGAGGATTTTCCAACATTCGGCATTCCGATTATAGCTAAATTAATAGCGTCAAGATTTTCATCAGTTTTGAACTGTTCAGTAGGTAATATTCTTGATATTTCATCGAGAAAATCTCCGAAATTCCTGCCAGATGCAGAAGAAATTGATATTGGTTCTCCCAAGCCAAGTTCGTAAAACTCATATCTAGAAACTTCGTGTACATTGTCGTCAATTTTATTTACAACAAGTAGATATGGTTTTTTAGATTTTTGGATTAACTCTGCCAGATAACGGTCACTTGCTGTAATTTCCTGCTTGCCATCAACTAACAAAATCAGTAAATCAGATTCTTCTACTGCAATTTCTGCTTGCAATCTTACAGCTTTATTTATTTGATGCTCACTGTCTGGTAAATATCCACCAGTGTCAATCACATTGTATTTTCGTCCAGTCCACTCGAATTTACCAAATACTCTATCTCTTGTAACACCTTCAACAGGTGAAACTATAGAATGTCTTTTGCCAACTAATCTGTTAAATAATGTGGATTTACCAACATTGGGTCTTCCTAAAATTGCTATGGTTGGTTCAGCCAATGATATTCCTTTCAAATATTTCTAAAATACTATCTTGACACACATTCACAGGTACTCCTAATTGTGAACTCATATTTTCTAATGTTACATTATCCAAAGTTTTGTTTCCGTCGTCATTCAAAATTCTGTAAGTGCTCCAAACAGACTCACCCAATCTTCTATTTTCTAATTGACTTATTATGTCCTGCCCAGTCAAAAGTCCTGTTACAGTTACTGAATGTCCGTAGAAATCGTTAATTATTGGTGTAATATTCACTGTTAAATTTGTAATAGAATTTAGATACTCTCCCACTTCTTTATTAAAAATATCGTTCACTAATGTTCCTGTGAAAATTGTAAACTCTGTCGGTTTACTAAAACTTTTCGGAAGTGATGATTTCTCCTTTTCAAATCTATCTATAAACTTGCTAACTTGCCCTACTCCATTTTCCACCAAATCGATATCACCAAAATCATATCTTTTCGGAAATTGTTTATTTGCCAAAATATACCATTCGTCAGAAAATAGTAAAAACGGTTGATGGTTTTCAGTTCTGTATTTCTGTTGAAATTCTTGAGACAAATTCATCATATTTTCTGCATATTTCTTGTCAACGCTATTAATCTGCATCAAATTTTCGCGATGTTTTGTAAGTCCAACAGGAACTATTGATACACTTTTAATCTGCGGATAATATTGATACAAATCATCCAAAGTCCGATTAAGATGAATTCCATCATTTTCATTTGGAATTAATACAATTTGTGTATGCATTTCAATTCCATTTTCTGCGAGATATTTGATTTTCTCCAATAAATGATCATCTTTTCCATAAAGAAATAGATTTTTTCTCAGCTTTGGTTCAGTGGAATGAACGGAGATATACAATGGGGACAATCGCTGTTCCACAACTCGAGCTAAATCATTTTTTCCCATATTGGTGAGTGTGATGTAATGGCCATGCAAATACGACAACCTATAATCACCATCTTTAAAATATAACGATTTACGCATTCCATTTGGGTTTTGGGCAGAAAAACAAAATACACAATTATTAGCACACATTCTGATTTTGAACTCTTCAAATTCCACACCCAAATCATCATCATATTCTTTTTCGATTTCAATGATTTGGTTTTCTCCGTCAATTTGGACTTCTAGTGTTAAGTTTTCTTCAGTGATTCGGAATTTATAATCAATATCATCACGGACTTTTTTGCCGTCGATTTTCAGCAAATGATCACCTGGTTTGAGCCCGATCATTTCACCTAAACTATCTGTATATGTTTTGATTATCTTCATTTTTAGTCAAAATTCAAGGCGAGAAGTTACGAATTTTTAAAGGAGTTTTGTTAATGGATGATTGTAAAAACAAAAAAGCCCTCTCTCAAGGGCTTTTTTGTTTAAGTAAGTAAACTCTAATTCACTTTTTCTTTTGGAGGAATTTTAAATACATCTTCAATAGCTTTTACAAACGCATCTTTTGGTAAGGCACCTGTTGCCATTTGTGGTTTTCCGCCTTTAGGTACAAACAATAATGATGGAATACTTTTTATTCCAAATGCACCTGCTAACTCCTGCTCTTGTTCAGTATTTACCTTATAAATCTTTACTTTGTCTTCATATTCTTCAGATAATTCTTCAAGAACTGGTCCAACCATTTTACATGGACCACACCAATCTGCCCAAAAATCTATAATACAAGGTAAATCACCCTCATATTTCCAATCTTTGTTTTTTTCGAAATTAAATACTTTTTTTAAAAAGTCCTGCTTTGTAAGATTCTCTGTCATTTTTACTCCTGTTTATTCATTTTTCGTAAATTTGATGACACAAAAAACAAAAGGTTACAAAACTAATGAAACAACAAAATACATTGGATTATCAAACTGCCTGTGCTGCATTACTGTTAAGCGTCGCAGGAGCAGATGAAATATTAGAACCAACAGAGATAGTAACAATTAAGGATATTCTTAAATTCTATTTTGAAATAGATGGAAATGAAGTACAAGAATTAATTGAGAAAACTCAAATTGAAATGAAAAAATCCGTAGGACTTTTTGAATACGGTAGAATTATTAATAACTCACTAGAATTAGAAGATAAAATTGAGTTTATCAAATGTGTGTTTGAAGTTGCGTATTCTGACGGTGATTTGCACTATTTAGAGCATCATACTATAAAGAATATTGCTAATATTCTAAATGTTGAGCATAAAGACTTAATTTGTGCGAAAACAGAAATTAGTCAATTCTTGAAATAACTGTTTAAGTTATTGAATGCACTACAATTTAGTTATTCAATAATTATAGACTTTCTACAACTTTATCGAAATGGTCAACTGAAGTGGCAGGCGCAGTACTAAATGCAATTCCTGTAATTCTAGTTAACACTAAAGATGCTTTCAAAGCAGACTCATTGTCTGGAAAATTTACAATAAACACTAAATCGTGTTCACCTAATAATGCGTGCATTAAAATAATTTCTCCACCATATTCTTCGATGACTTTTGTGCATTCATCCGTCCTACTAGGTGACATCTCACTAATCGCACCAATTGAATATTTCCCAAACATATAATAAGTTGACATTGCCATATTATTTCCTTTCTTTATTAGCTACCAATTTTTGTTGTTAGAAATTGAAAATTTGGCTCCATACCGTAACACTCCATTCACACATTCCCTATCACATCATCATTTAACATCCAATCCCATGAAACTTCTCACTGAAGTTTCAACTTCTTTTCTAACATCGTTATTCTCCTTGAGATATCGTTTGACATTTTCGCGACCTTGTCCTATTTTGTTTTCTTTGTATGAGAACCAAGATCCGGTTTTATTGATAATGTCTCCTTTAACAGCTAGATCCAATAAGTCACCTTCCATTGAAATTCCTTCGCCGTACATAATATCAAATTCTACTCTTCTAAATGGAGGTGCTACTTTATTTTTCACGACTTTTACAGCCGTTCTATTACCTACAACTTGATCGCCTTCTTTAATTTGACCGATTCTTCGAATATCTAATCTCATTGAAGAATAAAATTTAAGTGCATTACCTCCCGATGTAGTCTCAGGATTTCCAAACATCACTCCAATTTTATGCCTAATTTGGTTAATGAAAATTACAGAAGTCTTCGATTTGGAAACTGTTCCAGTTAATTTTCTCAATGCTTGAGACATCAATCTTGCTTGAAGTCCAACATGAGTATCCCCCATATTCCCATCGAGTTCTGCTTTTGGTACAAGCGCTGCTACGGAGTCGATTACGATAACATCCAAAGCACCACTTCTAACTAGTGTTTCACAAATTTCAAGAGCTTGTTCACCCGTATCTGGCTGAGAGATAAGCAATTCTTCAGTATTTACACCCAACTTTCTTGCATAACCGGGATCAAGTGCATGTTCTGCATCAATAAAAGCAACATGACCATTTGTCTTTTGAGCTTCTGCAATCATATGCAAAGTTAAAGTTGTTTTACCGGAAGATTCTGGACCAAATACTTCAATAACTCTACCTCTTGGAATTCCACCAATGCCAAGAGCTGCATCAAGTGAAATTGAGCCTGTTGGAATTGCATCAATTGAAACTGACGCAGAATCACCCATCCTCATAATCGCACCTTTGCCAAATTGTTTCTCAATTTGATTTATAGCGAGGTCAATTGTATTAGATTTTGTTTTTTTGTCATTCATTGTTTAGACCTTTCATTTAATGGAAATTCTTTTAAAATTGTATATTTTGCACCTTCAGGGTGTAATTTACTCTCAAATAATACTACTGAATTTACATTAAATTCAATAGGTTCATATAGAGTATTTAAAAAATTCTTAACCTGAATTTTTGATAAATCTGCATTTCGTTTTACTCTACCGACAGTAATATGTGGTTTAAAATTATCTAACCTCTGAGATTGTTTATATTCAACTACTGATTTATCAATTTTGTATTGAAGATTGATAATCTCATTTTTCCCTTTATTGATTCCAATCCATAGAATTCTCAATCGTTTTTCGTTTGGAAATATTCCTGTTTGTTCAATACTCATTTTATACGATTTAAATTGAATTACATCTGTTAGTAAATTAATTAATTTTGGGATATTTTCTTCTTGCACATTACCAAGAAATGATATTGTAATATGTAAATTATCTTGATGAACCCAACGAATATCGTTTCTTTCTGAAATTATTGTATTTTTAAGAGATGATATCAAAGAGTTCACTTTGGGTGACACTTCTATTCCTATGAATAATCGTTTTGTATTTTTAGTCATCAATTACTACTCAATGATTAAGTAGGATTACTATTAAATATTAGCTGTTTTCTAAGCAAATTAAGTGCAGTATATGCAGTCATTTCTCTATGCATTTCTCTATCTTTTAGAAAGTGATATTCTTTAACGATAGTTATGTCATTCATAGAAACTGCTATGTGAACTAAACCAACTGGTTTTTCTTCTGTTCCGCCAGTCGGGCCAGATATCCCCGTTGTCCCAATTCCAATATCTGCTGAAGTTTTCTTGCGAATTCCATTTGCCATTTCAATAGCTACTTCTTTGCTAACAGCTCCATAAGTTTCCAAAGTTTTGAATGAAACACCAACCAAATTTTGCTTTAAATCATTACTGTATGCGATAACTCCACCTAAAAAATACTCAGAACTTCCAGGTATGTCGGTTAACAATTTTCCCAACAATCCACCTGTACAAGATTCAGCTGTAGCAATTGTTAATCCATCATTGGCTAACATTTCGCCAACAATTTCAGATAACGATTCATCATCTTGTCCATAAATCAAATTTCCTAATCGCTCGCCTAAAACTTCTTTAATTTTATATAAATCAGATTCCTCATTTATAGCTTTAAGGCGGATATTGACTCCAGTATGATGAGGATAAAATGCAAATTTATAATTGTCAGAATTTTGTTCTACAATATCCTGAATATCTTCAAACAACTGACTTTCAGTAATGCCAATTGTTTGTAAAGTGATTATCTGTGGGTTTATCCTATTGGGTAGATATTCGGGAATAACAGTTTCTGTCATCATACTTTTCATCTCCTGAGGAACTCCGGGTAATATAAATATTTGAGTTTGATTTTGTAAAATTCTCATTCCTAGAGCAGTTCCTAAAGAATTTTCAATTGAGTCACTACATTTTAAAATTGTTGCTTGTGATTTGTTGCTATCAGGTATTTTAAGCCCTCGATGTGCAAATCTTTCAGTTAAAATATCATACCATTTTTCATCAAATACTTCTTCAGAATTAAACAATTTATTTAGTGCAGTTTTAGTTACATCATCGTGAGTCGGACCAAGTCCACCTGTAATAAATATGAAATTATGATTAGCATCGAGTTTGTATTTTACAGTAGATATAATTTCATCCATTCCATCAGCGACTGTAACTTTAGTTGTTACATCAATTCCAACTTTCTGTAATTGTTGGCTAATCCAAGTAGAATTTGTATCAACAGTAAAACCTTGTAGAAGTTCGTCCCCAATTGTAATGATACAAGCGTTCATATTTGACTATCCAATATAAATTCCATAAATTCCCAATACAATCATCCAAGCAATCAAACCTGCAATCACATCATCCATCATAATTCCCCACCCATTTGGCAATTTTTGCGCTTTGTCAATAATTAAAGGTTTAGTGATATCCAAAATCCTAAAAAGTATAAAGCTGGTTACATAAAGAAATATTGATTTGGGAATTATAAATAATGCGATCCACATTCCTACTACTTCATCAATAACAACTTCAGATGGATCTGATTTATTAATTTCCTTTGAGAATTTGGCTGAAGTATAAACTCCCAAAACAATAGCTATCATTATTAAACTAGTTTGGAGAAATATATCATCAATAGGAACAAACCACCATATGATAAGTGCTACTAAACTTCCCCAAGTTCCTGGAGCTTTGGGTAAATATCCTACTCCGAAAAATGTAGAAATTAACTGATTCATTATCTAATCATTCTTGAGATTCTTTAAAGTTTGATAATTTTGACGGAAATAATCAATACCAGTATAAGCAGTTACAATTGTAGTTACTAACATCAGGATGTAAACAATTGGATAAGCATCAAAAAACCATTCTATCGGAGTAACTTTGTATGACTGGAAAACATAAATCAATAAAATCAGGTGAATTACAATCATTTGAAGCGTAGTTTTCAACTTTCCACCTTTACTAGTGTGCATAGTAACTTTTTTAGCTTCCATAATTGAACGAAGTAGAGTAACAAAAATATCCCTTACAATAATTACAATCAGCATCCATAATTCTACATCGCCGATTATGCAAAACGAAATAAATGCAGAGAGAACTAAAAATTTATCCGCAAGTGGATCAAGGAACATACCAAATTTTGAAACTGTATTAAATTTTCTAGCAAGAATACCATCATATAAATCTGTTAAAGAAGCAATAATAAACACAATTAATGCAAATAATTTCCCGTGTTGATATCCTGAAAATAATAATAACAAAAATATTGGAGTTAATAAAATCCGCATTGATGTCAAAATATTCGGAATATATCTTTTTGGCATTATTGAATTTCCACCCTTTCATCAATAGATCTTAACAAAGTTGCATCATCCACATATTCTAAATGTCCACCAACAGGCAAACCACGCGCTAATCTGCTAACTTTTATGTTCATTGGTGATAATAGTCTTGCTAGATATAATGCAGTTGCATCACCTTCTATGTTTGCATTTGTTGCGACAATTACCTCGTTTACATTTGTTAATCTATTCAATAAATCTTCAATATTTAAATCGTCTGGGCCAATACCATCTAGCGGAGAGATAACTCCACCTAAAACATGATAAATGCCTCTAAACCCAGTTTTCTCAAACAAAAAGATATCTTCTGGTGTTTCAACTACACATATGATTGACTTATCTCGTCGTTCATCTGTGCAAATTGGACACGGAGATACTTCAGCAATATGATGGCAAATTTCACAAAAATGGATATTCTCTTTGACTTCAACTAAAGCATTTGCAAGTTCTATTGCATTTTCTTTGTCGGATTTCAGCACATGGAATCCTAATCGTTGAGCAGTTTTCTTCCCAATTCCAGGAAATCGAGAAAATGCTTCTATAACTTTTTCTAAGGATGGAGGAAAACTAGACACTACATCCCCGGTATTTTCATGTTACCAAGCATTCCACCAGTAATACTATTCATTTTATCTTCAGCTGCATTCGAAGCGTTTTCTAACGCTTGATTAACTGCAGCTAAGATTAAATCTTCCAACATTTCAGCATCTTCCTCTAAAACTTCTGGCTCAATTTTAACGGAAATTATATCTTTCTTCCCATTTGCCACTACAGTTACCATTCCACCACCTGATTGACCTTCTGCGTGTAAATCAACCAATTCTTCTTGTGCTTGTGCCATCTTTTCTTGCAACTTTTGGGCTTGCTTCATCATACCCGACATTCCACCTTTTGGAAACATTAAAATTTTCTCCTATCTTCTAATATTTTTTAAACATTTTAGTCTACTATCTAATTATTTCTCCATCCAAAGTTTCTATTACTTTCATAAACAGTGGATGTTCCGTATTGCGAGGTTTCACTTTTGTTTTTTTTTGTGTTTGCTTTGGAGCATTTGACTTGTACTTTACTTTCAAGTTTACTCCAAATTCATCACTTAGTAATTTCTCCAACATTGAAGAATCCTTTTCAAGACTTTTTAACTCAAATCCATTACTGTTTTTTAATAATATCAATAGATTTCTATTTTGCAATTCTTTTACTTCAGACTCATCTAAAAATTGAGCAGTTTTAGTATTAATCTTATCTAAACTTTCAATTATATAGTTCCACTTTAGTTGAATTGCTTCAATGCTAATATTTTTTTCTTGTTTTGAAACACTCGGTTTTACTTCCTCTGATATAACATTCTTTGGTTTTGCTACTTTTGTATCAGCTTTATTTTCAATAACAGGTTGAATAGTTTTTGTTTTGACTTTTGATTTTATAGGATTTTTTGTTACTTCAGTTTTTTTTACAGATGTTGGAATATCTCCATTAAGTAACTGGGTAATTGATACTGATGTATCCATAGCAGATAACTTCAGAAATAGTGCTTCTAATGCAACTTTTGGTTGTTGTAAATATCTTAGTTTTGACTCAAACTCTAACGAAATATCCAAAATGCGTAAAAGATCCATTGATTCCAAAATGCAATCAGAACCTTGAAGCCAAATAACTGTTTCTTCACTCAATTCAGAAGCTTCATTCTCGCCGACAGTCGCTAACAGACAATTCCTAATGAAATTGTTAAATCCGCTCACAAAATCTGTTATAGAATAACCAGATTCAATTATTTTACTTAGATTCCCAATAATGCTATTGTTATCACTTATGGTAACATCCTGTAAAAGTTCTAAGTAAACTGAATCTTTCAAAACACCGAGGATTTCCCTTACAATATCTAACTCAACCAAATCACCCGAATAGGAAATTACTTGATCCAAAAGACTCAAAGAATCTCGCATACTTCCATCAGCTTTTTTGGCGATTAATTTTAGACTTTCTTCGTCGTATTTAATCTTTTCTAAAGTGAGAATATTTTTTAAATGATCAACTATATCATTAATATTTAATCTTTTTAAATCAAATCGTTGGGTACGAGATAAAATAGTCTGTGGGACTTTTTGAGGGTCAGTAGTTGCCATCATAAAAACTACATGGGGAGGTGGTTCTTCCAAAGTTTTAAGAAGTGCGTTAAATGCTGGACCTGTCAACATATGAACTTCATCAATAATATAAATTCGATATTTTCCTGTAGTTGGAGGATATTTTACGGCCTCTCGAAGTTCACGAATTTCATCAATACCTCTATTAGATGCTCCATCAATTTCAAGAACATCCATACTTCTTCCATTAGTAATTTCGATGCAATTTGTACATTTACTGCAAGGATTATCATCTTTAGCATCCGAGCAATTCAAAGATTTTGCTAATATTCTTGCAATAGTTGTTTTACCAACGCCCCTAGGACCAGTAAACATAAATCCATGTGCTACACGATCCAGTTTAAGTGCATTTTGAAGCGTTCGACTGACATGAACTTGTCCTACAACATCCTCGAATAGTTGTGGTCTATATTTTCTTGATAATACTTGATAACTCATTCTAAGTTAACTTTCAATGTTTATTTTCTTCATCCTTAGATATTCGTTTCTACAGATTTTATTTATCATTTTAAAAACCTGTGCACCGTAGATTGAACCTTCTGGTCGTAAACTTTTCCAAACAGCCAACTCAGTCTCAGAGATTTACGGCACATATACAAATTTTCTACCGCTGCTTCCTTCCGGATCTGACGGGGTTTAAAAACAATACATTGCGCAAAGCTGAAAACTTCAACATCGCTTATTTGAAAAAACAAACTCAGCAAAGCCCTCTCTACGGATTTCAATCCTGCATAAAGCGGATTTCAGGTTACAGGAAACCGCTAGCTTCCCATCTAGCACAGATTTGTTGAGTTGAAGGGAATCGAACCCTAATCACAATATTCTCCAATACGAACAACAACTCAAATAATCAAAAATAAACTACTTCTTTTGTTTTGGCTTTACTTTAGAACGAGTTTTTGATTTCTTCTTCTCATATTCGCTTATAAACTGTGGAACTTCTTCTTTTTTCTCTTCTTTTTTGATATTTTTTGGTTTGGATTCTTTTCCCTTTGGAACTAAAATAGTCCGCACTTTTTCTTGATCAGTACGATATTTCTCAAATGACTTCTTAACAATATCATCTATTTCTTCATTAAATTGATCGATTGTTTTTTCTAGACGGGATTGCAGTTCTTCCAGAATTGCCGGTCCATAACTTTTATTAACTTCTTCCATCAAAGGTACTAGATGTTCAATCAGAGAATTTTCTTGTACATCATTTTTAGATGGTTTTGCAGTTCTTGGTTTTGCTTTTATCATTTCGTCCCCTCCAAACGCTAATTACTTGGAATTTTAACAATCAAACTAACATTATTCACCTAAAGAATAACCAAATTCAATATGTGAATATAACATATTATCAATATTTAAGTCAAAATCGTAGTCGTAAAATACACTTTTCACACCGCAACCAATACTAAAATATTTTGTTACTTTAAATTTTAAATTACAACCGAGAATTGAATTTTCTTGAAAATCACTAAATTTTATAATATCTTCATCAAAATTATTTTCATAGTAAAATTCTGCTTTTGATATTCCAATTAATACACCATCATTCAGTGTAAATTTGAACTTAAAAGTATGATATTGTTTTGGTTCTTCAGCACCAAAATCTTGAAGATATTTATAAGATATCCCAAGTTTCGCGATATAAGAAATATCTGCTACAATTCCAACTTTAACTCCGGTAGTTGGATAAAGATAAGTCCCATAAATCAACGGATAATAAAGATCTTTAGGAATTAGCATCGTTGAATCTGTTGGAGAAAATAAATTATATTGAGATAAATTTTCCCAGTTTAATGTATCAGCATCAGATTGATCTACTTCTAAATATCGTACTCTCTCTAAATCGTAGGTTGAATTGAAATATGAAGGAATAAATAATGAGGAATTAAACTGTAATTCTGCACGAAATTCCATAGATTTTTTATACTTTAAATGAAATCCCGGAAATACCAAACCCCAACTTCCCTGCCTGCTTGTTTCTTTAATATCACGACTAAAATGACGAGTTTCAGGATGTAGTAGTCCAACTCCTTCTGAGTAAATATTTAATTTATAATCATACATTTTAATCAATTCATAAGTCAAATCCACACTAAATCCAGATAACATTCTTGAATTTTCTATATCCCAAACTGAAAATATAGAATCCGAAAGAGATGCATATTGGTTTAAATCTGAGACAACATTTGCTCCAATTGTTAATGGAAAATTATCAGAAACATACAAAGCAGAGCGAATTCCAACTATACTGCCATTGTGAGTCCAATCTCTGAAACTGGAAATGAACGAGTGTAAAGAAACAAATCTCTTTCCAAAATAAATATCAGTTTTGCAACCAACTTTTTGTTCTAACGGATAATAAGTCTGATTTGTATATTCACTCATTAAATGACCATAACCTAATGTCATATCCTTGATTTCGCCGATATGAAATTTAAAAATATCATTACGAGTTGAATAATTCAAGAACTCTATTTTGGAAGTGTAATCAAAAACATCATCAAAATCCTCAAATCTTAATTGCAGATTATTAGATAATAAGAATTTTATGTTCAGACCAACAGCAAAATTCTGACTTATAAAATATGGTTTTAATGACACAGAATAAGTGGTCTTATGGTGTAAAACTCCACCACCAAGTATTACACCAGTCATTGGTTTTTCAATAATTTCCGAATCAACTAATACTTGGTGATATTGAGGAATTAAATCGTGTTTTTTTAGTGTCATCGATGAATCTGAGGACTCATAGCTAAAAACAGATGCTTGCATCAATCCAACATTAAATAAAACCAATAATAAAATATAATGTTTCTTAGAAACCATCACAATCAATCGTCTGAGTTATCTTCCTGTTTTTCAGTTTTAGTTTCGTGTAATTTAATTTTCTGCTTTTCCTTTTCCATGTCTTTTAAATGTAGTCGGACTTTTATCGAATCTTCGGTAAGTTGTTCGAATTGATCATCTTCACTAAAATCTAGTGAAGATTTTTCATCTTTTTGCTTAACTACATATTCTCCTAGTTTTGCATTTTTACTAGTTAATTCCCTTTTTAGTTTTTCTATCTCAAATTGAATCTTTCCTAATTTTGTAAGCTCATCACCTTTATCAACTGCTTTTTTTAAATACACACCTGATTTGTCAGCAATTCTTTCACTATATCTACCAAATTTTTTCAGTATATTTTCCCATATTTGAGACATTATCGGCCCCTTTCGATTTTAAATAATATTCATTTACCTAATATTGAATGAAATACTCATCAAATTATCACTAAATATTGCTGTTTAATTTATCTGCATTTTGTTCTAATGTCAAACCTACTTTAAAAGAAATTCGTCAAATTTACACACATGGTATCCACTTTCGTGCAAATTAAAGTCAAAAAGTTTAAAATAATTCTCGTAATTTAAGTTGATCTTCATTCTATCTCAGTTCCCGGTTTTTGTTTTGATTGGCACATATTCCTAACAGTTTGTAAATTCCTGTATGAAAATCCTATTCAGTTTATTATTTGTAACAGTTCACATATTGACATCCCAAGATATACATACGGAATATCTGGTTGTTGAGGGAGATACCCTTGATGTTTTTTCTTATCAAATTCCCGAAGGATATTCTCCTGACGATCCACTTCCATTGTTGGTTGCATTTCATCAATGGGGCGGAAATGAAAATTCACCATATTATACAGAATTTGATGATGAAGCCAATAACCGGAGCTGGTTTTTTATGTCTCCCTATGGTGGTTCATCCAATAATTACAATCATCAGGACGCACAAGCTATGGTTGAAGGAGAAATCCTCTGGATGATGGATAATTTTTCCATTGATTCAAATAGAATATATATGGTTGGAGGTTCCATGGGAGGGGCAGCAGGTTCTATCTATGCCAATAATCATTTAGACCCCACACTTCCTATGGTGGCTGCTACAGCATCCGGATCGGGAATTCTGGATTGCGAACGGCGATACTGGGAAATGGAAGGTAACAACTCTATGATCGAATGGTTTGGTGGCACACCGGAAGAGGTACCCTTTGAATATCACCGTAACAGTGCAGTATTTTTTGAGGACAGTACACAGAGTATGCACTACAATCTTCAACATACGCCTTTGTATCTGGATTTCGGGTCTACCGAAGCACATCGTTATCATGCTGAAGATCTGTATAATCTCCTGTTTGGGTATAATGATAATATGTGGATTGATACTATCCCAAGTGGTGGGCATGGATATTCTGTGATGCATGAAAACCATACTTGCGATTGGCTTTCTCAGTTTACCTTAGTGGACGATCCAGATTATATCAATGTTAATTTGGATGAACCATCTCGTGTATATTGGACTGAAGCTATTGGGTATAATGACAGGGATGAATTTATTCGATTGATAACTACCCGTTACAATAGCAATTGGTTTGAATTATATGAATTTGAAAACAGCGATTCAGTTATTTTCCATAATTCAATTGTAAACACAGACTTTAATGAAATTTTGCTGGATAACCATGTTTTTTCGAGAGATTTTAAAATTGGTTTGACCGGTGATGATTTTAATTCTTTAACTTCTATTGTAGCCTTAGGAAATGTTGATGATCTGTTCGAAAGTTTAGTAATAACAATTGATAATGACAATTCAGTCGTATGGATATGGCTTCCTGATTGGGGCTTTGTCTGGGAATTCATCGGAATTGAAATGACTTTTGATTTTGAGGATGTCAGTCAGGATGGAGTCTGGAATATATTGGATATCGTACTTACAGGGAATTTTATACTGGATTTGGAAGAACCGGATGAATATCAGTTAGGCGCAGCAGACTTGAACGATGATGCAGGGATTGATATTCTGGATATCATACTGATGGTGAATCTGATTCTAGAATAATCAGTTCCAGACAATCAATGATTTTTTATCAACCCCAACCCTTTCCCAATCATTTTGTCCAGCCATCGGTCTTGGAAAATCCCTGGTAGAAAATAACTACTAAATTTTTCCTTAGTAACTACATACCGATTTTTGGTTTATTTATTATTTTTTAAATCAGATTACCAATGACATCTGCCTTCAGACCATGCTCTCCTTTTTCCATAAAATAATCAAAAATAGTTCTCGTCTGTTTTTACGGGCAGGTATAAAAAAGCCACTTATAAAAAGTGGCTTTCCTATTTTAGAGGTTGTAACCTCCGATTGGTAGCGGGGGCCGGATTCGAACCAACGACCTTCGGGTTATGAGCCCGACGAGCACTCTGACGGTCAATTAAAAATAATGTTTGTTAATATTCATGTTTTATTGTAATATTATATAGTTGATGGCCGTGATTTAAACCAAATTGCAGGCGGCTTAAAATAACACTGCTAAACCGGGACAAGCACCCCCGGGTGCTTTTTTATTTTCGGTGGGTTTTTTGAAAATAATATCGAAAACTGTGGCGATTTGTTAGGATT
>JACNLC010000047.1 GCA_014381725.1 Fidelibacterota bacterium | reverse complement strand
CATTTGACTATTTGAATAAAAATTAACATCCGTGTTGTTCAGTATCGATGGTGGAATATCTTGCATTTCGTTTAGATTTTCCATGGGACATAATGTCATTAGAGAACCATTTTCAGATAACATTGCAAGTTTATCGGAGAAATTATCAACTCTACTTATTCCACCACTGATTGAAATATCACCTAAAATTGACAATCCTGCTTTTAAATGTCTTTTGTATATTGCTGAAATAAATGCAACAAATACAGCACCGCCAATGTTCGGTCCAATTCCAGTTCCCATTAGATTTGTCAATTGAATGGACAGATCATAATTATTCAAGGAATGTTCCTGACTTAAAACAGTCTTTTCATTTGCCTTAATAAATTGATGAACATTACGGATATTTTCTTTTATAATTTGTTTTGATGTTCCCGAAATATTCAACTTTCCATTTCCCTGTGTTGCGTTTACTTCAATTTGAATCAACGACATTCCATCATCATCTTGAGATACTGTATAGCAAAAACCAGGTTGGAGTGGTTGATGGTCAATTAAATTTGAACCCCGTTCTTCTGGCAAGGCTACATATTTTTCTTCTTGTGATTCTCTATCAACATACGAGAAATTTGTATCCCAAAACTCCATTCCACCAATTTTCTTAAGTTGTTCTTTTACTCTTCGACGCATTTCCATTGCAATTTCAAGATATTCCTGAACATCTTCCTTTGTATAGTTACCATCGGGATGAAGCAGTTTGATAAATCCTGATACTGTTTTCTTGACTGCTTTAGAATCACGCTGTTTTAAATGTGCACCCAAAGTAAAATGAGTATCTACAATATCAGCATAAGTGAATTTTCTCATAAATTTGAGTGTTTCAGAAAAATAATCCATACTGAATCCAAAACTATTGGTAAAATTACTTGGGGAAAGTTTTAATACTTCCCACCCTGGCAGGTAAAAATGTAATCTATCTAAAAATGCGGTATCATTTCTGATTGCATCAGGCAATGGATTAAAAAGATGCGAAGTTTTTAAAAGTGTTTCTAAAGGTTGATTAATATTCCCGTTAAAGACCATCGAAGCACTACCCGTCATTTCGCCACCTCCACCTCTTGAAAATGAGCCAGACTCCATATAATCTTTCATTATTTGAACACCATCTCTATCTTTGAATCGTATTCCTGCGATTTCATCAAATGCAACCGTATCCCAATTACCGACCAAACCAACTTTTCGGGTTGCATTATTTACAAACAATTGAGCCACCGTTGCTTGTCCGCCAGATAGTAAAATTGCATAAGGAGAAATTTCTTTATACACATAACTTTTACCTGTCATTCTTGGACCCAATTCAATCAAATTGAAATTTGATTCTACTAATGGAATAAGCCGTGAAATAAGGAGCATTTTTAATCGTCTGTCAAATCCTTCAGAAGTGGGTTCCATTCCTACGCTTCGGGTTAAAACATCTAACCATTCGTCTTTCGTAAAATGCGAACGACCTTCTTTAAATTTTTTGCCATCAAAAGATGAAAGTTGGATAGGCTTAATATTTTTGATAACAAAGGGATGTATTTTATTCCCAAATTTTATTTCAGTGTCATAGCCAATATCTATAATTGCCCAAATTCCGCCCATTAACAATTTATCGTGTTCAACAACCAAATAGTCATCAATATTTGCGTGGCGAATGTTACTATTTAATAAATGTGCCCAATATTTGTCTTTTCCTGCTTCTAAATTGACTTCAATTCTGTCAATAATTGTGTAGGATTGGCTTTCTTTAATTCGTGACTGAACTTTCCCGGATTCATCGGGAGTAACATAATGATCGTGAAGAATTTTCTTAACATTCTGAATCCCTTTTTGCAACTGGTCTTCATCTGTTGTGGAACAGGAATTTGCCAACAAATATTCCAAAACAAACACAGGAACATTGTCACCCAGTTTTAACTCTCTAACCAAATCCTTCTTAACAACATATCCCCGAAATTGCTCAAAGAGTTTCTTGTCTAAACTGTCTAATACAATTGCCATTTAATTCTCTCCTAAACCACCCAAATCACGGGCTATTTGTTTGTTAATTTTACACGAATCCAATGTTGATTTTGTTTTCGCATCAATCACCAAAATATTAAAATCATCATCATCTTCAAATTCAAATTCTTTTACTTCAACTTCACCTGCTTTAATGGTAATGATTGAACTTCTATTAAACTCTATTTTATCTTTTGCAAAAACCAGTATCACTTTTCTTTCAATGCTAAACATATCACCAGTCGCATCACCACTTACAATTCTAACCTGATAAATATCTCCAACAACATTTCGCAATTCGGTTTTATTACCAATCTCAACTTTCAATTTATTAAAATCATCACCCGATTTATTTATCATCACATTCGGTATTAATAATTCCTGCGGTGTAATTCCACCGTGAGAAAAACCATAAGCACCTCTGGTTTTAAATGGATTCATCGATTTTGAATAATATTGATATTTCGCATCTTTATGTGGTTCCTTAATTTCAAGAATGGATTTTGATGTATCCTTTGCTTTATCTGTTGAGAGATAATATCGTTCCGATTTCTTACCGCCCTTACCATTAATTTCAATTTTATCCGATTCTTCCAAAATGCCTGTAAGAACAAACCCGTGATCGCTTACTAAAAATACTTTCTGATAGCCACATCCAAATAGTGTTTCTATCTTTTCACCCACACTCGAAATAAATTCACCATAATATTTAAGAGCACTTTGATTCTGTTTTTCAGATAGTTCATCTACATCTGCGGAATAAAATATCGTATAATCATTGGTGGTATGAGCAGGAGAAACATCATCCAATTCCATAAATTTAATCTCTTTTCCTGTTTCATCTTGGAGTGCCTGATGTCGTTTTTTTCTGTCTGATAATATCTCTCCTGATTCAGAAAACAGACGGCTCATACAATTCTCCGTTTCTGACGGAAAACTTGCTCTAATCACATCACTTTTAACTTCAAAACTGCTATCTAATCGATTGGTGATTTCTTGCGATACTTCAAACGAAATTGCATCACCAACAATAATCGCAATGGGTGAATTATTCTCTGAAATAACCGTTTTCAAATATCCTGTTTGATTTTCTTTATACTCATTGGCAAAGTAAGTAAACCATTTATCCAAAAATTGCATTGTTAAGGATTCATAGTATTCTTGAATTGGTTTTAATCGCTCTTTATCTGATAAAAATATCGTGTAAAGATGACGAACTGCCATATCCACCTTGTAAAATTCTGTTTTAAAATAATCAATTCCGTCATCAATAGACTGGATACTTGCAACACCCGAAATATCAAATTCAAATAATGTATAAATATCCTGCCACCAATTTGTATTCAAAACGGATAGAATCTCTTCTTTTGAGCGTTTGTGAATTATGGGTAGATGCGTTCGTAACCATTGTTGATTATGGATATTTTCTGAAAGTTCTTTCAAGCATTTCATATCAACATCTTTGAATGGATGATTTGAAGACAAATCCCAAATATGAACAGTTGGCGGGATTTTAAATTGTTTAAGATATCTTTTTAAAGTCTTCTCATCTCTTTTGGAATTAATCCACTTTTTATATAAATCGTCATAAAAGGAGTTTTCACCATCCGAATGCAAATAGGTGAATAATGCTTTGGCTAATTCTTCTGCAATTGTTTTGGGTGGTTTGTTTAAGAGTGAATG
>JACNLC010000044.1 GCA_014381725.1 Fidelibacterota bacterium | reverse complement strand
CAATCCAATTTGAATATTTTCGTTTTTTCTCATCAATACTGTTTTGAATCCGTAAAATCATTTTGTCTTGTGAGACTTTTACAACTTTACCATTTTGTGGCTTTTCCAATTTATCATTGCCATCACCTTTTTGTGAAGTAACTGCTTCAACCCAAAGATTTGTATTATTGTAGTTAATTTTTAAATCGGGACCGCCATTATGATCCGGTAATTCTAAATTGAAATCGTTGTAAAGAAATGAACACCCTAAATACATTTCCCAAAACCTAGATTTTAAATTTATCTCTATTTCATCAAGGAATTGTATATCAGCAAAAGGTGCAAAATCTTCCCAAAGTTTTTCCATTAATTCTTTGCCATCTGCAAATGGTTCATAGTCTCTAATATTTTTATAGCCGTCTGAAAAATGAGGACGGTCTTTATATTTAAAAAGATGGGGGATGGTCTTTGTTAATTTGCTTATGATTTTTTACCCTTTTTTTCTAAACGGCACGACGCACAACATAAGATTAGGCGTACTAATGAAAAAAGCAAAGATTGCTCTTCATGACTACCTAATTTATGTTGCTTGATTATTGTCATATCCTGTCTTGTAGTTACTTATGAGTTTTTTGTTTAATTTGTAAAACTCATCATAGTTTCTTTGTTTAAATTAATACTATTATTTTTGTGATTCCAAAGCTTTTGTAAAGTTTGCATTGGTGTTTTTATGCCAATACTAGAGTGTTTGATATGGAAGTGTAGTTGTAAATATAATTCATAATAGTTGCTTCAATTTTTTATTTTGTACATAACTTTCACTACTTGTAGCATGTAAATGAAAAGTTGAAAAACCGGAATTTTGTAGTGATACAATTTCCGATTAATGTGTCAGTTTCAACATTTTCCAATGGTTTCTAATATTTCTTAATCATTAACCATTTTCCGATGTAAATTTATAATCTACATTATGGCAGAATTTATACATAAAGGGGACGAGAAGAAAAAGTATGTTCAGCAGATGTTTGACGATATCTCGCCGAAATATGATTTTCTAAACCATTTATTAAGCTTTGGTATTGACTACTATTGGCGTTGGCAGTTAGTGCGAAAACTCAAGCTGAAAAAAAATGGTATAGTTCTTGATGTTGCAACTGGTACAGGTGATGTTGGATTTGCTATTCTCAAAAAACACCCCGTAAAAGTTATCGGACTAGATTATGCGTTCAAAATGACAGAAATTGCTCGTCAAAAAGCAGAAAAACAGAAATTAAAAAATATTACTTTTTTGCAAGGAGATGGAGAGAATCTCCCGTTTGCTAATGAAACATTTGATGCACTAACAATCGCTTATGGATTTCGAAACATTGGACATTATGATGATGCACTTAACGAATTTTATCGAGTGCTTAAACCAAACGGACAGTTAGCAATTTTGGAATTTTCACAACCTAATTCTGTCTTATTTGGAAAATTCTACCAATTTTATTTTTCAAAAGTTCTACCAAAAGTAGCTAGTATTTTTGCAAGAAACGATGCCTATCGTTATCTTCCCGAATCCGTAGCACATTTCCCAAAAAGAGAAGAAATTGCACATAAAATGATTCACACTGGATTTCAGAGAGCCGAAATAATTGATTTAACTTTTGGTATGACAACAATATTTATCGGCGAAAAATAATAATAAATCAAATTGTAACAGGTTGAATTAGCAATATCCTTCAGTATTAACTTATTCTACAGCAATTATAATTTGTTGAGTTTCCTGCTCAACTTCAACCAAAGTTCCAATGTCATCAAGTTCGTTAATTGAATTGAGAATTTTACTGATATCTATATTTTCTTTGTTGAGTTCATCTTTAACTTTCCCAGGAATAAGTGTGTTCACCAATTTTGCTACTTTAAGTGGAATTTGAACTTTCACTTCGGGTTTGTCACTATCTATTTTTTGTATTTTTATGATTAACTTTTTCATAGGTCTCCTTTTTATATTATGGATTTACACTAAATTTACAAGTAAGCAGTTATTAAATCTATAATAAATTACTATAACATTGTATTAAATTTTGCGGTTAAATTTGGATAGTATATTAATGAATACAGAAATTAAAATATTTGTTACCGGTGGAACTTTCGACAAAGAATATAATGAGATAAATGGGCAATTATATTTCAAAAATACTCATTTATACGAAATGTTAGAAATGGCTCGATGTAAATTAGATTTGAACATCGAAACATTGATGATGCGTGATAGTATTGATATGTCCGAGAGTAATCGGCAATATATCGTTCATCGTTGCCGAGATGAATCGCATAACAGAATTATGATATCTCACGGAACTGATAAAATGGTTGAAACTGCTCGAGCTATCGCAGAATTGGTTACTGACAAAACTATAGTTTTAACTGGAGCAATGATTCCATATAAATTTGGTAGTTCTGATGGATTGTTTAATCTGGGGAGTGCTTTGTCTTATGCACAAACTCTTCCATCTGGAGTTTACATTGCGATGAATGGAAATTATTTTCATTGGGATAATGTAAAGAAAAACAAAAAATTAGGTATTTTCGAAACTATCCATTAACCGAAAGTTAAACTATGATCTGGAAAAAAGAAATTAAAACAATGTTAATTATTCTTGGAGTATTTCTAGGATTTTACTTTTTCCCAGATAATTTGTTAGAATTAAATAATCCGCTTACTCAAGCTGTTGCTCTAGTAAAATGGTATGCTAGAGAGCACATAATTCTGTGTTTGATTCCGGCCTTTTTCATTGCAGGAGCAATGGCTGTATTTCTAAACAAAAATGTTGTGATGAAATATTTGGGTGCAAAAGCAAACAAATTCGTTGCTTACTGTGTAGCATCAATTTCTGGTTCAGTTTTGGCAGTTTGCTCTTGCACAATTCTGCCATTGTTTGCCGGAATTTATAAAATGGGTGCAGGGCTTGGCCCAGCGACTGCATTTTTGTATGCTGGCCCGGCGATAAATGTTTTGGCAATCATACTAACATCGAGTGTGTTGGGCATTGAACTTGGAATAGCAAGAGCAGTCGGTGCAATTCTATTTAGTATTGTTATCGGATTGTTAATGTCATTTATTTTTCGAAAGGAAAATCAAGATGAACAAGAATCTGTTATAATTGAATCAGAAAAAATCCGCCCTCTTTACCAAACTTCAATCTATTTTGCATTGATGATTTTGATTTTGGTAGTAGTAAATTGGAGTTGTGGGACAGAACTTTCATCAAACTTATGCAACTCTTCAAAATGGATTATCACTTCATTACTAGCAATGATTTTTGTATTTGTGTTGGGATTTTGGTTTAAAGTAGCTTGGTGGAAACTATTTTCAGTTACAGTTTTAGTAACTATTGTTTCTGCTATTTTACCAGACACTCCAACAATTCCATTTGTTATTGCGATAGCAGGTTTAACTGCAATCATTTCAACTGGAAATAATGAAACAAAAGATTGGTTAAATTCTACTTGGGAATTTACAAGACAAATAATTCCGTTATTGTTTATTGGAGTTCTCATCGCGGGATTTTTGCTTGGAAATCCCGAAGGTGGAGGTGGTATTATTCCTCCACATTGGATTAGTAGCGCCGTCGGAGGGAATTCGATTGGTGCAAATTTATTTTCAGCAGTTGCTGGTGCTTTTATGTATTTCGCAACTTTGACTGAAATTCCGATTTTGCAAGGTTTGTTAAACAATGGAATGGGTAAAGGTCCAGCACTTGCGCTTTTGCTCGCAGGACCGGCGCTGTCAATCCCAAATATGCTTGTTATACGGAGCGTTTTAGGCAACAAAAAAACAATAGTATTTGTTTTACTTACAGTAATTATGGCAACGGTTACAGGATATATTTACGGTAATATATTTTAATTCAACATTCGCGTATTCGTTGTGAAATAAGAGGAGATTTATGAAGAAAATACAAGTGTTAGGTTCGGGATGCTCTAAATGTAACAGATTGACCGAAGAGGTTAAAGAAGTCGCCGAATCTTTAGGCATAAAATACGAATTTGAGAAAATTACAGACATCAATCAAATTATGGGGTTTGGTGTGATGATGACTCCCGGACTAGTAATTAACGGAATGGTAAAATCTCAAGGAACAATTCCAGATACAGAAAAAATCAAAACTTGGCTAACAGAAGAATAATATATTTATGAAACCAAAATCAACTTTTGCAACAGCAATAAATTGTATGGATGGCAGAGTTCAAATTCCTGTAATTGAATGGATGAAACAAAAATATAATGTCCAATTTGTCGATATGATAACTGAACCCGGGCCAGACAAAATACTATCTAAAGAATCATCAGAACTTGTGAATTCAATCCGCAACAGAGTAGTGATTTCCATTGAAAAACACTGTTCAGAGGTTATTGCGGTTACCGGTCACGATGACTGTGCCGGAAATCCAGTATCAAAGGAAATTCATATTGAACATATTAAAAATAGCATAGAAACTATTAAATCGTGGAATTTACCAGTATCTGTTATCGGGCTTTGGATAAACAAAGATTTGGAAGTGGAAGAGCTAAATTATCAATAGTCAACAATAAAATTCACGATTATCAGACTCTTTTGAGAAACCATTAAAATTGTTAAAAGAGATACCAATATTATAGCAAACCACGCGTGGATTACCGTTCTATCAATTAGTTTCTTCGAGCATCATATTTTCTGTAATATCATCAATTTTTCTGAGTGGTTTTTCTAGTTGGCGAGTTCTTGTAGTATTCAGCGCATCAAAGTGATTTCTCGTAGTTTCCAAACTCTTGCCCATTTTCTCCATTAAACCACCATATTTTTCCCATTGTTTTTTAAATTCAGCAAGTAATTTCATAACTTCTGTCGCTTTATTTTCTACAACAAAATTAATAGTAGCTTGATACACAAGCGATAATACTGCGTATAAAGTCAAAGGTGAACAAAGCAAAACGCCTTTTTCTAATGCGAAATCGATGATATCAGCATCTTCTTTATTGATGAATCCGTAAATTGACTCGTTTGGTATAAACATCATTACATAATCGAGGGTGCCTTGTTCTGGGTTTATATATTCTCTTCCAGCAATCGTTTTAATATGCTTTCGCACATCTTTCAAAAATTCTTTTTTCTCAGTGATTTGTTCTTCTTCTCGTTCAGCATTTACAAATTTATCGTAGTGAGCTAGAGGAAATTTAACATCCATATTTAGAGTTTTTTCTTTAGGTAGAAGGAATGTAAAATCTGGTTTTTCACCCGATTCAACCATCTGTTGTTTACGGTAATTTTTATTTTCAACCATCCCAATTATTCGAAGTATATCTTCCACCATCCGTTCGCCCCATTGTCCGCGTTGTTGAGAAGAGGATAAAACTCTTTGGAGTTTTTCAGTTGTATTTTGAAGACGAATAGTTTGACTTTTACTATCATCCAAGCTGGTTTTAAGTTCTGTAGATTGAGTGCGAATATTCTCGAGCGTTTTACTCATTTCACCTAAATTTTGGTCGATGAGTTTTTTCTTTTCGGTTAGTTGGGTTTCTGTTGTATCAGATAGAGTTTTGAATTTTTCTCCTGCGATTTTTAGAAATTCTTCGCTATTACCTTTTAGTGCTTCTGAAGCAAGTGCTTTAAATGCATTTTCCATTTCCTCGCGAACTTCCTTGATGCGCTTTTTTTCTTCTTCGATACGACTTTCCATTTCTTCAATTCGTGTGTTTGCTATGACTTCTGCCCGTTGAGCTTCTGACAGTTGATTGCCCAAAACATCAAATTCTTCTTTACTGATTTGATTTGTAAATTTCGACTGGATAACCCAACCGATAATGATTCCAATAATCAGACTAATTATTGTAATGATGGCTTCTAACATAATGACTCCTTTTGATTAAGTTTCATAACTCGAAACTACAAAAATATTAAGATTGTATAAAATATAAATCTCGAAAATATTAATCTAATAAAAACAAATGTTACTTAAATTTCATAGATGAATTTACAGAAAATAGTTGAAACTGACCTTATTGTCATACTGGGACCTACAGCTACAGGGAAAACTGGTTTAGCGGTGAAGATCGCCAATGAATTGAATGGTGAAATAATATCAGCAGATTCTCGGCAAGTTTATCGTGGTATGGATATCGGCACAGGAAAAGATTTGGAAGAATATTCAATTGACGGTAAGAAAATTACTCACCATTTGATTGATATTTTGGACCCATCAGAAGATTCCAGTGTATTTCATTTTCAGAAGAATTTTTATCGTGCATACAACGACATAATATCTCGTGATAGAATCCCAATATTATGCGGTGGAACAGGTATGTATATTGAATCCATTTTAATGAATTACGAAATGATTGAGGTTGCACCTGATTTTGATTTAAGGCAGAAGTTAGAACAAAAATCACTTGAGGATTTGATAATAAAATTAAATAGTGTAAATCCAAAATTACATAACACAACCGATTTAACTGCTAAAAATCGAGTTATCCGAGCAATAGAGATTGCGATGGCTACAACTACTGCAGACACCAAAATTGAAAAGCTGAGAATTGATAATCATATAGTTTTTGGCGTGGATTGTGCAAGAGAGATTGTCAGAGAACGAATCACAAAGCGACTTTATTATCGCTTAGAAAATGGAATGATTGAAGAAGTTGAAGCATTAGTAAAATCAGGGGTTCCTTTTGACCGACTAGATTACTTCGGCCTGGAATATCGGTTTATTGGTCAATATCTGAGAGGTGAATTAAGCATGGAAGAAATGGCAAAAAGGTTAAATATAGCTATTCATCAATTTTCAAAACGGCAAATGACATTTTTCCGTCGTATGGAGCGCAGAGGAATCAAAATTAATTGGGTGAAAAATGGTGATTTTGAAAAAGCGATGGACATTCTAAGTTTAAATGGATAGAATCATAACCAAATATCTCCGCCAACGCAGAGAAAATGGACCGTGGGAACTTTCTCCAAAGCCATCAAAATCTTTATACGATTCGTTTATTGTCATTCCGGCCTATTCTGAATTTGAGTCTCTGCCCAAAACGCTGAACTGTATTTCTGAACAATCTTTTAAATTGTTAGAAAACACTTTGGTTGTTGTTGTGGTCAATAACAAAAAGGAAATTGATAAACCTGATTTTCAGAATAATCAAGATACTCTTACATATTTACAAAATACTAAATTCAAATTTGAAGTTTCAGTTATTGATGCATCCTCGCAAGGATTAGTCCTTCCAGAAAAATTCGCTGGTGTTGGCTTGGCTCGTAAAATCGGGATGGACTTATGTCTCCCATTATCCAATCCAGATAGTTTTCTTTGTTGCACAGATGCAGATACACTCTTATCACCAAATTACCTAAATACCATTCACAAATATTTTGCGAATCACAAATGTCAATCGGCAGTAGTTGGATTTGAACATCAAAAGTCGGATAATCCTGAAATCGAAAGTGCAATTCGAGCTTATGAGAATTTTTTAAAAACTACTGCAGAAAAAACTCGACAAGCTGGTTCTCCTTATGGATATCACGCAATAGGTTCAACGATTGTTTGCTCTGCAAAAGCTTATATTGCTGTAGGTGGAATGTCCCGGAAAAAAGCAACAGAGGATTTTTATTTTCTTCAAGAATTGGCGAAATATTCTAAAGTTCACACAATTGAGGATATTTTAGTTTTTCCTTCATCACGACCATCAAATAGAATTTATTTGGGAACTGGTTTCCGAATGAACCAAGCACAATCTGGATATGACTTGAAACAGTTAAATTATTCCGATGATGCGTTTGTAATATTGAAAAAATGGTTGAAACTAGGGCAAAATTCATTCAAATCAAGCTTAGAATTTGTATTGGAAAAAGCTAATAATATTCACATAGATTTCAAAGACTTCCTAATTCAAGAGGGAATATCAAATGTTTGGGGTGGAATACAAAAATCGTCTCCAACAGAAATCCATTTCCAGAAACAATTTCATCGCTGGTTCGATGCACTTAAAACCATCAGATTATTGAAAATATTTAGTCAAAATAACACTATTGAATGATATCAATATTTCTTTAATTTCAGACTATTGTAAAGAGGATTCATTTAATGGAAATTCTATTGAAAGTAATATTCAGTTATTTGGTTGGTTCATTATCAGGTAGTCTGATTTTAGGCAAAATCAAAGGAATTGACATCCGTAACGAGGGAAGTGGCAATGCGGGAAGTACAAATGCACTTAGGACACAAGGGAAACTATTTGCGTTAATCGTATTAATGATTGATGTTACAAAAGGAATTATTGCTGTAAAATTCATTGCAAATATTTATAGTTTGCCTCCTAATAGTTTACTACTTTTGTGTGGTGGAGCAGTTATCATAGGTCATATTTATCCCATATTCTTTGGATTTAAAGGCGGTAAAGGTGCCGGTACAGCAATTGGAGTAATTGGTTCTCTAAATTACATCATTCTACTAATTGCGATTCCAATTTGGATTATTATTTTAATTTTCACAGGGTTTGTTGGATTAGGAACAATGATATCATCAATATCAATTCCGTTGTTCTCTTACTTTTTCGGTGAGGACATTCAGTTTATAATTTTCTCATCAATCCTAGCTTTGTTGATGATATTTACTCACAGAAGTAATCTACAAAGAATGGTTAAAGGAAAAGAAAACAGATTTGAAAAGGCAATGATTTTTAGAAAAAATAATTAAAATCAGTTGGACATTGAAAGATGCATCAGATAACCGTTTTCATATGGATTAAATCCAAAATCAAACCCAAGAACTCCCATTGATGACATAAAGAACGTAAATCCATAACCGAAACCTAATAGTCCATTAGATGGTTTCAGTTTTTGTAAGTTATCTGCACCATAACCAAAATCGGTAAATAATACAAAATCAATTCCCATTTCAACACCTCCAAAATCTTTCTTTGGAATGAGTGTATGTTGATATTCTAAACTATGAAATATTAGATTTTCCACTTCAATTTTATCTACCGCTTCCATAGGATTATCGGAAGGAATTGAAGAATATCCTCTAACATAATCTTCTCCACCCAAATAAGTTTTGCAGAAAATCGGGAGGTGTTCAGAAAATTGCATAAATATTGAAGTGTTGATAGATAAAACAGGCTCAAACGGAAGCTGTGAAATCTCAATATACTTTGTAAAATCAAAATCAATATTGTAATAAGAATAAGAACTATCTACACCGATATTTGAAGATAAATTACTCGTAATTAACCAACCTTTAGTCGGGTCTGTATAAATATCCCTAGAATCATATACATATTCAAAAAATGCTGAAATATGTTGTTGTTCAAGAATACTGCTCTCTGGTAATTGTTGGTATAATGTATCGGCCATTTCATCTATTTTTATATGATCAAATCCTAATTTATACTCAAATTGATGGTGAAGTCCTATGTAGTAACCTGTGCCAATAGAAAAACTTTTTTGGTGAAATTCATAAGCGTAAACTGCATCATCAAAAGTATTATCAGAAATGCCAAAATTTACAGAACCATGGTCTCCCCACATCCACGGATCTTCAAAGTTAAAGAAATATGACTTTGTTTCACCAATTGTTCCGCCAAGATATAATTTTTCATTTAGTCCTCTAAAATTAAGAAATGCGAGTCCTCCCCCATAAGACCAGCCATTTTTACCTTTGGCTTCGTTATAATCAAACATTGGGAAGGGCATCCATCTTAGAGACTCAGCTACTTTGATTTTATAGACAGAATTTACTTCTGTAATTTCAACCGTTGAAAATAATCCCAGATTATAGATACGATTTCTATCTTCTTTTGCGATTTCTTTATTAAATTCTGATGGAATAGAATGATGTATTTCTCGGAGGATTATTTCATCCTTTGTGTGTTTATTACCTTCAATTTGAATTGAAGTAACTGTATTGCCAAATGTTGAAGTGCAATATAAAGCAAAGATTAGTGTTTGTAAAATAATTCTCATTAATTTTAAGCTGAATAACAAGAGACCCCATTCAATGAACGAGGTCTCTTATTTGTTTATCGGATAAAACTATAAAAGTTCTATTTGCGTCCGCGAGCCATTTTAGCACGAGAAACATCACCATCTTTATCTATGAAATAAAGATAGCCAGATTCACGCTTAACTCCAGCTGAGTTAACCACTTCAGCGTTTCCACCTTTTTGGTCGCCACGAGCCATTTTTGAACGGCTAACATTACCTTGTTTGTCAAGATAATATAGATAACCTTTTTCTTTACTTATTCCGACTTTTTTGACTTTTTCTGCCATTGATACCTCCTAATAAACTATAAATTACAGTGTTACATCTCATATAACATCTAATACTATGGGTTTATCGTCGAGAAAGTCAAGAATTATTCTCATATTTTTAGTAAATATCATCATTTTTACTGATTTTTCCCTTATGAACAGTCATTTTATTAGTGGATTTTAGGAGTATTTGTACTATTTTGCGATAAATTGATTACAATTTTAACAAATTTAAGTGATTTCTATCTTGGATTCCTCTCCTATTTCTTTGAGAAAGAGTGCTTTAAATTTTTCTAATTTAACTTGTGCTTCTTTTAATTTACCAATTCTCTTTAATGAATTAACTTCTAACTCAACTGCTACTTCATCTAAATAATCCCAAGCTTGCATTTTTCGAGTAAAATAAATAACTTTGTTGAAATCACGATTTTGGTAGTATTCTTCAGATATTTCAATTGTGATGTCTCTAATTTCTTTTTTCATACCTTCATAAATTTCATCACACCAATTATAAGAAAATTCTGTTGTTAACCCGTTACCAAAGATATCTAATGCTTTTTTATGCTCAGAAAACATCCTTTCAACTTGTCCAGAAATTTTATAGTTTTTAGTGTTATTTATATGCTTGTTATATTCAATAATATCAATTTTGAATACTGGGTTTGTCCAATCAAAGAAATAACGGTTATTTTCTAAAACGATAACTTTTTGATCAGTAATTCTAACAGCTGATCGAATTCTAGAAAAAGCTACATTTTTCCGATTTAGAACTTCTTCGGTTGAAGCATCCGGCCAAAATTGAGTATGGAATTCTTCAATATCAACTCCAATTTTATGTTGGTAGTCTTTCAATATTAAGAAGAATAAAATCTCTTTAGATCGTTTTCCCTGCCAAGCTATATTTGGTATGATTTGACCATTTTTAACAACTGTAAATGAGTTAAAAAGACAAATTTCAATTTTATCAGTTTGATGTGATAATTTTGTTTTAATACTACGATTTGTAAAGAAATTGGTTGCTATTACTATAATGGACAACAACATAATCGAAGTTAATATGATAATTAATGTTAGAAATTCTGCTGATTCAGATACTGTGAAAAACACTTGTGTTGCTCTTTCTTTAGACTTACCATGCCTGTCAAAACCAATGACCTCAAGGCAATAATCTCCTGGAGATAAATTAAGAAATTCTAACTTTGTACTAAAACTATATTGCCAATTGTCGTTTAAACCCAAAAGTCTATAAATATATTTTTGGCTACCTATAGATGCAAAACTAGGTAATGAAAATCTAAATTTTACATTATTGACATTTACTGGTAATATTAGAGAATCTGAAATAATACTGATGTTATCTTGAATAGAATATATAATCGTTTCAGAAATATAGGGATTGATAACTTGAGGAGATATTTGCACAACTCCATTATGTGACAAAATCCATAATTTATCATTCATCCATTGCATATTCGAGGTTGTTACCATTCCACAATCAATATCATAAATTGTATAGTTTTCATCATAAAGATGCAAGATTGAGGCAAGTGTATTTATCCAAATGTGACCTTTATGCTTCAATATTGATCTAAATTTCTGATTCTTTATTTTTGGTAATAATAAGGTATTATAATTATCTTCAGCTGTAAATTCATAACCTTCATTGTCTTCCAGCACTAATAGAGTTTGATTATCGCTAACTGACATATCAACTATTTTTGAGAAAAAAGAAGTACTATCTTTTTTTATAGGATTTAGCTTTCTTGTTTGGATACACAAACTGAATAATCCTTTGTCACAACCAAAATATATTTTATTGTTCCACTTGGAAATACAATTTATTATTCCACTATTTCTGTGTTTCCATTCATCAATTTGATTCCCATCGTATTCAAAAATAGACTTATTTGTAGCAATCAAGATTGTTGCAGATTTTTCACAATCAGCAATCCCTATAACTGGATGATTTGACAATGGACCTATGTTTTTACATTTTTCTACAGTCCAAGAATTTGTATCCAAAATCCCAAGAAAACCATTTTCAGAAGTTACAACCCATCCAAAATATTTTGAGTATTGAATTTCACTAACATTAGTTGGACAGTTTTTGATCTTTTGCCATTTATAATTTTCAAAATAAACACCATTAGCTTTTTCCCCACTTCCGGTAACAACTACATTTCCATTTATGGTTGTAGAATATACCGATTCTGATAAAGCATATTTGTCAGTATCATTTCTTCTTATTCGTATATTTTTATCATTTACAAAAAAAAGCCGATTTTTGCTTCCAAACCAAGTATTTCCTTCTCTATCTTGGAATAAAGCAGTTATCCACGCATAAGGAAATTCTGCAATTTTGGAAATTCCAGAAAATGATTGTTTTTGAACAATAATTTTATTCCATGATGAAAACACAAAACCATATTTCGGAAGTTCTACTGCAGATTTAAACCAAAGATCATCTTGCAATTGTGATACACTTAAATCCCAATGAACTTGAAACACTTTATATTTATTTTGAATATTTTCTGTGAACTTTTCTGTAGAAACATAAATGACACCATTTATATCAATAATCTCCCAAATTTTAAGGTTCTCTTCAGGAAGTTTTATTCTATTTATGTTTTTTAATGGATCAAGAATCCACAAACCATCTGATGAACCAATCCATAGTTTATCACTCTTATCAACATAGAACTTTGAAACTCGATTCATCCTAAAATCTAAAACAGGTTGTCTAAATTTATTTTCAGATTCGAACAAAACAGCAATGCCCTTCGTCGTTCCAACCCATAGTTGTTTGTTCCAAAAAATTACTGTTTTAATATCATTCGAAGGTAAACCATCATGAACTGTGAAAACTACTGATTCGTTATTTTCAATCTTTACAAGTCCGCTTTGAGTACCAAGCCAAACTCTATTTAAAGGATCTTCAATTCCGCATTCTACAAAAGATGAAGGTAACAAGTCAGATTGTGCGGAATTAGTAAACTCTTCAGCATCAAAGATACAAATTCCTTCGGATGAACAAAACCAAATTCTGTCGTGGTGATCTTGAAAGATGTCGGTAACAGTTCCTCCAACAAAACCATCTTTTATTGTAAACTCTCTAGTAAGAAATTCATCGTATGAAAACAGAAATCCAAACAAGAGAATTAAACCAAATATCAATTTTTTCAATGTCATTTTATTTTAGTTGATTAATTAATAACACATTAAATCTGCCTTTGTAATTTAACATTCCTTAATCAAATCTCTTTGTAGATTTACAATAAATATTTTGAAAATCCATATCTGTCCAAAACGATTATAAAACAGACTAAATCATTAGAGTGATATCATAACTAGGTTTTGATAATTGTTATATAATGTTTCGATATTTTGTTGGGATTCTTTTTGAAACTCTATAATAAATCTGTTAGAAAACAAAAAACCGACATTTAGTCGGTTTTTTTGTAGCCCGTAGGAGAATCGAACTCCTGTTGCAGAGATGAAAACCCTGAGTCCTAACCACTAGACGAACGGGCCATTTTTCACTCTCATAAAGTCCAGTAATTTATTGGACAATTAACTTATCATCCAATATTTATTTTTACTGTACAATTAAAATTGGACATTCTGCTTTTTGTGCAGTATGAATTGGTTTGCTTCCTTTGAAGTATTTAAAAAACTCATTCCCTTTTGCTTTTCCCATAACAATAATATGATCGGAGCCAGCTTGCTTCACAAATGTATCAGTTGGTTTTCCCGTTATCATATTCACATTATGAGGAACTTTTTGAAGATTCAAATACTTGCCAGCCCAACGAGAAGCATTTCTATAGCCTTTCCCAAATCGTTTAGTTTTACTTACGGTAATTACATTTACTTCTGCATGAAAATGTTTTGAAATTTGTGCACCAAACATAACAGCTCTTTTAGTTGAATTGGAGTCATCTACACATAAAAGTATTTTGTAATTCCACGATGGATCAAAATTCTTAATTATGAATATACTAGAATCAAGAAATTGTACTATTTGATGAATATTCCTATTTGATTTTGGATTTCCAACCATAATTAATTCATATTCCCTAAAATCTAACTCTTTTTTTAACTCTTCCAAAAGTTGACCTTCTCTAAGAATTAATCGGATTTTTTGTCCTGAAGTATAGGGAAGAACCATTCTAACCCTATTTTTATCCTCTACAAGATTTTCAGGTTTGAATTCAATCTCATTTTCTGGTAAAAAATTAAGCTCTTTCAAAGATTGGTAGGCCCACTCTAATACTTCTAAACCTGGATGATATATATTCCATTCTGCGAGAGATTTCCTAGCGAGATCAACTTCAGAAGCTATAATGTCTCTTGATTTTTTTCCCACAAAGATAACTGATATATCTGCTCCAAAACCACTTGCTATTTTTACAGCTATCTGGAGTATATTTTTTGATTCTTTACTTGTATCTTTTATTGCAACTAAAAATCTCATTACATTTCCCCTATTGAAAATTTGTAAGCCATTTAACATAAGGCCAATAAAATTGAGTTATGATCAACAATGTAACAATGGAAGCAAGTCCGAGCCTCCATCCTGCCTTTAGAAAATCTGTAACTTTGACGAGACCTGAAGAATAAATAATCATACACGCAGGTGCAGCAACTGCAGAAAAATAACCAAAAGCGGATGCAATAGCTGCTGACATTCCCATAAAAAGTGGATCACCGCCCATATTCAAAACAATTGGACCTAAAACTGCAATCGTACCGCTTGAACTCATAATATTGGACATAACCGTAGTCATTATTATTACAATAAAATTTCTAAATAATTCAAACTGCTCCATCAGACCACCTGTTGCTAAAATTACAGATTCCCCAAGCCATACTGCAGTTCCAGTTAGTTTCATATGAGTACCCAAAGATATTGCACCTGCAAATAGTAAAATCACTCCCCAATTGGTTTCTTTACTAACTTGTTTCCATTCGATTAAACCTGTTGCCATATATAAAAATGCTCCACCAATAGCGATGATGCCCATTCCAATTTTTTCGTTTAGAAAAACCCAGCACAAAAAAGTAATTGAAAAAATAATAATACTAAGAATTTCGTTTCCTGCAATTCTCCCTCGCTTTGCAACTTGAACTCTTAATTTTCTTACTGCTGTATCCATAATTTTATACTCAGGTTTAAAAGCAAACATTAGTAAGATTGAAGCTGATGCAATACCAATCAATACTACAGGATATGCCATGACAATCCATTGTGTATAAGTTAAAGTAGTGTCTGTAAAAGTACGCCAATATTCAATCATAATGGCATTTCTAGCGCCCCCAGATGGAGTTCCAATACTACCGATTGTTGACCCATAAGCAATTGAAAACAAAATTAGAGCTGTCAAATTTGGAATCTTTTTCCCTTTAGGCATATTGCGAATCAAAGATAATCCAACTGGCAACATCATAGCTACAACGGTATGTTCACCTACAAATGAAGATAAAATCGCAGATATTGCAGTAAATCCAAAAACTATATTTCTAACTTTGTTTCCAGTTAATTCAATAATTCCGAGGGCTAACCGAGTATCTAACCCTTGATGTACGATTGCGACCGCCATCATCAATGATCCCATAATGAAAAATACAGAATCACCCATAAACGACTTTGCTGCTCCTGTCGGATCAGTAATTCTAAATGCTACTTCCAAAATTGCTATGAGTAAAGCTACTGCAGGGAGTGGGACTGGCTCTGTAATAATTAAGGCGACAACCATCACACAAATGATAAATGTCCTATACCCTTGAGCTGAAATACTCTCTGGATAAGGTAGCCAATACATCGTCAAACCAACAAAGAGAATCAGAAGTAACCAGCGTTTTTGCTGAACCCAAAAAAGTAATGCTCTGATTGTTTTACTTCCCATCAGTTATCACTAAAAGCTTGAATTCCTGTTACATCTTGGCCTAGTATTAGTGTGTGCATATCGTGTGTACCTTCGTAAGTGTAAACACTCTCGATATTCATTAGATGTCTCATAATTGGATATTCACTCGAAATTCCATTTGCACCGTGAATTTCTCGAGCTAGTTTTGCACATTCCCTAGCAACCCAAACATTGTTGCGCTTAGCCATTGATATTTGTTGAAATGTTGCAGTACCGTTATCTTTATTTTTACCAACCTGCAGAGCTAATAATTGACCTTTTGTAATTTCGTTTAACATCCAAACTAGTTTTTCTTGAACTAATTGAAAAGATGCTATCGGTTTATCAAATTGAATTCGTTCTCTTGCATATTTGAGTGAAGCTTCATAAACAGCCATTGCAGATCCTATTGATCCAAATGCAATTCCAAATCTTGCCTGTGATAAACAACCAAGCGGACCTTTTACTCCCTCGATATTTGGTAATAGATTCTCTTCAGGAACAAACACATTATCCAAGACTAATTCGGAAGTAACAGAAGCTCTAAGAGACCATTTATTTTTCATTTCTGGGGCAGAGAAACCTTCAAACTCTTTTTCTACAATGAATCCTCGAATTACATCATCGTCTGTTTTAGCCCAAACAATGGCAATATCTGCAATACTTCCATTGGTTATCCACATTTTTGTTCCGTTCAAGATATATCCACCACTTACTTTTTGAGCTCGAGTTGTAAGTCCGGCTGGATTAGAACCGAAATCTGGTTCTGTTAATCCGAAGCAACCAATTATTTTACTATTTGCTAACAAAGGTATCCATTTTTCTTTTTGGTTTTTATTTCCATATTTGAAAATTGGATACATCACAAGAGAACCTTGAACAGATACAAATGACCGAATCCCAGAATCTCCTTTTTCCAACTCTTGGCAAACAAGTCCGTAAGCCAGATTAGATAATCCTGCTCCGCCAAATTCTTCTGGAATATTCACTCCAAGAAATCCTAAATCTGCAAATTGTTGAACTAAATGAATTGGGAATGTTCCTTCTTCAAAATGTTTCTCGATTATTTGTAGGATTTCATTTTCCACAAAATTTCTAGCTGTATGCTGTACTAAAATTTCATCATCAGAAAATTCTGATGCTATATTTAGATAATCTAAACCTTTTAGTTTTATTGCCATTAGAATTCTAGTTGGTTTTTAAGTAAATTTTGCCTTGTTTTAATTTTAGAATAAATGGAGTTATTCCATTTTCATCCTCTACAAATACAGAAATATTATTTTTCAACGCTGATAATACAAATTCTCCATTTTCGATTGAGTTAATTGGAATATTCAACCCATCTTTTAATTCTAAAATGGAGTTAAGTCGAATACTTACAGAAACTACTGAAAAAGTACTTTCGTCGATTTTTGTACTTTTATTCTCTTTAGCTTTTGTTATACAATACAGTTTTATCACATTGATGTCATCGCCATGATTTTCATTCTCAATAAATTCAATTTCATAATTTTGTATATCAAAGATTTGGTCCAATGAAGCATCATACGCTTTGAAATTAATAAATTCTCCGTAGGATTGATTACTATACAGCATCATATTAACAGTATGTCGTTCTTTACCCGGCATTGGGAAATAAGTTGGTCTTGCAAGTCCACGACATTCACCATCAGCAAATGCACCAATTATATCGGATTCATCAGTCGATTCAACTCCATCTACAATCAAAACGCAAGTGTGAGTTGCAGTATATTTGAAATCCCAAGGATTAACTCCCCAATTTGGTACTTTTGCAAAAACGATTGAAATTAACATTACTAATAGTAGAATTATTTTTCTCATAAAATACCTTTTGTTAAAATTTACAGCTTGATTGACACTCGAATTTACAAGAAAAATGACTGGTACAAAAAGAAATTCGTAATCAAATATTATACTGGAATCATATATTTATCAGTAAATTTGCTTATAGATACCAGACAATATTCAGAATAATGAGTACACATATAATCAAACTACAACAAATTTTATCACCAAATGAGTTAAATCTGATTGAACAGTTTAGTAACAATTTTATTCAATCACAAGATTTCAATTTACTCGCAGAATTTTTCTCAAGTAAATTTAACATCGATACTTCAATAGATCAGGATATTGTTAGTAGTTTTGCAATCGATAGCTCAAATATGACTGGATTTGCCAATGGAGTTTGTCGTCCCAAATCTGCTATAGAATGTTCAGTAATATTCTCGACTTGTTATCAATGTAAAATTCCAATAACAATTACAGGTGGTCAATCGAATTTAACAGGTAGTGCAACGCCAAAAGGTGGTATAATTGTTTCAACTGTTAAACTCACCAAACCAGATATATCTGTTGACTTAGAAAATCAAACTGTTTCCACAGCAACCGGAATCATTTTAGAAAATATGCGTATAGCAGTAAAACAACAATCGTTGAATAAACTGATTTATCCAGTTGATCCAACTAGCAGAGAAGATGCTAGTGTAGGAGGAACAATTTCAACAAATGCATCTGGGTTTATCCCCGGTGATAATGGTGCTACACGAAAGTGGGTGGAAGAAATTGAATTCATTCTCCCTAACGGTAAACTTATATTTGCAAAAAGAAATCAATATATTTCTGAAAATGGTGAATTTCTCTTGGAAAGTGAAAATGAGACTATTCGATTTACAGTTCCTACTTATAGTCGTCCTAAAATAAAAAATGCTAGTGGACCTTATTCTTCACCAAACGGAGTACTAGATTTTGTAGATTTAATTATTGGTAGTGAAGGAATTTTCGGTTTGGTTACAAAGTGTGTATTCAAATTAGCAGAAAATCCTGTGCATTATTTAGATTTATTTTTGACATTGCAAAGTGAAAAAGTTGCATTACAATTATTGTCTGCACTTGATAAACAATCAGATTTTAGCTGGGATTCTGTGCTAGCTTTTGAATATTTTGGTTACAATTGTATTAAATTTATGGATCATCGGGATAATTTTTTTTCAAATGAAAATGCAGTTGGAATTTATGTAAGCATCCCAATTTATAAAGATGATTTTGAAAATGTTGCGAAAGAATGGATTGATCGTTTTCATTCCATAATTCCACATTTCAAAGAAGAAAATGTGATTGTATTACAAGATTCTCAAAGTAGGAGAAAGTTTTTTGAAGCACGCCATTCAATGCCTGCAAATGCTTTAGAAATCATTCGCAAAAATGAAGTAAATGGTATTGTTACAGATACGATCGTTCCACCAGGTAATTTTAACAAATTTCTAAAATATACTCATAAATTATTACGAGATAACTACATCGAATATCTATTATTTGGCCATTTAGGCGATTGTCATTTACATTTCCATATTCTACCTAGACAAGATCAACAAACTGTAGCTGAGAAATGTTATCAGCTAATTATCGAAAAATCATCTGAACTTGGTGGTGTTTATTCAGCAGAACACGGAACTGGTAAACGAAAACGAACAGATTTTCTAAAATGTTACGGACAGGATGCAGTTAATCAAGTTATAAAATCCAAAGCTTGTATTGATCCATATTACATACTTAACAGAGGAAATGTGATTGAGCCACCGCCAGGATAACTATTATGGTAATATGGTCAAAGGGAATATTATTTGATCCAAATAATATCCGATAGAACTAAACCATCACCAAAGTTTAATTGAACCAAATCATTATGAGATAACTTTTTGAGATATTTGTCTATAGCAGATTTAAGAAGTGAAATTTCTGCTTTTAATTTCCAATGTTGATTTTCTTTTTCATCGTATAACACAACAAACAATCTATTGTTAAGATGTTTTCTACCTTCTTGACTTTGGTTTCTATATAACCATAATATCAACTCTTTTTTATTATTGCGAGCATAATCAAATGATTGACCAAACCCTTTTGGAAATACGGAAGTCTTATGGTCAAACGGAATCTCATTTATTGTAAAATCTACAAGTTTATCTTTAGAGTTTCGATTAGGAATAACACATTGATGAGTTGCTAAAATATTCTCAACTGCCATAGCAGACCAAAAATTATACCATCGATTTAGGGAATAGTTGAAAAGTGGTTTTTCATATTTTTTTACTTTAAGTAAAAGAGAATCAAAGCTGTAAGTTTTATAAATAAAATTAGTTTGCTTATCCCAATTATCAGATTGTTTTCTGCCCCATTGATAAGGATAAACCAATCGTTTTTTCAGCTCAATTTCGATATTATGTAAGTTTATTATCTTCAGAACCTTCCTAAGATATCCTAATAATAATTAATGATATTACATCACTCCGGAATTTCTATCGTTACATCACCTTGAACCACACATTGGCATCCCAGACGAGAATTTAATGTTGAACCATCTGCTTCATCAATGATATCAGCTTCATCGTCATCCATTTCGGATAAATTCTCCATTCCGTTTTTAACAATAATATGGCAGGTTGCACACGCTCCTACTCCACCACAATTATGGAAAAGGTCAATATCATTTGCAAGTGCAATATCCAAAATTGAACCAGATTCTCCGTGGTCGCTGTATGGATATTCATCTGAATCTACATCAACCGAAATATCCATAGGAAGAAATTTAACTGTGTATTTTCCCATTATTTAATATCCTTTACATTTTGGTCTTTTAACGATTTTTTAGTTGCTACATTCATAATCCTAACTGCTAACGAATTAGTAGCTTCACTTAAACTTTCAGTTAGTGCAATTATAATGTTTTGGTCATCTTTTTTGACATATTCTTCCAGCTCTTTTATGGAAAGTCTGATATCTTCCATTTCTTCAGACGATTCAATTAGATTTTGATGTTCCTCTAACGCTTTATGTGCCGCATTCAAAACTTGTGTAGCTTCCGAGCGAGATTCCGCAAGCATTCTTTCTTTGAAATCGTCTTCAGCATTCAAAAATGAATCTCTGACAATCGTTTTAATATCATCATCTTTTAAACCATAACTCGGATTTACCTGAACTTTTTGTTCTTTTTGAGTCCGTTGGTCAATTGCAGAGATGTTGAGAATTCCATTTGCATCCACTAAAAATGTAGTTTCAATACGATGAACGCCAGCAGGAAGTGATTCCAATCCGGATAATTTGAAACTTGCGAGATGATTACAATCTTTCACCATTTCCCGTTCACCTTGATAGATATTGAAATTGATTGCATTCTGTCCATCAGCAAAATTAGTGTAAACTTCTGTGTGAGTAGTAGGAATTTTCGTATTACGAATAATCACCTTATTCATAACTCCTCCGTAAGTTTCCATTCCAAGCGACAACGGAACCACATCTAACAGAAGCATATCGGTATTTCCTTCAGCTAAAATATTCGCCTGAATTGATGCTCCCAACGCCACCACTTCATCCGGATTGATATCGGTTTTTGGAGATTTGTCGAAGAATTCCTCAACTTTCTTTCTCACTAATGGAATTCGAGTTGACCCTCCAACCATAACTACATCATCAATATCCGATTGTTGAAATCCAGCATCTTTCAATGCAATTTCGCAAGCATCGAATGCTTTTTGTAAAACTGGAGAAACCAGCTCTTCAAACTTAGATTTTGTAATGGTCGTTTTGAAATTCAGATTTCCTTTAGGATACTGAATTGTTACTGGAGCTTCGTCTTGAGTTGATAAATATATTTTTGTCTGCTCGGCAATTTTACGAATAAAATAGTGAGCTTCAGGATAAATGTTGAAAAAATCCGGTTGAATTTCTTCAATCCCCTGCTGAAATAGTTTAACGAGTTTCATATCAAAATCATCACCACCGAGATGAGTATCTCCGTTAGTGGAAATGACCTCAAAAATTCCCTCTTTAAGCTGAAGGATAGAAATATCAAAAGTTCCACCACCCAAATCAAATACTGCAATTGTGCCTTGTTGATTTTTCTGTAAACCATACGCCAATGCAGCTGCAGTTGGTTCGTTAACAACACGCAATACTTTTAATCCGGCAAGTTCGCCCGCATCTTTTGTGGCTTGTCGCTGGGTATCATTGAAATAAGCCGGGACTGTAATTACTGCATCTGTTACAGATTCGCCCAAAGATTTTTCAGTTATTCGTTTTAACTCCAACAGTAACCGTGCCGATAGCTCTTGTGGAGTTACAGTATGATTCTGAACGCGAAATTTCAAAATCCCAGTTTCGTCTGATTCAGAAAAATCGAATGGAAAAAATAATTTGTCTTCTTCAGTTAAATCATTGATTCCTTTCCCTATTAATCTTTTAGTAGATGCAACAACGCTAAATGGAATTTCAGAGCGAAGCTCTTTTGCGGGATTACCAACTAGAATCTTACCATTTTCCATAAATGCCAATACAGATGGTAGAATTCGTTCACCATTTTTATTTTCGAGAATTTGCGGAACGCCATTTTTCATAATTGCCACCAATGAATTTGTAGTCCCAAGGTCAATTCCGATTACAGTTTTCATTAAAGTACTCCGTCGAGTTCTGTTTTCATTTTGTCAAGATAATTTCTATCTGTTAGCAATAGACTGATGTTGTTTAGAACATCCAATTTTTCTTTATCATTTTCAGATGCATCATAATTTTGAAAATATTTGTGGATATGTTGATCAATTTCATCAATATCTAGTTTCAGTTTTTGATGATGATTCTGCAATTCATCTTCGCAATGACTTTCGGGGTTTGATTTATATTCCATTAAACAATCCTGTATTTCAAAAATATCTTCAGCAAATTTCACAGGGATACTTCCACTATCTCTGTTTTCGTGGATTCCTTCCAACATCATCAAGTATCGAACTCGTGCTATAGGATTTTTTAGAGTGAAATATGCTCTATTCAAGATTGATGAATACTTCAAAGCGAAAGTTAATTCTTGAGACGATTTATTTTGATAATAATCAGGATGAAATTTACGACTTAACTCGTAATACCGATTTTGCAGAGTTGCTGTGCAAATTCCGAGTTTTTTCTCAAATCTCATAAACTTATAGAAATTTTCTTCACTCGGTGGTTGAATTGTATCGCACTCTGCACAAAAATGCCTAAATTCCTCTATTAAACTTTTGCATTTCCAGCAGGATTTTGAATTCATTTTTTTGAATAAACTTTCAGAAATGAATTAGGTTCACCGTAGCATATTTCTTTGGCAAATTGAGCTAATTCTGCTGTAATTATCAGATGTGCCCAAGTAGGTACAGGCACCGATGCACAACCACGAATTAAAACCGTTTTTCTTGAAAATTCTGACCAATCAATTTTGTTAACTTTTTCCCTAAATTCATTCTCTTTCAGAATACCGTCAGTTAGAAAATCGTCTAGATGTATTGTTTCCATTATACAGAAAAACTTGTTCCGCAACCGCAGGTTCTAGATGCGTTTGGATTGTTAATTTTAAATCCACCTGACAAAATATCATCAGAAAAATCTACAGTAGTTCCTTTGAGATACAGCCAGCTTTTTAAGTCACAATAAATTTTCACGCCTTGAATTTCATAGACTTTGTCAAACTCTCCAAGATTATCGTCAAACGACATATTGTAAGACATACCGGAGCATCCGCCACCAATTACAGAAATCCGTAATGCGTGGTCTTCTTTGCCTTCGGATTTGAGAATTGCCTTTACACGATTTGCGGCTTTCTCCGTGATTTGGATATCAGCAGTTTCGGGTGTTTTATTGTCTGACATTGTTATTCCTCAGCTGGTGGCTTTTTGAAACCGAGTCGTTCTCGAGCTTCATCAGTCATCATATCTGGTGTCCAAACTGGGTCAAATACTACTTGAACTGTAGCAAGATCAACTGAGTCCAAACCCTCGAGCTTAGTTTTGATATCGTTTGCCATATAACTTCCCATATGACATCCTGGAGTAGTGAGTGTCATTGTGATATCAACATTGGAATTACCCGATTCTGCATCATTTATTTTGATACTATAAATCAATCCAAGATTCCATAAATCAATTGGGATTTCCGGGTCTAAACACTGTTTTAACACTTCTATTACTTGTTCTTCATTTATTTTTGACATTGTTATTCCTTTCTATTTTTTCTTTTTCTCATAATCTGCCAATGCGGCTTTGATTCCGTCTTCTGCCAGTACTGAACAGTGAACTTTTATTGGTGGAAGAGAAAGTTCGTCCACAATTTCTGTATTTTTTACTTTTTGGGCATCTTCAACAGACATCCCTTTTACAAGTTCAGTTATATAGCTTGAGCTCGCAATCGCACTACCACAACCAAATGTTTTGAATTTTGCATCTTGTATAATACCTTCTTCGATTTTGAGTTGAAGTTTCATCACATCGCCACATTCCGGTGCTCCAACAATTCCTGTTCCAACATTGTCATCTTCTTTATCCATTGACCCCATATTTTTCGGGTCAGTAAAATGTTCAACTACTTTTTTAGAATATGCCATAATTAAATTCCTCCTTTAACAGCGTTGAGTAGGTAGCTGGAGTAAAAACTTTCACCTCAATTACTCACTCCATTTTACGCTGTTCAAATCAATACCTTCTTGAGCCATCTCCCATAATGGTGACATCTCTCTCAACCGATTCACAGCTTTTACTACGCTTTCTATTGTAACATCAATTTCTTCTTCTGTTGTAAATCTTCCCAATCCAAAACGAATTGAAGAATGTGCCAAATCTTCACTAACTCCGAGTGCTTTTATCACATACGATGGTTCTAAACTAGCAGAAGTGCAAGCAGACCCACTCGAAAGAGCAATATTTGGTAAACTCATAATAAGCGATTCACCTTCAACATACGCAAAACTCAAATTCAAATTTCCCGGTAATCGATTTGTGGTGTCGCCATTCAAAATTATTTGTGGAAGTTGAGATGAAATCCCTTTGTAGAGTTTGTCTCTTAGTGATTTTAGTCGAGTATTTTCTTCTTCCAACAATTTACCAGCTAACTCACAAGATTTGCCTAATCCTACAATTATCGGAGTTGGGAGCGTTCCAGAACGCATTCCTCGTTCGTGCCCACCACCGTCAATTTGAGATTTTAATCGAACACGAGGGTTTTTCCTTCGGACATACAACGCACCAATTCCTTTCGGTCCGTAGATTTTATGTCCAGATATCGACAGCAGATCAATTCCCATTTCGTTTACATCAATTGGGATTTTACCGATAGATTGAGCAGCATCGCAGTGGAAAAAGACTCCGTGTTCTTTACAGATTTCTCCGATTTCTGTAACTGGTTGAATGACACCAATTTCATTATTTGCGTGCATTACTGAAATCAAAATGGTTTTATTTGTAATTGCAGATTTCAGTTTATCGAGATTGAGTAATCCATTTTTTTCTACAGGTAAATAAGTAACATCAAATCCGTCCCGTTCTAAAGCTTTGCAAGTATCCAACACTGCTTTATGTTCGGTTTTGACCGTGATAATATGATTCCCTTTTTCACGGAACATTTGTGCAATTCCCTTGATTGCCAAATTGTTTGATTCAGTAGCTCCGCTAGTAAAAATAATTTCTCGTGATGTAGCACAGATAAGGTCAGCAATTTTCTCCCGAGCAATATCTACGGCTTCTTCTGCTTCCCAACCGTAAGCATGATTACGACTAGCAGCATTCCCAAATTTCTCAGAAAAATAGGGAAGCATCTCATCAAGTACTATGGGGTCAACTGGTGTTGTAGAATGATAATCTAAATAAATTTTCTTCATAAAATCCTTAATTCGTAATATCGCTAATAGGGATATTCATAAATATATTCTGAACTGTTTTATTAATTTTGTGTATTGGGGACAAAATCACACAACCATCCATTTTTTGACATTCTGAGGTGATGATACAATCCACTAAACCGAGTGGACCTTCCATCATTTCCAAAAATTGCCATAAACTGATTTCCGTTAGATCAGTGATTAGTTTGTAACCACCTTTCGCTCCTTGAATTGGCTTGATTAGATTTTCCTTTGAAAGATGTTGTAGTATTTTTGATAATAACTGAAAGGAAATACTATATTTTTCAGAAATCTCCCGAGCTGTTGTTAACTCGCCTTCTCCTTGCGATTGCATATGAGAAAGAGCAGTTAACGCATATTCTGTTCTTTTTGTTAGTTTTAACATAATCTGCTAATACGACTCATTTAGTCCTGTATAAATTTACAGGCATTGTTATTTGGTGTGCAAGTTAAAAGAGAAATTATTTTTCGGCTGAAAATGAAGAATTTGTATAATAATCCAAAAAGAGATAGTAAAAAGATTCTATCTTGAAATTAAAAATGTAAATTGTGGTGAAAGACTCGGCCAGCTCTAATTATTGAATAGCAATAGTAAACAAACCACTTTTCATTCGTGGTTTGTAGCTTATTATTACATTACTAAAACTTTTCTTCCCAATATGGACAAGCCACTTGATGTCCATTATCAACATCAACAATCTCAGGAATTGATTTAGCACATTCTGGTTTTGCAATTGGGCAACGGGTTCTAAATCCGCAACCACTCGGTTTTGCCATAGGAGAAGGAACATCCCCTTGCAATACTATTCGATCTCTTTTATTTTTAAGTTTTGGATTTGGTAAAGGAACTGCAGATAATAAACTTTTGGTGTATGGATGTTTAGAGCGATAATAGACATCTTCACCATCGCCAACTTCTACCATACTTCCCAAATACATTACACCAATTCTGCTAGAAATGTGCTCAACAACAGATAAATCGTGTGCAATAAATATTAATGATAAATTAAATTCCTCCTGCAAATCCATCATCAAATTAATTACTTGAGCTTGGATTGAAACATCCAAAGCTGATACTGGCTCATCAGCAATAATCAATCTTGGATTTGCTGCTAACGAACGAGCAATACCAATTCTTTGCCGTTGACCTCCGGAAAATTCGTGTGGATATCTAGTTGCTTGTTCGGCTGTAAGTCCAACCTTATCCAACAACCACGCAACCTTTTCATCTTTCTCTGCTTTTGTTAGTTTAGTGTGTAAATCCAATGGTTCTTGAATTATATCACCAACAATCATTCTTGGATTAAGTGATGAAAACGGATCTTGGAAAATCATTTGAATAGCTGAACGATACTTTAACATTTCCTTTTTGCTTAGAGCCAATAGATCAACATATTGACCATCAACATCTAGCAAAACTTGTCCTTCTATTTCAACATCAGGAGCTGTTAGTCTTAGAACATTGATTATTGCTTTACCAACAGTTGATTTGCCACAACCGGATTCGCCAACAATACCTATTGTTTCGCTTGGATAAACATCGAAGGATATTCCGTCAACAGCTTTTACTTCAGCCACTTTTCGTTGAAACACTCCACCAAAAAGTGGAAAACGAACTTTCAGATCTCTAACTTTAAGAATTGGGTTTTTGCTCATAATGACTACGCTTTATCTCCAAATAAATGACATCTTACAAAATGGTTTTTTTTGATTTCGAGTAAATCTGGTTCTTCAGTTTTACATTTATCTAACACATCGTCGCAACGAGTGCAAAATTTACATCCGTCAGGCATTTTCATAATTGGTGGAACTGTACCACGAATTGCCTGTAATCGATCTTTTTTATCTGCTGAATCTGGATGTGGAATTGAATTCATCAATCCTTTTGTATAAGGATGTGATGGGTTTTCGAATAATTCATCAACATTTGCAATTTCTTGGATTTTCCCACCGTACATCACAATTACTCGTTCACAAGTTTCTGCTATAACAGCAAGGTCGTGTGTGATTAGAAGAATAGCAGCATCTTTCCGCTTTTCTTTCATTTTCACCATCAAGTCTAATATTTGTGCTTGAATTGTAACATCAAGTGCAGTTGTGGGCTCATCTGCAATTAAGAGAGCTGGATTACAAAGTAGTGCCATTGCTATCATCACTCGTTGCCGCATACCTCCAGAAAATTGATGTGGATAATCGTTCATCCGTTTTTCTGGGTCAGGCATACCAACAGCATCTAACATTTCAATACTTCGTTTTGATGCTTCATCCCAAGACAATCCCTCGTGTTTCATTAACACTTCATTCATTTGCATATTAATTTTGAATACAGGATTGAGCGATGTCATAGGTTCTTGGAAAATCATCGCGATATCTTTACCGCGATATTCGCGCATTTCATCGTAACTAAGCTCTAACAGATTTTTATTCCCGTACACAATTTCACCTTCAACAATCTCCCCAGGTGGGTTTGGTATGAGTCGATTTATTGACAAAGAAGTTACGGATTTCCCAGAACCAGATTCACCTACGATACCAAGGACTTCCCCTTTGAAAATATCGAATGACACTCCATCAACAGCTTTCGCAGTTCCGGCTTCTGTATAGAAGTAAGTTTTTAAATCTTTGATTTCAAATAGTTTGTTTTTCATAATTAAGTTATTAAGTCATTGAGTTATTAAGTTATTCGAATTAGCATTTTATGATATGCAATATAACCATTTAATATTTTTAACTTAATTCAATTTTCTCCCTATTATTTTTATAAATCTCATTGTTAATGTAGTTTTCGTCACTAGCACAAATTAAATGCTCCAATGTTTCAGCTAATGAACCTCGAGCTATTCTGTAAAACTGCATATTTTCTTTAACCCAGTAACTAAATAACCCGGTCTTATCTCAACCTTGAATACACTTTCGGGTCAAATGCCTCTCTAATTGCTTCCCCAATAAATGTGATTAACAATAATGTTGTAAACGTTGCAAGCATTGGTGCTCCAATCAACCAATATCTAAATTCACTTATTCCTTGATTGGCAATTTCCCCCCAACTTGGAGTTGGAGGAACTAATCCAAACCCTAAAAAGTCTAGTGATACAAGAGAAAAAATAGCTCCAACAATTGCAAATGGAGCAAATGTAATTACAGGTGTTAGTGCATTGGGAAGAATATGCTTAAACATTACTTGTCGATTTGAAGCTCCCATAGAAACAGCTGCAGAAACATAGTCTTTTGCTTTTTCTCTGTAAAACTCTCCGCGAATATAGTATGTCATTCCCATCCACCCAAATGCGGATAGGATAAATGCTAATCCCAAGAAACCCGGTGGTTCTTTTAATGACTCACGAATAATGATAATCATAAATAAAAATGGGATTGAGGAAAATATCTCAATAATTCTCTGGCCCAATATATCGATTTTCTTTCCAAAAAAACCTAGCGTTGCACCTACAATAATTCCTAAAATGTATGAAATAGTAGTTACGATTATTGCAAACCGAATTGAATATTTGAATCCGTAAACTAATCGTGCAAATACATCTCGCCCTCTATTGTCAGTCCCAAATAAATGCTGAAATGTTGGTGCAGTTGGTGGAACATTTGGCGATAACTCGCTCAATAAACTTTCGTTTGGATGATAAGGGTACAATGGCATAATTGCCCAGTTTCCATCTTGCTCAGCAAATATTTTATCCAGCTCACGATAATTTGGCTCACCGTGTGATTCAACACCAAAAGTTGATGCACTATAAGCTTTGGCTAATGGAAAATAAAACTCCTCATTATATCGAACTAATAGTGGTTTATTTGTAATCAAAATTGGTGTTAATTCTGCAAGAATATACAAAATTACAATAATCCAAAGAGAGTAATATCCTCTTTTAATTGACTTGAATTTTCTCAGCCGTTTTCTGAGAATTGATTGTGATAGTTGTTTTTCTTTTTTCATAATTTTTATTTAAACCTAATTCTTGGGTCAATTGCTGCATAAGTCATATCTGATATTAAATTCCCGAGTAATCGAATTGACAATCCAATGGCTAAGAAACCTAAAATAATTGGATAATCTCGAGTCAAAATTGCGGTATAACTCAACATTCCAATTCCATCTATATTAAATATTTTTTCAACAAGATAAGAACCTGCAAGCCAAATTCCTAACAAACCACCAATTCCAGTTGCAAGTGGAATGAGTGAATTTCTAACAGTGTGATAGAAAATAACTCTTCGTTCTGATAATCCTTTTGCAAATGCAGTTCTAACATAATCTTGACTTAAATTTTCTAACAGAGAATTTTTCATCAAAACTGTTAATGATGCAAATGCACCAACCATATAAGTAATAATAACCAAAGTTGAGTGATGCAATTGGTCGTTAATTTTTTCCCAAGTTGTCAAATATTCCCAATGTTCCGACCTAAATTCGCCAAGCGGAAAAACATCGTACATTGAACCTCCACCGTAGATGATTAACAGCAACGAGCCAAGCAAAAATCCTGGTGTTGAATATCCAACAAAAACAGCGACACTTGATGCCACATCAAATTTAGAACCGTGTTTAATTGCTTTCCAAATCCCCAAAGGAATACAAACCAAATAAGATAGCAAAAAACTAACTAAACCAAAATATGCTGATATATGAATCCTTTGCTTTATCAAATTCCATACTGGTTCATGGTACTTCCACGAGTCTCCTAAATTACCTGTTAGAATGCCAGCAAAAGCTGTTTTATAGATTTTTACATTAGTCGAAGCTCCCTCTTCTGTAGGAGCTACTAATTTAGTTTTCCAAGCGTCACTTTCTACCCATTCATTTTCTATATTTTCATAAACTATTGCAGTGTTATCACCATTTTTTTCCACTCGAAGATAATTTTCGAAACCCAAACGATATTCAGCGATTGACTGACCTTCTTTAAAAGTAACAAGATTCTGTTCCATTTCTTTTGGCCATAATCCTAGCCAATTGAAATATCTAACTACCGCTGGTTTGTCCAATCCATAATATTCTTTAATCATCTGCTTGGCTTCTTCTGGAATTTCTCCCGGAGCAGAACCAACATCAGAAACACCCATTCCTCCAGCTTCTCCACTCATCATTAATTGAGAATGAAGTTTCATCAATTCTTCTTCGTAAGGTCCACTTGGAACTAATTGGAGAACCGTAAAAGCTAATGCAGTTGCCAATATAAAAGTCGGAATCATTAATAATAATCTTCGAATGATATAAGTAGTCATTTATTTGTCCTCTTTCCCAAACATTTCTTTCATATTTTCATCATAAAAAACATTGACAATTGGTTTTTCAAACTCCAAAGTTTTATCACTTTTTGCACGAATTAGTTTATCTGCTTTTTCAGAATCATACCAAAAATAACTCGATATGGATTTCCAATTACCTGAATAACCTAAATAGTGGTCTGGATAACCAAACTTATTCCAAAATAGGAAACGAGTACTATACGGTGCATACCAACCTAAAGCGTATGGTACATAATCCAATAAAATTTTATCAATTTCTCGTATGGCTTGAACTCGTTCTTTAGCGTCAAACATTTTGTCAAACCCTTCAATAATTTCATCTACTCTATCATCTTCAAACCCATTGATATTAACTGTGCCTGGTTGTTTCCCATACTCAGAATACCACATATATTTTGGATTAGGGAAGAACCCCCCAGTCCAAGCTCCGTAATAGATGTCAAAATTTCTTTCATTCATTACATTTTTAAATACTGTTTGATGAGTTATATTTTTAATGTTCAATTTAACTCCAGCATTTTTTAAATCTTCTTGTAAAACAGTAAATATCCTCTCTGATGATTGGTCAATTCCAAGTTCAATTTCAAAAATATCACCTTCATTTTCAAGCCAACCATCAGCATTTCTCACCCAACCTTCTCCATTTAGTATATCAATAGCTTTATCAATATCGAATTTCGTTGGTTTGTTGTTTTTATCTTGATAATCTCCTACTGGGAAATAAGTCGCGAGCGGATAATACTCATCAAAGAACATTGTTCTAATTAATTTTTCTCTATCCCATAACATCGCAAATGCTTTACGAACGTTGATATTATCAAAAGGCTTATTTCTCATATTCATAGCAATTCCGGAAAATCCGTGTGGACTATAATTAAAGATTTTTCTCATTTGTATAAGTCCACGATTCAAATTATCAAATTTTGGGTCATCAATTTTGTTTAAGAAATCTTCGTACCACCATTGAGCTCTACCGACAATAAAAATATCCAACTCACCTTTTTTGAATTTTTCGAGTGCAATTCTATCTTCTTTAACGATGATTATTTTGATCTCATCGAAATTACTAGTGCCAATGCTTGAAGGATAGTCTTTAGCCCAATAATCATTTCTTCTATTGATTGATAAACTCTTTCCTTTTCGCATTTTTTCTTTAACAAAAGCGTACGGACCAGTTCCTGGCATCATATCAAAATGATACTTAGTTAAGTATTCCTTACCAGTGACTTTGTTTAGATAATGTGCAGGCAAAATTTCCGTTGTTGAAAAGTACAAAAACCACTTCCAACTTGATTGATCAACATTTAACTCAACAATATATTTACTAATTGGTTTTGGTTCGTGAAAATTCTTGTACACCATATTTGTTGATGGATCTTGAATCCCTTTATCAACTCTTATTTTCCAGGATTCTACAACATCTTCCGATGTAACTGGCATTCCATCTGCCCATCTTGCATTAGGATCAATTCTATACCAAAATGTTAAGTTATCATCAGAAATTTTCCAATGACTTGCTAAGCCAGATGTATATTCCATTGTTTCGCTATTGAATCCAAGAAGACTCTCATACATAAAACTCGTAATGTAAGTTATAACATCGTAATTAGAATCTTTACCTAAAACTCGTATTGACGCAGGAAATTCGGACAATCTAACACGAAGTCTGCCACCTTTTTTTGCTTTTGGAGAACCTTTTGACTCAAGCTGTTGCGTTTCCCAACCAGACAAGAATTCAATTTTCTTTTGATAATCATCGGACTTAACCAAATTCTCAAAACCAGCAATTTCTAGTTTAGCTTTTAAGAGAGTATTATTGTTTTTATTTTGATTAATAATATCTATCAACTCATCAAATTTTGCTCCACCTTCTTTTGCTGAAACAGTAGTATCTGCACCATCTGGATAATCAAATTCTTTAATAGATATTGCATTAGTTTTATCGCTCATATTTATTTCTCGTGGAGCGGAACAACCTAGACATCCTCTAAACAAAACAATAAGGAAGATTGACGCAATAATGTATATTAAATATTTTTTCAATTTCTTATTAATGACTTTTCTCCTCTTTTCTTCGTAACTAAATTGCTGAATTCTATTTTGAATAAGTTTACATTCAGAAAATAGTTGTTATTATTTTATCGATTTATCGTATTTCTACGGAAAATTAACACGCCAAGTTTACAATGTTTCGGACGAATGTTCTAATTACTTTTTGAAACTTACAATTTATCTATTAATGATTAAATCAACTACCAAAACTACATCTATAATTTCTATGTTATCATTTTGGTTTAGATCAGATGCACATATTTCAAGATCAGTTGGAGAAGTGTATCCTAGTATGATATCTACGATCCCAAGAACATCATACAAATCAACAACTTCATCTAAATTAAAATCACCAAGTAATATCTGTGCACATTGGTCTGTCTCAATTGTATGGAATCCTAAATAATCAAAATTATCTTGTGAATATACAATCCAATGAGAATCAGATGATATTGACCAATCTGTTTCTCCAATAATAATTTCAGGTTTGCGAACAAGTGTGTGATCTTTTGTCCCATTTTCAACTCCGGAAACGCTCCAAGCAGTGTTTGGAGCAACACCTGAAACACCAACAACATCAATTAGTTCTCCATTTTTTGCTAAGCCAACAGCATCATCACCATTCCAATTTGCTTGTGTCCAAGTAATATCACCATTTTGTACAATCTCAGGGTCTGAATCACTGTGATAAATTACATAAACATCGTTTGACGAAACTGCTCCAGTTAACGAAAGAGAAAATTCAAACCATTCACCACCATTAGTGATTTTCCAAATTTGATAATTACTTAAATTTATACTCTCGTTGGTTGGATTGAATATTTCCAAATATTTATTATAGCTAGATCCCTCGCAATATTCAGAAATAATTAAATCACTACCTTGTTGGTTCTCGTAAGATATTGAAAAATAAGAATCGCTAATATCTAAAATTTCGTTTGTGGAAATATCGTTAATAGCAATTTGATAAAATTCTGATATGATCAATGTCTCAGTTACTTCCCACTCAAACTGGAATTGTTGCGATGAAACAACTGCTAAAACATCTGTTGCTTCTCCATTTTCGTAAAGTGAAATTTGAATATCCTCATTAATATTGTATGCAATCCATTCAATATTCGTGGTTTGCCCAATATACAAAGACTCTCCACCATTTGGTAAAATAATCTGTAAATAGGAATCGGTGTTTGATACTGAATTTGGATATCCAGGAGTCCCACCTGTTTCTAAGCTTTCTAACCAGTTGGATGGTAAATTATTATCGGATTCCACATTGATCAATTCTAAAGATGGACCAACACCATTTGGTTCTGATGGCCACGGACTGGAATTCCCATAATCTACTTGATCAACAATTAACCCATCTGGATTTACCAATGTAATTGTTTCTCCAGTGTTTCCCAAATTGCCTGATGTCCACTCGATACTATTAGAATAAGTTGATCCATTTTTTGCCAATATCAAATAACTATCCGCTTGAACTATATCTGCTTCAGAAAACGAATATAAAATACCACTTGAAAAATAATACCCATTCAAATTTACTGGTTCATTTTCCAGATTATATAATTCTAAAAACTCATAGTCATCATCACTACCCTGATCTGGTGATGGGTTATAGTGCAATTCATTTATTACAATATTTTTTGCGGGATCAACTTCTTCAAAAAACCAAATTCTTTTTATGAGAGTAGAATCTAGTACAAATGGATTTGCTTTACCGCTTTGATAACCTGCAATTGCCATTGTCCTATCATATTCTCTAATGTCAACGATATCAATCGAATTCCAATCTTTCAATGTGTTTTTCTGTTGATTAAAGAAAGTTTCATCTGCAACATCTTGATACATTGTGTAAAAATAATAAATCGAACGAGCGGCATTTCCTTTATGGTCTTCTCTTGGTTCAAATTTATCAGGAGTATCGTTATCTTTCTCGCTATATTCATTAATATTACTTGATGGTATTGTTGATTGAGAATAATCATTTCTAAACCAAGTGTCAGTATTGTAATCATTAATTTCGTAAAATGGAGCATTGTTTCGTGAAGAATTTACTTCCAAACGAGTCGGATAAAGATGGTGCATATCGCTTCTTTGAGGTTGTGAACCTGCACCATAACTCTGTGGCCAAGTATGTTCACAATTCATTCCCTGTTCAGTTACTTCAGCAAGAGGATTTTGCAAATCAGAAATTGTGATTGTATAACCTGAATAAACTCCAATTAGTTGATTTCCATTTTGGATATCTATTTCACCATAGAGCTTTTCTCTTGCATTATCATAACCAAGTGTATTTGATGGTTTATAATTTGCAACAAGATAATCGAGAAGATCTTGTCCAATCAAGCCCTCTCCAATCACAATTTGAGTTTGACCTATTAATGCTGAAAATACCAACAAAAATAGAAACTGAATTTTCTTTTTATTTCCCATAACCTTAACTATTTTTATAATTAAGGACTCTAACCAAACTAGTTAGCCAAATTCCTTGTAAACATCCTAGTATGTTTACCTAAACTAAGGAATTTTATTATTTTGCGATTTATGGATTTATATAGTTTATTACGACCTTGGGAAGGTCTGATAATTTACAACTAATTTTTAAATATTACGAATTTCCCTACTTAATAAAACCATCTCTCCTAAATAACGCTTTGGGATCTGGTTTTTGTCCTCGAAATTTTAAGTACAAATCCATAGGATGAGCTGTATTACCTCTAGATAAAATATTATTTTTGAATGATTCTGCTATTTCTTGATTAAAAATTCCTTTTTCTTTGAATAATTCAAAAGCATCAGCATCCAATACTTCAGCCCATTTGTATGAATAATACCCAGCGGAATATCCCCCTCCAAAAATATGTCCAAAACTACAGGATGTATTAGCACCTTCAACTTTAGGTAATAGTCTCAACTCTTCAATAATGGAATTTTCAAAATCTTCTACACTCTCAACAAAAGAAGTATCTTGAGTATGCCAAGCCATATCAATCAAACCTAGAGTTACTTGCCTTGTACTTTGATATCCTGCATTAAAATGTTGTACACTTTTAATTTTTTCAATTTGCTCTTGAGGAATTGTTTCACCAGTTTCATAATGTTTGGCGAAAATGTCTAATGCCTCTTTTTCTAACAACCAATTTTCCATTATCTGAGATGGAAGCTCCACAAAATCCCAATAAACATTTGGACTTGCCAACGATTGATACGAACAATCTGAAAGTAAGCCGTGCAGTGCATGTCCAAACTCGTGGAATATTGTTCTAACTTCTGATAAATCTAACAAAGAAGGTTTGTCTGGTGTCGATGGAGTTAAATTTGCAACAATAGAAACATGTGGTCTAATTATTTCACCTTTGTACAACCCCTGTTCCCGAAAAGTCGTCATCCACGCACCGTTCCGTTTTGTTTCTCGCGGGAACATATCCATATAGAATAAGCCAACAAAATCACCATTATCATTTGTAACTTCGTAAACTAAAACATCTGAATGATAAACTGGTATATCGGTTAATTGTTTGAAAGTGATGCCATATAATTTGTTTGCAATTGTAAAAATTCCATCAAATACATTTTCAATTTTAAAATATGGTCGAAGTTCTTCTTCGTCATAATCAAATTTCTTTTGTTTGAGTTTTTCAGAATAATAAATAAAATCCCAAGAACTAAAGTCATCTATATCATCCAATTCTTTTGCCAATAAACTAACTTCTGCAACATCCTTTTTTGCAGTTGGCATTGCAGTTTCTTTTACTTCGTCCAAGAATGCCATAACTACATCAGTTTTTTTTGCCATTCGTTCTTGAAGTGTATAATCAGCATGAGATTCAAATCCAAGCAACTGAGCTTTTGCGTGTTTAAGTTTTGCAATTTGTTTTAATATTCCACTATTATCAAATTTCCCTCCAACAGATAAAGTACCTAGTGCAGTAGAAATTGCCTTTCTGATTTTACGATTATCAGCATATTTCATTATTGGTAACCAGCTTGGCATTTGAAGAGTGAATAACCAACCACTATCTTTACCTTTGAGTTTTGCAGAATTTTCTGCTGCAGATAATGCAGATTCTGGTAATCCAGAAAGTTCAACTTTATTAGTAATGTGAAGTTCAAAATCGTTAGTAGCATCTAACACATTTTTTGAAAATTGTGGACTCAATTTAGATAGCTCTTGGTTGAGTTTTCTTAATTCTATTTTTTTGATTTCGTCCAAATTTGCTCCATTTCGCACAAAACCTAGATATTTTTTCTCAGTCAATCTAATTTGCTCATTATTTAAATTTAGTGAATCAATATTTTCATAAACTGATTTTACTTTTTCAAATAGAACTTCGTCTAATATGATATTGTTGCTAAATTCAGCCATCATAGGAGAAATTCGTTGTGCTAGCTCTTTAAACTGTCCATCAGATTCAGCACTATAAAGATTGAAATAAGTTCCAATAATTGTATCCAAGTCTTCTGAACAAGTTTCTAATGCTAGGATTGTATTTTCAAAATCTGGAGTTGCTGTATTATTTTTTATTACAGTAATATTTTCTTTTGCGGTTGCCATTGTTGATTCAATTGCAGGCATAAAATGTTCAGTCCTAATCTTATCGAAAGGTTTTACATTATATTTCAGATTATTCTCTTGCAAGAATGGGTTATTTACATTTGACATAAGAAATTCCTAAGTTGATTTATAATACTCAATTTTTCTACTTTGAGACCACGCAAGTTTACAACATATTGTATGAAGACTTAAAAGAATAATTCCAACCAATTTGGGGATTTTCTTGTAACTCTTATTAAAATATATCATCAAAGTTTATGATGATGGTTCATGGCGTATTTATTATTTTAGCAAACTTAAATTTGATTTTGTTATAGTCATATAATGCACGGTAATTTTATCTACTTGTAAACATGTTATTTTTACAAATAATCACCATAAGAAAACAGATAATTGAGAAACTAAAAATATGAATGATGTTGACAGAAGTTCTCAGCAGAGAGAAAATCTTGAAGTAGTAACTATTAGATTTGCTGGGGATTCAGGTGACGGAATGCAACTAACTGGCACGCAATTCTCGGATAACACCGCGATTGTTGGTAATGATTTATCAACTTTCCCTGACTATCCATCTGAAATACGAGCTCCACTTGGTACACTTGCCGGAGTAAGTTCGTTTCAGATACAATTTAGTAGTTTGGATATCCATACACCAGGTGACAAACTCGATGTTTTAGTGGCTATGAATCCTGCAGCAATGAAGGTCCATTTAAAAGATCTGAAAGATCACGGGATTCTGCTTATAAATACAGCTGGATTTTCTAAAAAAAATCTAAAACTTGCAGGATGGAAGGAAAATCCACTAGAAGACAAATCTCTTAATAATTACCGATTGATCAAAGTAGACATGGCACAATTGGTAACCGATGCAACAGGCAATTTAGGATTATCTCCAAAAATTATTAAGAGAAGCATTAATATGTTTGCATTAGGATTTTTGTATTGGCTTTACGATAGAAATATAGATTCTACAATAAAATTTCTAAAAAGTAAATTTGCTAAAAAACTTGATGTAATTGAGTCTAATACTCGTGCGCTAAAGGCTGGATATAACTATGGTGAAACACTTGAAATTATAAAAACATCTTATAGGATTCCAAAAGCTAAATTTAAGAAGGGAACCTACCGTAACATTATGGGAAATCAAGCAATTACCTTTGGGTTGCTTGCAGCATCAGAAAAAGCTGGTTTGGAATTATTTTACGGTGGTTATCCAATTACTCCAGCTAGTGATATTTTGCATTATTTGGCATCTTATAAGAATTTTGGGGTAAAAACATTTCAAGCTGAGGACGAAATTGCTGGTGTAGTTAGCTCAATAGGGGCTGCATATGCAGGGAGTTTTGCCGTTACTGCAACTAGTGGTCCTGGAATGGCACTTAAAACTGAAGCACTTACACTTGCTGTTTCTGCTGAAATTCCAATGGTAATCGTAAATGTTCAACGAGGTGGTCCGTCAACAGGATTGCCAACTAAAACTGAGCAGTCTGACTTGTATCAAGCTATGTTTGGGAGAAATGGAGAAACACCAATTGCTGTTGTTTCTGCATCAACTCCAACTCATTGCTTTGAAGCAGCTTATGAAGCAAGCAGAATTGCATTAGAGCATATGATTCCTGTAATTCTACTAACTGATGGATTTTTGGGGAATGGTTCTGAACCTTGGTTGATTCCCAAATATGATGAACTTCCTGCAATTAATCATCACCAAACAACTGATGCTGAGAATTTCTTACCATTATCTCACGATGAAAAAACTCTTGCTAGACCTTGGGGGATTCCCGGTACACCTGGCATGGAACATAGAATTGGTGGTTTAGAAAAAACTGAAGGTAGTGGTAATGTTAATTACGAAGCAGAAAATCACCAATATATGACAGAGCTTAGGCAGAAAAAAGTTGATATTATTGCTGACAACATTCCAAACGCTGTTCCTCTTGGCGAAGAGAGTGGTGATTTGCTTGTGCTTGGTTGGGGGAGCACTTATGGTGCAATTCGTACAGCGGTTAAAAAATGTATTTCAAACGGTCAAAAGGTTTCTCATGTTCATTTAATGCATTTAAATCCATTTCCAAAAAATCTTAAAACATTACTCAAAGGGTTCAAAAATATCTTAATTCCTGAAGTAAATTCTGGTCAACTAAATACTATTATCAGAGCTAAATTTTTGGTTAATTCAGAAGGATTTAACATTATTCAAGGTAGGCCACTAACTGTTCACGAAATCTTTGACAAAATACAAGAAGTTGTAAAGGGATAATAGCAAATGGACAAAAATAATATAGCAATTCCATTGACGAAAAAAGATTTTGTTTCTGATCAAGAAGTTCGTTGGTGCCCTGGTTGTGGTGATTATGCAATTTTATCACAAGTTCAAAAAGTTTTTCCACAACTAGGAATTCCTAAAGAGAATTTTCTAGTAGTATCAGGAATTGGATGTTCCAGTCGATTTCCTTACTATATGGATACATACGGATTTCATAGCGTACACGGCCGAGCACCTGCTCTTGCTTCTGGTGCAAAATTGTCCAATCCAGAGTTGTCAGTTTGGATGGTTACAGGTGATGGCGATGCTATGGCAATTGGAGGAAACCATTTTATTCACATATTGCGAAGGAATTTAGACATTAATATTCTGATGTTTAATAACAGAATTTATGGGTTAACTAAAGGTCAATATTCACCAACAACTGAGCTTGGTAAAAGAACAAAATCATCACCTCATGGTACTGTAGATTATCCGTTTAATCCACCTCAGTTAGCTTTGGGGGCAGCTGGAACATTTATCGCAAGAGGAATTGACCGTGAACAAAAACATTTGCAGGAATTGATGAAGGCAGCTCACGCACATAAAGGTACTTCTTTTGTTGAAATTTATCAAAATTGTGTGATATTTAACGATGGAGTATTTTCCAGTTTAACAGATAAAATGGAAAAACAAAATAATGTTCTTGTTCTTGAACAAGGAAAACCAATGGTTTTTGGTAAAGATAGAAACAAAGGTTTGTGTTTAGTCGGTTCAAAGTTAAAAGTAGTAACTATCGGAGATAAATACAATCTTTCTGATGTACTTGTTCACGATGAGACCAATAAAATTAAAGGACTATTGCTTAGTGAACTCACATATGAAGATGGATTTCCTACTCCAATTGGCATTTTGTATCGCGAAGATAAATCATCTTATGAAGAAATGATGATGGAACAAATTGATAACGCAAAATTACAAAAAGGGAAGGGTAAACTAGATAAATTATTCCACGAAGGACATACTTGGGAAGTAAAGTGACAATCAAAAATAAAAAAAATTGGAAAAAGGTGTTCATCAACACCTTTTTGTTTTTATTTACATTGTTTTTGGGTGGAATTATTTACTTAATTATTCTTGCAGAAGATTTACCGTCACTTACTAAGCTCCGCCAATTTAATCCCGAAACCGTTACAAAAATAATGTCCACTGATGGGCAATTAATTAAAGAACTCTACACATTTAAAAGAGATGTTGTTCCAATTGGTAAAATTCCAAGAAATTTAATTAACGCACTAATTTCTATGGAAGACCATAGATTTTATGATCATTCTGGGGTGAGTATTCGTGGGATATTAAGAGCAGTTATAATTGATATTGTAACAATGAGTAGAAAACAGGGTGCAAGTACAATTACCCAGCAACTTGCTAGAAATATGTACGACACTATCGGCTTCCAAAAAACAATAACTAGAAAACTAAAAGAACTTCTAACAGCAATACAAATTGAGAAAACTTACACAAAATCCGAAATTATGGAATTATATCTAAATTCTGTATATTTTGGACACGGAACATATGGTGTCCAAACTGCATCAAAATATTATTTTGGAAAGAATGTAAATGAACTAAATTTAAATGAATGTGCTACTTTAATAGGATTACTCCCTGCACCAGCACACTATTCTCCAGTAAACCATCCTGAAAAAGCAAATTGGAGGAGAAATTTAGTGCTTTCTGTTATGAACAGAAGAGAATATATCAGCGATTCAGAATTTGAAATTGTGAAATCAAGTCCATTATCCGAAAAGACCGATACTGAAGATCTTGGTCATGCTCCTTATTTTTCTGAATATATTCGTAGGGAATTAGAGAAAATTGATGAAGAACTAGGAATCAATTTATATCGAGATGGTCTAGTTATACATACAACCTTAGATATGGAAATCCAAAAAGCTCTAGAAGATGCTTTTCTATCAGGGATGGATAAAAACCAGAGCGTTCTAAATAACGAATTTCTAAACAATAAAGAAAAGCTGGAAAATGCACTAAAACCATCTGGTTTTGATATAGATTCTGTAAAACAAATACTATCAAACTCCAAAACTATACCTGGAGTTTTACGAAATCAGTTTTTGGTGCAAGGAGCAGCTGTTGTAATAAATCCAAAAAATGGATATATCCTAGGAATGATTGGCGGAAGACAAGAAGACGAATATGTTGACCATTTCAATCGTTCTGTTCAAGCAAAACGGCAACCAGGTTCTGTTTTTAAGCCGTTTATTTATTTGACTGCACTTGAGAATAAGCACAAACCTACTACTCAATTATTAAATCAACCACTTGTGAAATTTATTGATGATACAACTCTATGGAATCCACAAAATCACGACGGTTCTACTGGATTACTCACAACTCTTAGAGATGGTTTGCGTAGATCTCTCAATTTAGTATCAGTAAGGGTTGTGCAAGAATTGGTTACTCCAAAAGAAGTGAAAGAAAATGCAAAATTGTTTGGATTGACAACAAATATCAGAGCTTTTGAATCCATTGCTTTGGGTGTATCTGAGGTTTATCCGTTGGAGATTACATCTGCATATTCAGTTTTTGCAAATAATGGAATTTATTCTAGACCTTTTGCTATAACAAAAATTGAAGATCAATACGGATCGAATATGCATGAAGTTATCAAAAAGAGAATTGATGATGATTACCGTTTACACCGAATATCTTATAAAGAAAAAGAAAATAAAGAGGAGAAATTGAAAGAAATATTTAGTCAATTTATTCCAAATTCTTCAGAAATAAAAGACGAAGCAACTATTTATTTATTACGAGATATGATGCGATCTGTAGTTGACGCAGGTACTGGTGGAGCATTACGCTGGAAATATAAATTTAAAAGACCAGCTGCTGGTAAAACCGGAACAACAGACAGCAAAACCGATGCTTGGTTTGTAGGTTATACTCCGCAAATTGCTATGGGAGTTTGGGTTGGTGTTGATGACCCATCTGTTTCGCTGGGAGAAAAACAATTTGGGTCGGTGGCAGCACTTCCGATTTGGGCAAAAGCAATCAAACAGATTTATGCAGTAAAAGGATATCCTGAAGAAGATTGGGAACGACCTGATGGCATTGTAGAACTTGAGATTTGTACGGAAACTTACGAAAAAACAACTCGCTGGTGCCCTGGAGATACTCGAATGACCGAGATATTTATGACAGACAATCAACCAAAAGGTGCGTGTAGTAAACATCAAAGTCCATTTTCACGATTTCAAGACGAATAAAATTAATAATCAGAGATCGGTGCCAAGTACTAAGATAAGCTTCCTTTTCAACACAAAGTTCACATAGAATCAGCAAAATTCGGAAGGAAAACAATTTGAGAATTGTCGACTACAGTCTCATTTTTTTTATTTTAACTTTTGAATTAATTCCTAACTCTTTATTTTCAGTATATCAATTGTAGCTGTTTTGGTTTAGTATCCGAAATTTTGATTGCTCGTTTAATCGTGATTAACCCCTGATCTAATTTATTAGAATCAGAGCAAAATACATCGACGATTGGTTCACCTATTGCAACTGATTCACCTACCTTTTTGTTCAGAATAAAACCAGCTGAATTGTCTAAAATATCATCCTGCTTTTGGCGACCACCACCAAGTGCGATTATTGACAACCCTAATTTGTAAGTATCCATTTCAGAAATATAACCATCTTTTTGTGCTACAATTGATTCCTTGCTCTTTGGTTTATTCAAATTACCAGATAGCATTTGAGTTACATCTCCACCATGAGCACACACTAACTCCAAGAATTTTTCCATTGCACTTCCATTTGCAATTACTTCTTCTACCTTTTGTCTATTATTATTAGTTGGCTCGAACAAAGATAACGCTTTTTCACACAAATGATAGACTACTTCCATTAAATCGTCAGGACCGTTTCCTTGAAGAGCATCAATAGATTCTTTTACTTCGCACCATAACCCACATGCATTGCCAAGTGGTTGATTCATATCAGTAATTAAGGATGAAACTTTGAGTCCATGATCTTGTCCAATTCTTGTTAGTAAATCAGCAAGTTTTTTAGCATTATCGTAAGTTTTCATAAATGCTCCGTTACCAGTTTTGACATCTAAGACAAGTCCTTGAATCCCTTCTGCAATTTTTTTACTCATAATGCTTCCACAAATTAGTGGCAATGAGGCAACTGTAGAAGTAACATCTCGCAATGCATATATTTTTCTGTCAGCGGGACAAATATCATCTGTCTGTCCAATTAATGAAACACCAATATTTTTAATAATTTCTCGAAATTTGTCTAACGATAAGTCAGTTTTATAACCCGGAATTGTTTCCAATTTATCCAAAGTTCCACCGGTATGTCCCAAAGCTCTTCCGGATATCATTGGCACGAATAATCCGCAAGAAGCCAAAATTGGACCTAAAATCAAAGAAACTTTGTCGCCTACACCTCCAGTGCTGTGCTTGTCAACTACGAACCCCGGCAAATCTGGCCAATCCATTTTCTTTCCAGATGAAATCATAACCGAAGTATAATCCGAGATTTCTTTAAACGACATATCGTTTAAAAAAACTGTTGCCAACCAGGATGACATTTGATAATCAGGAATTTCTCCTGCAACAAATCCATTTACTATAAATTCTAATTCAGATGAAGTGTGAGGTAATTTATTCTGTTTATTTTGGATTAACTCATCAATTGTGATCATTTTACACTCACTTATTTATATAAATATTTTTTTGAAAATTGAACATAATGTTCTGCTCTTTCAAGGATTCCTGCATATTCTTTATCTGTTACTTGGCGTATAATTTTCCCTGGGATTCCTAAACAAAGTGATCTCGGTGGAATCAGTGAATTTTCAGTAATAACTGATCCGGCACCTATAATTGAACCTTCTCCAATTTGTGCATTATCCATAATTATTGAACCCATTCCGATTAGACAACCATCCTCGATTTTGCAACCGTGAATGATTGCATTATGACCAATAGTTACATTATTACCTATAACTGTTGGTGCAGTATCTGTTGTTACATGAACTGTGCAATTATCTTGGATATTAGTTCGCTCACCAATTCTGATAAAATTCATATCTCCACGGATTACTGTTCCAAACCATACATTTACTTCTTCGCCAAGTGTTACATTTCCAATTATATCTACGCTTTCTGAAATATAACAAGACTTAGGAATAATTGGAGATTTGTCTTGAAATTGTTTAATCATTTTTCTTTCCGTTTTTGCGAAATTTGAACAGTTTTAGAAATTCAAATTTTAAGAAATGTTGTTCTCTTGAAGTAAAATAGCATAAGTAAACTCCGACTAACCCCAATATGATATTTGGCATCCACATTGAAATAATCGGAGATAATAATCCCCTATCTGCTAGTTCTTCACCGGAAATTAAAAATCCCCAGTAGATGATAAAAAATCCCAAACTAAGAGCCATGCTGATTGCAAATCCACCTTTCCGTGCCATAATCCCCAATGGTGCGCCAATCAAAATAAAAATTATACTAGCAAATGGAATCGAAAACTTTTTGTGCAATTCTACTGAATATTTATTTATGGATTTTTCATAAGTTCCTATTAATTTGAAATCGCTAGTAATTCCACGAATTAGATTTTTAAATCTGCGTTTTATGTATGCAATTTTCTTTTTATTATCTTGTTGTTCTTCAACATTTATAAGAGAACTTTTCATTAAACTAAGATTAGAAACAATGCTGTCCTGTACTAATTTATTAGCAAAATTTAGAGTGGAATCAAGATACATTTCTTCAGTAATTAAATCTTCTTTTTTAACGCGTGAAATTATTCGATTTTTAGTATCATTTATTTTGTTATGATATCCAGATATTTTACTGTTTATCATAGTAAAAGTCATTTCTCTATCACCTCGGATTTTACTATCTCTTCGTGTTAATGTTAAGTTGTCAATCGGAATTATAACTTGATATTCTGTAAAATATATTTGCTTGTATTCTTCCGTTTTGTTGCCCAATTCGTGAATAACACCATCGGACAGGTGCAAAACTACTCCACCGTAAATTGTTTCTATTGTTCCAGAATTTGCGGTAATAGTCCGTTGAGAAACATTTTTCCCTTTACTGAAAATTGTGATATCCTTGAAAATGTTTTCTTCACGGCTACCAATTAAAATACTTTGATCTGGTAAAGATTCAATAAAATAACCAACATCAAATTCTAAGTCTGGTCTTTTCCGGCTAATATCAGATGAAAGCAATCTAGCTTTATGATTGAGTTCAGGTAAAATCAAATTATTGAATAATGTCATACCGATACAAATCAATATCCCAAACATAAGTGATGGTAATAAAATCGAACTATACTGCATTCCAGATGATCTAATTGCAGTGATTTCGTTGTCCGATGACATTCTTCCAAAAGCCATTAGTGTTGCAATTAAAACAGCCATAGGAACAGCTAACGCTAAAATCCAAGCTAGATTCAAAAACATGTATTCTAACAAAATTGAGATTGATAGTCCTTTTCCTAAAAATCTATCGATTGTCCTTAATAAAAAATTGGTTAGAAGAACAAAAGTCAATACGACCAAAGCAAAAGAAAATGGTAGAGTATGCTCTCTTAATATGTATCTCGAAAGTAATTTCACTAAGTAAATTTATGAGGATGATAGATATACTCCCAAGCTAAACCGTGGTTTTTTGAAAAAAAAGTGCAATCAAAATATTTACAAATTAGTTAAATTTGATGGCAAGATGAGTGGTAATTCAACGAATTACTATAATAACTATGAGAACTGAACAAAGAATTAACAAAATTACATCTGTACTTCAACATAGACAAAAAGATGTTGCAATAGTATGTGAAAATATACACGATCCGCATAATGTAAGCGCTATGCTTAGAACTTGTGATTCAGCAGGTATACCTGAAGTTCATTTGCTTTATACTGATGAAGAATTCCCAGAAATGGGTGCAAAATCTTCTGCGTCTGCCAGAAAGTGGGTCAAAACTAACAAAGTTTCAAATTATGATAATCTAAAACAACAACTCAAAGCCAAAAATTGCACAATTTATGCTACTCATTTGAATTCAGATGCTATATCAATTTACGATGTTGACTGGACACAACCATCTGCAATTATTATGGGAAATGAGCATCGTGGAGTTTCTAAAGAAGCATTGGATATATCTGACCAAAATATATTTATACCAATGTTCGGAATGGTTGAAAGTCTGAATGTTTCTGTTGCAACTGCTGTTATCATTTATGAAATTGTAAGACAACGATTGTTAATTGGTAATTATCCAAATCCTAATTTAGAAGAAGAGTATCTAAACAATATGCTAAACAATTGGCTGAAAAAATAATATGAAACGAATTTTGATTTTAGGATCTGCTGGTTCTGGAAAATCTACTTTAGCGAAGTGGTTAGGCGAAATGCTTAATGTTGAAGTAATTCATCTTGATTCATATTTTTGGAACCCAGGATGGATGGAAACTCCAAAGGATGAATGGAAAGTAAAGTTATCCCAATTATTAGAAAAAGATAACTGGGTGATGGACGGTAATTGGGCGGATTCGCTAGAAGAAAGATTCAGCTTTGCAGATACAGTAGTCTTTATTGATTTACCCAGAGTTATTTGTTTGTGGCGTGTAATCAAAAGATATTTCAAATATCGTAATCAAACTCGCCCAGATATGGGTGATCATTGCAATGAAAAAATTGATTTTGGTTTTCTGAAATGGATATGGAATTATCCTAACAATATCAAACCAATAATTATAGACGAAATCTTAAAAAACAAAGAAAAAACAACATCCATTATTTTGAAAAGTAAAAAGGATGTAGAAAAATTCCAAAAAACGATTGTTGTTAGAGTTATTTCTTAATCGGATAATATAAATCCTTCAATAAAAGATTTTGAATCCCATTTTCTTCCCAAAAATTCTTCTATTGATTTGTTAATATCCCTAGAATCCCCAACTTCATAAATTTCTGTTCGGAGTTTTTTACCAACTTCTTTATCTAAATATCCTTTAGGTGAATTTTGAAAAATTGATGCCATATCGTCCGATATCACCTCTGACCAAATATATCCATAATAACCAGCATCATAGTCAATCAGATGGTCAAAACTGGCAATAAATGCACTTCCCTCGGGTAATGCCAAATAGTACTTTGAAATTATGTTGTTAGCCAGTTCATTGATATTGCTATGATTTTCTTCAGAAATTTCAGAATGCAACGCAATATCTAAAAGTGCATAAGAAATTTGGCTCCTATAGTCTGTCCCTATAGTTGCACTTTTCATTCGTACTAAGTTATCGAGAATATCCTGAGGAATCGTCTTAGTATCATCCAAATAGTGTTGTGCAAATCTATCGAGGATTTCTTTGTCAAAAACCCAATTTTCCAATAGCTGAGATGGTGCTTCGACAAAATCGCCAGGGACATTTGTACCAGAATTTGATGGATATTTTGCCCGTGTAAGAATGAAATGCATTACATGGCCAAATTCATGGAATAGGGTTTCAACATCTTCAAAATATAACAGAGATGGAGAATTTTGAACTTTTGGAGGGAAATTGCAGACCAATGCGGCAACAGGACATTGAAACTGTCCATTTGGTAATCTTCTACCTGAAATTAAATCAAATTGTGCAAAATGTTTATATTTACCATCTCGTGGAAACATATCAGTATAAAACAAACCCAATGGATTTTGACTTTCAGCATCACAAACCAAAAATAATTCTACGCTTTCATCCCATTTAAAAGGTGGTTGAATTTCTGTAATTGAAAGTCCAAAGATATCTTCAAAGACTTCAAACATTCCCATTAGTACCCTGTCATAAGAAAAGTACTTTCTCAATTCTTCTTGATTTATATTGAATTGTTGATTAATTAGTTTATTCTCGTAATAGTTCACATCCCAAGAATTGATTTTAGCATTTTCATCTGATGTTTCAGCAACTTTCATTTCTCTTAATATCTCTATTTCGTTTGTGAATTTCAAATCTAGTTTTGATGATAAATCCATAAGAAAAGATTTTACTTTATCAGGAGTTTTTGCCATTTTGGATTCTATTGAGTATTCTGCCCAAGACGAATAACTCAACAACTTAGCAATTTTAGAACGCTTAATAATGATAGAATTTAATAAAGCAATGTTTGAATTTTTCGCTACTGAGTTCGAAGCTAAGCTAACTTTTTCTCTTACTTCTTCATTTGAAGAATTCTCCATAATCAAACTAGTTTGAAAGTACAATGTGGGATTTATAACATAATTCCCATTTTTATCTAATGGAAATTTATCTAAAACACCAACATCTAAATCTACTAAATCTGATTTAGAAAGATATATTTTACTATCATATTCTCTGATGTTTCTATAAAATTGAGTAGTAAGTTGGGATAATTCTAAACTAAGCAAAATTACTTTATTACGAATTTCATTTGATAACTCAAAACCACTCCGTTGGTAACTGATGAGATAGTCAATAAATAATTTTTTATCTTCTCCTATTAATTTTGGATTCTTTTTCTCAAGCTTTTTTATGACGGTATATATATCTTCCCTATATCCTGATTTTATACTCCACTCATTTAATTTTTCAGCAAGAATTTCCGATATAATTCTGAGACTTTTATTTGGATTAGTATTCACAATCAATTCCAATTTATTGGATAATAATATTGTTGGATAGTAGATATTTTCAAGTTCAACAATTATAGAATTAAAATTGATTTCTTCATCTTTAAGCAAAGTCAATTTATTAAGAGCACTATCAGCGCAATGGATAATTTTATTAGTTTCTACGGTTAGCTTTTCAGGTGAAATATTTAATTCAGGAATTGTAAGAACTTTATCGAATTTATTAGCTTCAATATGGTATTTGTCAATAGTTGGTAAAGTATTATTGTCGTCAATGCATCCGAATATAAGCAACAAAATCATTGAGAAGTATAATTTCATATTCTATTCCGTTTTAGCTAATGCAATAATATGCCCATCAGGGTCTGTGCCATACGCCACAGTATCTCCCCAAGGTCGTTTTTCTGAAGGACAAATTTGCTTACCTCCAAATTCTGATAATCTTGAATATCGTTTCTCAATATTATCAAAATACAAATATAGTTCGCATCGTGGAATTCCGTTTCCTAATTTAGGATGAGGAACAGATTCTCCTAATATTTTACTGATTCCTTCTTCTGGCATCAATCCTAAATAAAATTCACCATTTATCTTGAATTCGGTCATTCCAGGCACATCCAATAATGGTGTTTGGTTTAATAATCGTTCATAAAATAATTTACTATTTTGTTGATCCTTCACATATAAAATTATCATATTATTAGACATCTATACTTCCTTTCAATACAGTATAATTGAATCATTATCGAATCTTAAAGTTATACAGTTACGAATTGTAGAAAAATATAAAAATTACTTAAAATAGTAGTTGTTTTTAAATGGCAAATATATCCTAAATTTACTGGCTTTATTTGAAGCATTAATCCGGTGTAGCTCAGTCGGTTAGAGCAGTGGACTGTTAATCCACGTGTCGTAGGTTCGAGTCCTACCACCGGAGCCAGATGGCAAACGGACATGGAAAACCATGTCCGTTTTTTGTTTATATTAGCCAGATTCTAGTATGACCCTTACATCATCGCACTATAACAGGTTTATAATTACTTTTCATGTCGTCTTAACAAAACGGGTCCTCTTGCTCCTATGAAGTAGTGAGCTGGGGCAGGTAAAACGGTTTCCTTGACTTATGTTGACTTATTTTGATCTGTTGACGGTATGCTATTTTCCTGAATATTCAATCATTAATTCACCAGCTTTCTTCTCAAATCCAGATGATGCCTTTAAAAGATTGACAATGTCATTAATTCCATTGTCATGTATTTTCGCTTGATTTAATATTTTATTAATCTTTTTATAATTTATACTTGATTTTTCAAGATATTCTGAACTTTCTATAAGACTTTTTGGGTTAAAATTTTGAAGTATAAATGTAGAATTATCTTTTCGTGTATATTCAGCTGTTTCTATCCAATTTTTTAATGCTTTTTTTTCACTGTCCGATATACCGTTCTCTTTTATTCTTACAGACAAAGCATTAATAGCAGCAGACCCTTCCCAAATTGGTGTCATTGGAATTTTTCTACCAATTAATAATTTCCCGTTTCTTTCCCAAACTTCCTTTTCATCATTAATTTTGTCAGTTTTTTCAAAGGTTGTAAAATTATATTTCCAAGGACAACCAAAACGCTTATCCATATCATATACAGCTTCAACAAGAATATTATTATCAATCAATTCTCCTTCTGAATTTATTGTATCCTTATCAATATGACCTGTCTCGTAGAAAACAAAATTGCTTTCATCATATCCTGTTAGAATTATGCTGTGCGGCCAAAATTGTTTTTTATCATTTATTCTAATTATTGCAGCGTTTACAGCTACTCTTACAGAATGGTTATTTGAAATCAATTCTTTCAAATGTTTTACATAATCAATACTATCGTTACAGATATAATAGTTTCTATTCAACCCAAGAAAAGGTGAGGCAAAATCCATTCCTGGTTCTGGGTCTGTATATGGAATAAATGAATATATACTTCCTCTAAAAAAAGCACCATAAGAAAAACCCATAAGCCAATTATAATAATGAATTGATTTGTTTTCTATATTAATAGTTTCGTTATACATTTCGAGACTTGCTGAACTACAGTACGCATTACTATATGATATGTGTCGAAAGTCTTTAACTTGATATGTTTCAGGATATTTTTTTCCTATTATTTCTCTTTCTGTCGGTTTATAATTGTCATTAAAATATTTATCTTTAAAATATCCTCTTGGGTCGCAGGAAGAAATCATTATTACTATTGATAGTATTGTTGCTATTTTTATCATTACATCAAAGTTTCTTTTACTAAGTTTTCAATAAAGTTCTATCTATCCAAAGCAAATTGTATATCGTTCAACAAATCTTCTATATCTTCAATACCTACTGATAATCTAATTAACCCATCAGATATTCCTATTTCTTTTCGCTGGGATTCTGGGATTGACGCGTGTGTCATTGTAGATGGATGGCAAACCAAACTTTCAACACCTCCAAGACTTTCAGCTAAGGTAAATAATTTTAATCCTTTAACAAATTTCTTTGCATCTTCTAGCGATGGAAGCTCTATTGAAATCATTCCTCCAAATCCTGGGTTGCCAAAAGGATCAAATTGTTGTTTGAGAGCCAATTCGTATTGTGGATGACTTTTCAAACCAGGATAGAATATATTTAATATTTTAGCACTTTTTTCTATTTCTTTAGCAATTTTCAAAGCATTTTGATTATGTGCTTTCATCCGAACAGCCAGAGTCTTTAAAGACCTCTGAGTTAACCAGCAATCGAAAGGTCCAGGAACTGCGCCTGCGGACATCTGTATAAATCGAAGTTGTTCGTCAATTTCATTTATGTTCGTTACAACAATTCCACCAACTAAATCACTATGTCCGTTGATATATTTCGTTGTGCTATGAACAACAATATCTGCACCAAGTGTTAACGGCCTTTGGTAATAAGGTGACATAAATGTATTATCCACAACAAAAAGAATTTTGTATTTGTTAGCAATTTTGGATATCAGCTGAATATCTGACAATCTCATCAACGGATTAGATGGAGTTTCGATAAATATTAGTTTTGTGTTCGGTTGAATAGCTTGTTCAATTTTATCTACATTTGAAGAATCAACCCAACTTGCGGTAAAATTATATCTGGAAAATATCTTATCTACTAACCTAAATGTTCCACCATATACATTTTCCGATAAAATAATGTGACTTCCTTGTTCAAACAAACTGAATATTGCCGATGATGCAGCCGTACCAGAACCAAACGCAATACCATATTTCCCGTTTTCCAAAGAAGCAATATTTTGCTCTAAACTTCGTCTATTTGGATTGTCAGCTCGAGAATAATCAAAATCATATTCCGCAAATTCTTTTTGTCTGAATGTAGATGTTTGGTGCAATGGTAAAGATACAGCACCAGTTACTGATTCAGGTTCTTGACCAATGTGAATTGCTCTAGTTGAGAATCCAAATTTCTTTTTTGAATCCTTGCTCATACCATTTTCCCGTGACATTTTTTGTATTTCTTCCCACTTCCGCAAGGGCACGGTTCATTCCTGCCAACTTTTTCTTCAGTTTTAATGGGTTGAGCTTTTGATTGTGGTCGTGCAGGTGATTGTTGCTGACCACCTTGAGGTGCGGCTACAAATCCCATTCCTGTAGAATCATCGTGTTTGGCCATCATATTTCGCGGAACATTAGAATCAGGAGTTGGTGCTTTTTCCATTGCTCCAATTCTCGCCTTGAAAATTCTGTGAAGAGTTTGCTGATTTGTGGCTTGCATCATCTCCGTAAACATCCCAAAACCTTCTTGTTTGTATTCAACAAGTGGATTTTTCTGACCATACGCTCGTAGATTTATTCCCTCTCGTAGCTGATCCATAGAATGCAAATGTTCACGCCATTTTTCGTCAATAGTTCGAAGGACAACATATTTCATAAATTTGTCAAATAGTTCTTCGTCAACTAATTCCTTTTTAGAAACCAAAAGTGCATTTGCAGCTTGAACTATCATATCCTTGAATTCTTGATGATTTGTAACTTGAACATCATCTTGTTTAATGTCTAGTGATAGGGTTGTGAGAAGCTCTAAATTGATTCCATCCCAATCCCATTCATATGGTGTGTTAGATTCACAAAACATTTCCGTAATAGCTTCAGCATAATTATTTAAGATTTCTTGAATTTCACGATTAATACTTTCACCGTGAAGAGCAAAACTCCTGCGGTCATAAACAACTTCTCTTTGTTGGTTCATCACATCGTCATATTCCAACAAATGTTTCCTAATTCCAAAGTTGTGAGATTCTACTTTTTTTTGTGCTCGTTCAATGGATTTTGATACCATCGCGTGAGTAATTACTTCGCCTTCTTGGATTCCCATTCTATCCATAATTTTGGCAATTCTGTCAGAGCCAAACAATCGCATTAAATCATCTTCCAAACTTAGATAAAATACCGATTCTCCTGCATCACCCTGACGACCAGAACGACCCCTAAGCTGCAAGTCGATTCGCCTTGATTCGTGCCGACCGGTACCTAAGATTAGCAACCCACCTTTAGCTTTAACACCCTTGCCAAGTTTAATATCAGTTCCTCGACCTGCCATATTTGTGGAAATTGTAACAGCAGATATTTGTCCTGCTCGAGTAATAATCTCTGCTTCACTTTGATGTTTTTTCGCGTTTAGAACATTATGCGGAATTCCGTCTCTTCGTAGCATTCTAGAGAGAGTTTCAGATTCTTCCACAGATGTAGTTCCAACCAAAACCGGCTGACCTTTTTTATAAACCTCTATAACTTTATTTATAACTGCGATATATTTTTCGCGTTTAGTTTTGTAAATATAATCTTCATTGTCTTTCCGAATTAATGATACATTAGTTGGAATTTCCACAACATCCAAATTATAGATTTGCATAAATTCAGGTGCTTCGGTAGATGCTGTTCCTGTCATCCCTGCAAGTTTTTCGTACATTCTAAAATAATTCTGAATAGTAATCGTAGCAATAGTTTGAGTTTCTCTTTCAATTGTTACATTCTCTTTTGCTTCTAACGATTGATGGAGACCATCGCTGTAACGCCTACCGTGCAAAACTCGGCCAGTATGCTCATCAACAATCATCACTTTTCCTTCTTGAACGATATAATCAACATCTTTCTCAAAGAGAGTAAACGCTTTTAGTAATTGATTGATGGTGTGAATTTTATCGCTTCTCTCAGCGTGAAGTGATTGTGCTTCATCTTTTTTTAACAAGATTTCTTTATCAGAAAGTGTTTCGTCATTTTCAATTTCATGAAACAATTCACCTAAATCGGGAATAACAAATCCCTCTGGATTTGATGGAGATAAAGTATGCCTTCCCATTTCGGTTAAATCAATTATATTTGAGCGTTCATCCACACTAAAATATAGTTGTTCATCAATCTCGTGCACTTTTTTATCGCGGATATATTCACTTTCAACAGAACGAATAAGCTGTTTAACACCTTGCCTTTGATACAACTTCATTAAGCGTCTATTTTTTGGCATTCCTTTGCTAGCAACAAGAAGTTTTTCACCTGCTTTTTGCTCATCAGTATCTAATAATTTTTCACCATCAGCTACAAAAGTATTTACTAATTCTGTTTGCTGACGAACTAATCCTTTAACTTGAGGCATTAAATCTTTATACCGTTGATTTTGTGGAGCATCAACTTGACCAGAAATAATCAATGGAACTCGAGCTTCATCTACCAAAACAGAATCCACCTCATCAACTATGGCATAATAATGTCCTCGCTGGACTTGCTCTTCGGTGGTTACTGACATATTATCGCGAAGAAAGTCAAAGCCAAATTCACTATTCATACCATAGGTAATATCACGATTATACATTTCTCTTCTGTTTTCATTGTTCATCTGATTTAGAATACAACCAACAGATAATCCTAAGAAATTGTAAAGAAGTCCCATCCATTGGCTGTCTCGTTCAGCAAGATAATCATTTACAGTGATGATATGAACACCTCTGCCTGTGAGTGCATTGAGAACAATCGCAAGTGTGGAAACTAGTGTTTTTCCTTCACCTGTTTTCATTTCGGTAATTTTGCCTTGATGCAGAACTACTCCTCCAATAAGCTGGACATCATAATGCACCATTTCCCAAGACATTTCCTGACCCATAACTTTGAAGTGGGTTCCCATTAATCGCCTTGATGCATCTTTAACAATGGCAAAAACTTCAATAGAAATCTCATTAAGATAATCTTGCTCTGCTGAATAAATTGCTTCATCCAAAGCTGATGCTTTTAGACCTTCAGCTTCGCCTGTTTCTCTAGCATTATTTCGTCTATCTACAATTTCATCTTTGAAAAACTGGATTCTCTGCTTCAACTCTTCGTCTGTTAGAGATGATAAAGTTGAATAAACAACATTTATCTTTTCAACAAAAGGTTCAAGTTCTTTTAAGTCTCTGTCGGATTTTTTACCAAATATTTTGGTTAATACATTTGCTAGTAATGCCATAATTTAATTTGTCCTGTATTATCAGGTTTTTCTAAAATTTTATTCTGGAATTTCAATTTTGCCTCGAATTAAATCTTTATAAACTGAATCGAGAATTCCATTGATATATCTTCCACTATTTTCAGTGCTGAAATCTTTTGAAATTTCTACCGCTTCGGTTATTGTTACTACTGGCGGAACATCTTCAATGTAGAACATTTCAGATATTGCCAATCTAATAATCAACCTATCCATCAAAGCAATTCTGTCCGCTCCCCAAAATTTAGACCGACTATTGATGATCTCATCAAAAATATCTGCTCGATTGATTGATAATCTTGCTAACTGACCGCTATATTCCAAAATCTTTATGGAGATTTCATCTCCTGAATGTTCATCCTTAATATGGTCTAAAATTATTCCAGGGTCATTCCCAGACAATTCACAAGCATATAGCGTTTGCAGTGCGGTGGTTCTTGCCAGCCGTTTATCTCTTTTATTCAAGGTTTACCTTTTCTTGTGTTAAGAGTTTAAAGGTTTAATCCAACCGAATTTGTCTTTAGTGGTTTCTGATTGTATTCCCAAAATCATTTCGCGAAGTTGCGAAGTAACTTTCCCTGTATTGCCATCGCCAATTACATAAGGAGCATCATCTGTAGATATTCTGCCAATCGGAGAAATCACTACTGCAGTTCCTGTGCAAAATGCTTCATCAGCATTCAGAAGTTCATCCAAAGTCAAATCAGTTTCTTGAACATCTAAACCGAGCTCTTCCTTAGCAAGGAATAAAGCTGAATTTCTTGTAACCCCTGGGAGAATTGAACCAGCAAGTCGAGGTGTTTTTAACACATTGCCCTTTAGGGCAAACAGATTAGCAGAACCAACTTCTTCTACTAGATTTTCGTCAGCCGCATTGAGATAAATGACTTCATCGAACCCTTCATTGATTGCTAATTTCCGTGGATAAAGTGACGCTGAATAATTTCCAATTGCTTTGGCATTTCCAATTCCTTTTGGTGCGGCTCTATGATATCGATTTGTTACTTTTAAGTTTAGTGGCTTAACACCATTTTTGAAATATGGACCTACAGGAGAAACATAAACCAAAAATGTATAAGATGGTGCAGGTTTTACGCCCAAAACAGGTCCAGTTCCCCAAGCAACAGGACGAATATACAAACTTCCTTTTCCGTTTGGTGGAACATAATCCGAATTATCTTTTACTACATTTTCAACTGCCTTCATAAACAGCTCAACAGGAACAGGCGGGATACACACTCTTTCACAAGAAGTATAAAATCGTTCGGCATTTTTCTCAAGTCGGAAAAATACAATTCTGTCCTTAGAGGAACGAAATGCTTTCACTCCTTCAAAAACACCTTGCCCGTAATTTAGAACTCCAGCCGCTGGCGAGAGTTTAATATCTCCATAAGGGACTAAATTCCCAGTCCGCCATTCCCCATTTTCGTCACATTCTGCGATAAACATACTTTTTGTTGGGTAGATACTGAAAGTCAGACTATCCCAATCCATAATTTGTGATATATTTTCATCAATCATTACATCGTTCTCCAATAAAGTTTCCATAGTAATTCCTCTCTTGTTTTATAGCTTGTTGTAGGGAGCAAGGAGTTCTGAATTCTTAGAACTGTCAGGATTCCATCCTCCTTTTTATCCATATTCTCTTTTATCTTAACGCATTTCTTGCAATAACCACTCGTTGGATTTCTGAAGTGCCTTCGTAAATTTGAGTGATTTTTGCATCGCGCATTAATCGTTCAACTCCGGTTTCTCTGATATAACCGTAACCACCGTGGATTTGAACACAATTTGTAGATGCTTTCATAGCAGTTTCTGAAGCATATACTTTCGCCATTGCCGACATATGACCAAATGGCTTGTGCTGATCTTTCAAAAATGCCGCTTGTCTGACCAATAATCGTGAACATTCTATCTCCGTTGCCATATCTGCAATTTTAAACTGAATTCCTTGATTTTCACCAATCGGTTTCCCAAACTGAACCCGTTCTTTGGAATATTCCACTGCAGCGTCTAGTGATGCTTGTGCAATTCCTAGTGCTTGTGCTGCAATTCCGATTCTGCCACCGTCAAGTGTTGCTAAGGCAATTTTGAATCCCATTCCTTCCTCGCCAATCAGATTTTCTACAGGAATTTTTACACTATCAAAATATAACTCAGTCGTATCAGACGCACGGATTCCCAATTTATTTTCTGGTTTACCTTCAGAAAATCCATCCCAACCTTTTTCAACTAAGAATGCAGAAATTCCTTTATGTCCAACTCCGGTAGTAGTAATTGCCATTAAAATTACATAATCGGATGTAATTCCGTTTGTTACCCAATTTTTAGTCCCATTTACAATATAGTAATCGCCTTCTTTCTTTGCAACTGTTTTCATATTGGATGCATCGGAACCCGATTGTGGTTCTGATAACGAAAATGCACCAAGTTTTTCACCTCTTGCCAAAGGCTTAAGATATTTTTCCTTTATGAAATCGCTACCAAATTTCTCTAAAAGATAGCAAACTAATGAATTATTTACAGACATTACTACCGATGCAGAAGCATCAACTCTGGAAATTTCTTCCATTGCAATTGTGTAGGAAACAGCGTCCATTCCACCACCATCCCATTTTGGATCAACCATCATTCCCATAAATCCAAGTTCAGCCATTTGTTTAATGCCTTCTTTGGGCCAAATTTTCTTTTCGTCTCGTTCGACCACTCCCGGTGCAAGAACGTCTCTTGCAAATTCACGAGCTGTGGTTTGAATCATCAATTGTTCTTCTGTTAAATTAAAATTCATTATTTATTTCCTTGATTAGTTGTTTTAAGTTTTTACTCGATTACAATTAATAATTATAAAATCCTTTTCCTGTTTTTCTGCCAAGCACGTCAGCATCAACCATTTTTTTCAACAACGGGCAGGGACGATATTTACTATCACCAAGTTCTTTGTGCAAAACTTCCATAATTGCTAAACAGACATCTAATCCGATTAAATCAGCTAACGCTAGAGGACCAATCGGATGTGCCATCCCAAGCTTCATAATTTCATCAATAGAATTTTCAGTTGCAACACCTTCCATTAAACAGTAAACCGCTTCGTTAATCATTGGCATGAGAATTCTGTTTGCAATAAATCCCGGATAATCGTTGCACTCGATTGGTGTTTTACCAAGAGTTTTTGACATTTCCATTACTGCTTGGGTCGTGTCGTCATCTGTTAAATATCCGCGAATAATTTCCACCAGTTTCATAACTGGAACAGGATTCATAAAATGCATTCCTATAACTTTTTCCGGTCGTTTGGTTACAGCACCAACTTTAGTTATTGAAATTGATGAAGTGTTAGTGGCCAAAATAGTATCTTCCCGACAAATTTCATCCAATTGTTTGAATAGAGTCTTCTTGATTTCGAAATTCTCTGTTGCAGCTTCAATAACTAAATCGACATCATCTAAAAAGTTAAGGTCTGTTATGCCCGTGATATTCTCTAAAGCTGTTTCCATTTGTTCTGCGGAAATTTTCTCTTTAACAAGCTGTCGCTCCATATTCTTATTAATAGTCGCCAAACCCTTATTCAGAAACTCTTTGTTGATGTCCATTAACAAGACTTCAAAACCATTCAACGCACATATATGGGCAATTCCATTTCCCATAGTTCCTGCTCCAATTATTCCAATTTTTTTCATATTTTTTCCTTTTTAGTCAAATCTCTCAACTTACACCTTACAACTTTTCACAACTTGTTTTATAAACTTTCAACAATAATTGCAGAGGCTTCTCCACCGCCAATGCAAAGTGTTGCTAAACCTCTTTTTGCATTTTGTTGGTTCATCGCATTGAGTAGAGTTACAAATATCCTTGCCCCTGACGCTCCAATTGGATGCCCTAGAGACACTGCACCACCATTCACATTTACTTTATCTCTATTAATGTTGAATTCTCTCATAGCAGCCAATGTAACATTTGAAAATGCTTCGTTAATTTCAAACAAATCAATGTCTGAAACATCCAAATTTGCTTTTTTCATCGCTTTTTTCATCGCTTTCACTGGAGCAGTTGTAAAGTAAATCGGTTCTTGTGCGGCTGATGCCTGTGCAACAATTTTCGCAATTGGCTTTAATCCCAATGCATCTGCTTTTTCTTTTGACATCACCACCACAACGGCGGCTCCATCATTTATGCTACTGGCATTTGCGGCAGTTATTGTTCCTTCTTTGTCAAATGCTGGACGAAGCTTACTCATTTTGTCAATCCGACCTTTGCCCGGTTCTTCGTCTGTGTCCACTATGCTTGTGCCCCCTCGTCTTTGAGGAACTTCTACTGGAACGATTTCATCTTTAAACAAACCATTTTCGATTGATGCTAATGACCGCTTATACGATTCAATCGCAAATTCATCTTGTTCTTCGCGAGTGTAGTTATCTTCTTTTGATAGATTTTCAGCACACGAACCCATATGAACATTATTGTAAGGGTCCCAAAGTCCGTCAAAAACCATTCCGTCAATTGCTTGTTTATTTCCCATCCGCATTCCAGTTCGTGCATCTGGAAGATAGTATGGCACTTGACTCATATTTTCCATTCCACCAGCGACTATAATATCTGCATCCCCTGCTTTAATTGTCTGTTCTGCTAGCATCACAGCTTTGAGTCCAGAGCCACATACTTTATTGATTGTCATACATTCTACGGTGTGCGGAAGTCCTGCATAAATGGATGCTTGCCGTGCCGGTGCTTGACCTTCGCCAGCTGGAAGAACATTTCCCATAATAACTTCATCAACATCACTCGGATTTATCCCTGCTCGAGATACTGCTTCTTTAATTGCAACAGCTCCCAATTTTGGAGCTGATACTGAACTCAACGCACCTTGAAACGACCCTATAGGCGTTCTTGCAAATGATACAATTACAACTTCTTTTGACATTTTAATCCTTTCTAATATATTAGCTATTTTAGCTTTTAGCGGAGAGCAGGGAGTATTTTTTCACTTATCCCTATACTCTCAATCCTTTCAATTTTTATTTCCATTTTCCGAATATGCTTTAATAATATTTTTCACTAACTTATGACGAACTACATCTTCTTCGTGGAAATAAATAAATTCGATTCCCTTTACGCATTTTAGAATATTAACAGCATCCATTAGTCCGCAGACTTCATTATTTGGTAAGTCAATTTGAGTTATGTCTCCGGTAACAATCGCTCGTGATGTAACCCCAAGTCGAGTCAAAAACATTTTCATTTGCATTCGTGTAGCATTTTGAGCTTCGTCCAAAATCATAAAAGAATTGTGCAAAGTTCTACCTCGCATATACGCCAATGGAGCAACTTCAATGGTTCGTTTCTCAAAATATGCTTTTAACTTATCAGATGGTATCATTTTTTTTAATGCATCATAGACTGGTGTTAAATACGGGTCAATTTTTTCTTTTAAATCGCCAGGGAGAAATCCTAATCGTTCTCCCGCTTCCACCGCAGGTCTAGTTATGACAATTCGTTCGACTTCGCGATTTTTTAGTGCAGATACTGCACTCGCTACTGCTTGATAAGTTTTCCCAGTTCCTGCCGGTCCAATTGCAAAAACAATGTCGTTGTTCAGAACTGCATCCAAATATCGTCTTTGGCCTGGAGTCCGCGCATAAACCGCGCCTTTGTGCGTGTATAAAACTACAGGATTTTCATCTCCATTTCGCGAATGTTCTAAAACCCTATTTTCACTCAAATTTAATAGAGCTTTTACATCATCCTCGTCTACAAATCCTTTTTGATTCACAGTAATCAGCATATCTTTTACAACATCTTCGATAGCTGATAAATCATCTTCTGAGCCATCAATAATCATAACATTTCCACGGACTACAATTTTAGATGAAAAGTGTTTCTCTAAAATTTTTAGATTTCTGTCGTTTGTCCCCAAAAAGGATAAGGGGTCAACTTCACCGATATTTATGTTCTTTTTCAAATAACTCCTCTAAATAAAAAGAGCCTTTCCTCGTCTGAGCAAAGGCCCTATATAAAGTTTACTATGTGATTAAAATTGAGTCCATTTTAGCTCGATAATTTACGATATTTTACCCGATTTTTCCAACACTTACGACTTGTCAATTTTCTTGATTTCTAACCCAAGTTCATACAATTGTTGATCGTCAACAAATGATGGAGAGTTGTCCATTAATGACATTGCTGATGTTGTTTTTGGAAATGCAATCACATCTCTGATTTGAGATGAACCAGCCAACAACATTACTAATCTGTCAAAACCAAATGCCATTCCACCATGAGGAGGAGCACCATATTTGAACGCATCCATCAAAAATCCAAATTTCTCCTGTGCTTCTGATTCGCTAACGCCAAGTAAATCAAACGCTTTTTTCTGTAAATCTTTGCTGTGAATACGAATCGAACCACCGCCAAGTTCATAGCCATTTACTACAACATCATAACCCAATGAACGAACATTTGCTGGATCCGTTTCCATTAATTTGATATCCTCAAGGTGTGGAGATGTAAACGGATGATGCATAGCATCCCAACGGTTTTTGTCATCGTTCCATTCTACTAAGGGGAAATCAACTACCCAAAGCGGAGCCCAAGCATTTGTGTCAATTAGATTTTCGAGATTTGCTAACTCTAATCGAAGTGCACCGAGAGAATTTAATACAACTTTCTGAGTATCTCCGATAATGAAAATTATGTCGTTCTCGCTAACATCTAAATCGTTTATAATCTGACTTTTTACTTCATCTGGGAAAAATTTACTAATTCCACCATCTAGACTACCATTCACCGATTTCATCCACGCCAAACCTTTGGCTCCGTGATAAGTTTTTATCCAAACAGTCAGCTCATCAATAACTTTTCTGCTGAAATGGTCAGCGTTTGGACAAACCACAGCTTTAACTCGACCTCCTATTTCTAAAACTGATTTAAACGCATTAAAATCCGATTGTTCAACATACTGTGCAAATTCGTGTAATTCCATTCCAAAACGAGTGTCGGGTTTGTCGCTTCCGTATTTTTCCATAGCTTCTTGATATGTAAATGAAGGAAATGTCTCTGGAAGTTTTACATCTAACACAGATTCAAAAACATATCGAGTTAAGCCAGTTCCAATTTTGATGATATCATTTTGCTCGATAAATGACATTTCGATATCAATTTGTGTAAATTCCGGCTGACGATCGGCTCTAAAATCTTCATCCCTAAAACATTTCACAATCTGAAAATATTTATCAAAACCGGCAACCATCAATAATTGTTTGTATGTCTGCGGAGATTGCGGAAGTGCATAAAATCGCCCTTTATGAATTCTGCTTGGAACAAGAAAATCCCGCGCTCCTTCGGGAGTAGATTTCATCAATATAGGTGTCTCAATTTCTATAAAATCTTGCTTATTCAAAAATTCTCGGGTTGCTTGTCCAGCTTTATGACGAAGAATCATATTCCGTTGTAACTCGTCTGTTCTCAACTCTAAGTAACGATAAGTTAGGCGATGTTCTTCCATTGCTGAATTTCTGTTACCAATATCGAATGGAGGGGTATCAGACTCGTTAAAAACTACAAGCTCGGTAACAGAAATATCAACTTCACCAGTTAACATTTTGGGATTTACTGCTTCTTTAGGCCTTGCATTTACTAAACCAGTAATTCCAATAACATCTTCCAATCCTAATTTTTTTGCAGTTTTGAAGATATCCGGATGAGTATCCTCATTAAATACAACTTGAGTTTTGCCATAACGGTCTCGTAGATCTATGAAGATTAACCCACCTAAATCTCTTCGTTTAGCAATCCACCCGCAAAGTGAGACATTGTTGTTGATGTTTTTTTGTCTCAACTCGCCGCAATTATGTGTTCTTTTAATCAATTTTCACTCCGTTTTTAGAATGGATAGTTTACGGAATATTAAGGATACAAAGCAGTTAGAAAAGAGAGTAAATCTACTGCTTTGTTAAGTCTTTAGTTCGATTATTTGATAAGTAATAATTTTTTGGATTCAGTATAGTTTTCTAGTATCAACTTCGCAAAATAAATTCCACTTGGATATCCAGTAGCATCCCAAACCACTTTGTGATAACCTGCATACTGCATATCGCCACCGCTTACTAGTTCTTCTACAAGTTGACCAGTAATGTTGTAAATTTGTAGAGACAAACGACCGTTTATCTTTACAGGCACACTATAACTAATAACCGTTGTTGGATTAAATGGGTTTGGATAAGCGTTTAACAATTGAAAATTGTTAATTGAATATTGATAACTGTTTTCAAGCGAGTATTCTAAATCAAAAGTAGCAGTTCCTTGAGATGAGAAAGTACCATCACCAAGATTGTAAGTTGCAACTACATCTGTAACTTCTATTCCTTCACTTGCATCCCAGAGTTTGAATGTAATTGTATTACCCGCTGTAAATCCATCTATCTCTCCAGTACCTGGATCATCAGTTGCTGCTACCATTGCGAAATAATCTCCTATTTCACCATCAAGTACTCCTACTCCAACACAATAATCACCATCAAAAATACCAATCTCATCGCCAACTGTTAGATTTGCTCCATTAATCATACCACTAAGTGCATACAAGTTCATTGCTAAATATGGATTACCTTCATATACCGGGGTGAAATGTTGAGGATCATCTCGATAGCTTTCTCCTCTTGATAATTGGACTGTACCCTCATCCAAAGTAATTCCTGTATCTGTTGATACTTTGATATAATATCCTTCATCTGGTTCAAAATTACCAATATTATTTACCCAGCCAATTGGAAATCCTAAATCTTCTATTGCTGATCCTGATTCATCTTGTACTTTTAGTAGAGTACCTGCATCTATCAACGATTGAACCGCTAATAAAGCATCTTGTCCTGATGTTAGAGGATAACCCATTATGTTCCATCCAGCTGTAAGTGAAATATCATAAGGAAGGAGTATTGGTTGACCTAGTGTTGATAGGTTAGTATTATCATTTACTTTAATGTAATAACCTTCTGTTACTTCCATATCTCCAATATTGTTTACCCAACCTATGGGGAATCCTAAATCTTCTATTGCTGATCCTGATTCATCTTGTACTTTTAGTAATGTCCCATCATCTATTAATGACTGAACTATAGTCTGTAAGTTCATATCACTTGGTTCATTGTAAAATGACATTATGTTCCAGCCAGAGGTAAGGTAAATATCTTGACTTATTCCAGAAATTTCAGCAGTCAAGTTTACACCGCATTCAGTTGGACTCCAAAACCAGTCCTGGTTATGTTCTTCACAAATTTGCTGATTTACAAATTCAGGTGCAGAGCATTGCCAAAAACCTTCATTGTTAAATAAACCTGAAATATCCCAATGTTCAAATTCAATGAACTCAACATTTGCATCAATTACACTTCCGCTACTATAATCAAAATATTTGAAATTTATAGGATTTGATTCTGAATATCCATTTTGCCAAGCATACATTTGTTGTAAATCATCATCAAAAAACCGCATAGCGCCCACACACAAATCATCATCAAAAACACCAATTTCATCACCAACAGATAATGAAATTCCAGATAAAAAAGCACTGTTTATATTTATTAATTCAAAACCTTCTGTTAGTGTTCCTGTTTCTGTAAAAGTAAAGTGTTGTGGAATATCTGCAGATACATTAATGACGCTAATCTTGTGTAAATCAAAAACACCTTCAGTAGAAGATGCTCCTCCAATATCTAAATATTCTAGATAATCAATATCAATTTCTTCATTTTTGCTCTGATCCCAAATCTTAAAATAAATTTGGGTATTAGATAAGAATCCATCAATAACATGTGTTACCGAATTATCTTTCCATGCCAATAATTGATTTGAGCTAAGCGGATAAGCTACTGCACCAACGCAAATAAAGTTGTCCCAATTCCCATTATTTAAAGTGTCACAGAATACGCCTATTTCATCACCAATAGAAAGCGGTGCACCAGAAATAGTTAAACGATTAATTTGAATTCCATGATAATCTTCACCATGATCTGGATATTGAAAATGTACAGGTTCTGCTGACAATAAAATAGATTTTGAAATTGCCATTATAAATAAAAATATAGTCGAAATTTTATAATGTTTGTACATTAAATGAAAATATTCTCCTCCTCAATTTATTAAACTCAAACTATAATTATTAAAGGCAAGTACTTGTTCCTGATTTTAATTTGAGATAATTAAAACCAATTGTGTATTTTCTCCCACAAAGCAACCCGTTAATTTACACTATAATAAATTAAAATCAACTGTACTGGAATTTTGGAAAATGTTGCTAATCCATTTGAATTTTAACTAAATAATGATCTTCAAAATACAACCGTTTTACTCCATCTTCCGTTTGGTAAGACCACATTTCAAATCTTTTTCCGTTATCGGTTAGATAATCTAAATGTTCAGGTTCACCGAGTATTTCTTTTACTTCTGATGGTAACATACCAAGTTGTAAACGATATTTCTTAATCATATAAAGTTTCTTTTTCTCAGCTAACATTAATTCTGAGATTCTACCCATCATTTCTGTCTGGCTTTGTTTATCCAATTTATCTTTAATTAAAGTAATCAGATTTGAAGTCAATTTTTTTAGTTTGGGTTGAACATCTTCAATCGATTTCAATGATTCCAAAACCAAGAATACATCAGAATATTCGTCTGAATAATTAATATCTGCAATTAATCCTTCAGCAATATCTTTATACTTTTTCATCACCATTTCATTGAGATTGGGATTAAAATCTAATGCCTGATTATAATAATCTAATGAACCACTATAATCTCTATTGGATAGTAGAGCATTTCCTTTATCTATATACAAATTGGCTAAAACTTCGTTTGCTCGTTTTCGAGTTCGTGAAGTCAGTTCCCAAGCTTTTTGTATTAAATTTTCAGTTTGTGTGTAACTAGAAGAGTTTTGATTAACTTCAGCACTATCGAGTAAGATATTTGCAATATCTGCTAATTTAATATCTACTTCAAATTTCAAATCATCATCACCTTGAAAATATGCACTTTCAAAATTAGAAATTGCTGTACTATAATTTTTAGCTTTTAACTCCTGTAAGCCAATATCGAAGAATTGATATGGAATTTGTTCATAACAAAAATCTAATAATTCTTCAGCTTTTTTTGTTCTACCGTGCGATGGATATTCTTTAACAAATACTTCCAATTTTTTTGCAGCTGAAATATAATCTTCAGTATTCATATCATCAAAACCAGAATCACCTGTTGTCCGAGTTCCACCAATTGCAGTTCCAAAAGTTAAATAAACTCCCATAGTTCTCATATCAATTCCGATTATCGGAGAAATATCTTGAGGATCATCTACTGAATTAACATAAATTCTGCTGAATTTTGCTTCTATACCAAACAAATACGAAAAAGATAATTTAGAAGATGGCAGTAGAAAATTTATTCCAAAACCAATAGTTTCATTTAATCCACTACAATTTAGATTTACATCACCACCTTTGGATTTATACAGTCTTCCCCACGATTTCCCAATTGAGTGCGTTGCGGTTAATAGCCAATATTTAGACCGTTGCCAAGAAATTGACGATACTAAATTAGCGTGATGAAATAATGGATCAAATTTGTAACTACCACCGCGGACTTCTTCTAATGGTGGTTTCCAATGACTTGGTAAATCTGCTGCCCAACCAAAATTATGCATTCCATATCCAAGTCCTATTTGAATATCGAATATATTCTGATGGAACAAAATTAATGGATAATTCACACGAGCGATATCAATTTCAAAATGGACTCCGGTTCGTCGCTCAAAACTTAATATTGATGGAAGAGATGTTTCTGTTGAATCCATTAATATAGCAGAATCATCATTGGTTTGGATACTTCCGTTTATGTCAGCTAATGAAAATGATTGCCAATATTCAGGACCACCATAATAAAATGGGCCAACTCGTAACTGAAATGGTGTAAGCCAAACTGGATCGCGGAATGTCATTGGGTGCATAAATTTATTCCAATATTTTTCAAAACTGGTTGTGTTCCAATCCTGTTCTTTGGCAGAGAGGAATGATAATCCTACAACCAAACATAAAATTATGCACCGTTTCATAGTCCAAAATCTATTGAGAATAATTGAGTTTATAAAGTTTAAAGTTTGAAGTTTGTAAAGTTGATGCTTTTAACAATGTTTTTATCCGCAACGAAAACACCGAATAAACGAAGTTAAAAATAACCGCGAATTACGCTAATTGTTTTACTGTTCACAACGAAACCGCCCACCTGAAAAACGTTGGCGGACAAGCCGAAGTTACGAACTTATTTATTTCGTCTGTTCGTCAGTTCGTTGTTTTTTTTCTACTTTTTCATCCTGCCTGCACAGTAAGGAACTTGCGACTGTACAGAGATTCTGACATTGTTTTTATTCACAACGAAAACGCCGAAGTTACGAACTTGTTTTATTTCGTCTGTTCGTCCGTTCGTTGTTTATTTT
>JACNLC010000077.1 GCA_014381725.1 Fidelibacterota bacterium | reverse complement strand
TGCCGGCAAGAAATAGTCCTACAAATGTTGTTGGGAAATTAAGCACTACAATGAACCACGAGTATATTGTTGTAATGCAAAAGTATTGAGTCAGAATAAAATCACAACTGCTTTCTAACCACCACTCCACTTGGAACAAAAAACCACGAAAGTGGATACTATGTATGTAAATTCAGCGTATAATCTTTTTAAACACTTTTTCCTCAAACCAATATCTTTGTAACTTTGATTCGTCGTTAGGGGTGTCAATTATAATATAACAATGAGATAATTGACTGAGAACATACCCTTGAACCTGAACTAGATAATACTAGCGGAGGAAAACTAATGAATAGTTTAAAATCCATATTGCAGACAATGTTTGTCTGTTTCTTAATAATAACCACACAACTGTTTTCAGCAACAATCACAATCAAAGGTAAAGTCGTTGATGAAAACAACAACCCGATTTCTGAAGTAAATATATATTCAGGCACAATCGGGACAGAAAGCGAAACTGATGGCACATTTATGCTTGCAGTTGATAATGGCTCAGTTGTTTCGTTCAGTCATATCGGATATAATGATATTTCTGTTTCTGCAGAAATGTTAACTTCTATTGTGCAAATGAACTCAACAATGATTAACGGAAAAGAGATTATTGTCAATGCTGAATTTGGTAATCAAAATCTCTATGAAACTCCATCTTCAATTTCCATAATTAGCAATCGAGAACTGGAATTCAGAAACGAAAATCACTTTCAGAATATTCTTGATGCAATTCCAAACTTGAATTATTCCGGCGGAACATCTCGCCCACGATATTTTCAAATTCGTGGAATTGGTGAGCGAAGTCAGTATGCCGGTGAAGGTGCACCAAACTTTTCCGTCGGTTATATGGTTGATGGTATTGACTTTAGTGGAATTGGAATGGCTGGAATGCTTTTTGATGCTCAACAGATTGAGGTGTTCAAAGGTCCACAATCTTCCATTTACGGACCCAATGCAATGGCAGGTCTGATAAATATCACATCAGCAGAACCTACACCTTTTTATACTGCAAAGAGTTTACTTTCCATAGGTTCTGATAATCTGCAGACTCATGGACTTGCGTTTGGTGGTCCTCTATTTTCCAATTTAACATTTCGATTGGCTCTTCAAAAACATTATCAAAATGGATTTAGAGAGAATACATATCAACACAAAACCAACACCAATAAGCGGGATGAACTATTCACACGAACCAAGTTAAATTGGACCATATCAAAAAATATCAATTTGAGTGTTGTGAATTTTACAACCAATCTTAACAACGGTTACGATGCGTGGGCGGTGGATAATAATATAGATTATATCACATATTCTGACCAACAGGGTATGGATTCACAAAATTCAGAAGCCACTTCTATTAAACTCAATTTTAGTGACGAAACTGGAGAAAACGCATTTTATCAATATACCACTTCAACAAACGAAATGGAACACAGCTACGATGGTGATTGGGCAAATAATGATTATTGGTTGGAAGAACCATATGATTTTGATCCTGACACTACTGGTTGGGAATATAGTTTTTATGATAAAACTATAAGAAACCGAAATAAAGACACACACGAAATCAGATTTTCAATAGACTTTAGTGATAAAATTGCAATGACTTTTGGGTCTTACTCTTCTAACACAACGGAAAATGATGTCGCTGAAGGATGGTTATTCGGTGGAGAAGCAACTTCAATGATTAGTGATTTCACTATTTCTAATTTATCAGCTTACACTCAAATAAAATATACACTTCTCGATAATTTGAAAATTATTACAAACATCCGATCTGAACAAGTTAAAACAGATTATGTTAGCAGTGGATTAAACTGGGATTGGGATGCTTATGATTATGTTCCTATTCCGGTAGTTGCAAAAAATGTGAATCATTCATTCGTTGGAGGTAAATTTGCTGTGATTTATAATTTGATGACTTCAACAGAGTTATTTACAAGTATTTCAAGAGGTTATAAAGCAGGTGGTATCAATCAAAATCCATATTTGTCAGACGATAGTAGATTTTATGAACCTGAGTATAATACTAATTTTGAAATTGGTATGAAAACTATTGAAGATAATTTTACATCGAATATAACTCTCTTTGCAATGCAACGGACTGACCAACAAGTACAAATTTCAAGTCAACAAGATGCTGGGAACCCTAACAGTTTCTACTTCTTCACATCCAATGCGGCAACAGGTACAAATATTGGTGCTGAGTTCGATGCGAAAGCAAAACTTGCGTCTGGTTTAACAGCGCGATTTTCTCTTGGGCTACTCAAAACTTTCGTAGATGAATATGAATTTTGGGAAGATGCAGACACAGTAATTATTTTAGGAAACCGTGAACAGGCAATGGCTCCATTGTATAACTTTAGTTTTGGAGTAAATTATCGTCATTCATCTGGGGTATTTGCAGATGTTGAATTTACAGGGAAAGATGAATACTATTTTTCGGATAGCCACAACCAAAAATCAGATGCATATCAATTGTTAAATCTAACAACTGGATATTCAAATGATAAATGGACGATATCGCTTTGGGGTAAAAATATAATGGATATCAGATATGCTACCCGTGGATTCTACTTTGGAAATGAACCAATTTGGAATTCAGATATAGATATAAGTGATCACGAATATCCTGATAAATTGTATCTTAGCTACGGAGACCCATTGCATTACGGAATGACAGTTAAATATCAGTTTTAATGTTCTCTTTCTCAATAGATCAGGGCTTAGTTTGTTTGTATCTCCTTGGTACGCTAAGCCTTGGTCTGTTTAAACGCTCAAAAACAGATGTAAATTCATATTTATTTGCTGGTAGAAAATTAACAGTCCCTGCATTTGTTGCTACTTTAGTTGCTACTTGGTACGGCGGAATTTTAGAAGTTGGCAGATTCTCATTCGAAAATGGTATTGTAGTTTGGGTAATCTTCGGACTATTTTACTATATTGCCGCACTTATTTTTATCAAATTTATTGTTCCAAAAATTATTTCCAAACACATACGCACTATACCAGAATTCATTCAAAATACTTATGGTAGAAACTCAGCATTAATTGCTACTGTATTTGTTATACTGTTGGTCTCCCCTGCACCGTATATCAAAATGTTGGCAACATTACTTCGTCATTTATGGGAAATGCCCGAATTATTAGCTCTTGTCATTGGTTCTGTTTTTTCTATGATTTATGCATTTTCAGGTGGATTTTCATCGGTTATTAGAACTGATAAATTGCAATTCTTCTTAATGTTTTCAGGATTTGCACTAATTTTGGGAACTGCAATCTCAAAGTATGGTGGGATTTCATTCTTGCTAGAAAATGCACCTGATTACGCTTTTGAAATTCCAGGTAATTTTAGTTGGACATTTATCTTTGTATGGGGATTTATCGCAATGATTACTTTTATAGATCCAGGATTTTATCAAAGATGTTTTGCAGGAAATTCTGTGCAAACTGTTAAAAAAGGGATTTTCATTTCAATTATATTTTGGTTCATTTTTGATATGATGAGCATATTTACTGGAATTTATGCATCGGCAATTTTACCTTCAAATATTCTAGGAAACCCTTATCTCGAACTTGCAGACTTTGTCCTCTCACCCATCTCTCGTGGATTTTTTATGGTTTCTCTTTTGGCAATTGTAATGTCAACTGTAGATAGTTTTACATTTATTTCGGCATATACTTTAGGAAAAGATTTACCGAGTGCAATTAAAGGAAATTTCTCAGATTTAGATTCATTTACAACTCGCAATACAAGATTTGGACTACTCGCCACAGCAATTATTTCAATTATTATTGCTCTATGGTTCCCAAACGCAATTGATATTTGGTACACTGTTGGGACATTGGCAATTCCTGTTTTACTAATCCCAATTATTTCTGCGATGTATGGAAAACCACTAAAATATCCAGCGTTTTCAATGATAATCTCTCTCACAATTTCATCAATTTGGTTTATCTTTGGAATGTTAAACAAACAAAATTGTTGGCCAGTTTATCCTCTAGGAATCGAACCGTTGTATCCTGGATTATTAACTGGAATTATTATCTATTTTTCTAGTTATTATCTAAAATCAACTTCTCGTAAATAAATTAGATACTAAAGTCTTATATTTGACACATTAATTTTTTAGTAAATAAGGTGAGATAAAGTCTATGCGTGAAATTACAATAAAATCAATCATATTAGGAATTCTCCTATCAATGCTTTTGGCTGGTGCCAATGCATATCTCGGATTATTTGCCGGAATGACAATTTCTGCATCCATCCCAGCAGCAGTAATTTCTATGGGAGTTTTGAGCTTATTCAAAAAGTCCAATATTTTGGAAAATAACATTGTTCAGACGGCTGCTTCTGCCGGAGAATCTCTTGCAGCAGGAGTGATATTTACAGTTCCTGCCCTTATTTTAATGGGATATTGGACAGAATTCGATTATATTGAAATCGCCAAAATTGCTGGTATTGGTGGAATAATTGGAGTTTTATTTACAATTCCATTACGCAGAGCATTAATTATAAATGCTAAACTTCGTTTTCCAGAAGGTATCGCAACAGCTGAGGTTCTCAAAACAGGTGAAAAAGCTCGTACACACGAAGGTAGTTCCGGGCTTGGATTATTGAGTATCGCAGGAATTTCTGGTGCTTTAATGAAACTTGGGCAACAAGGATTCTCTATGTGGAATTCCGCAATAGAAGGAGCCAAAAATATTGGTGGTTCAGTTTTTGGAATAGGTTGCGATATCTCTCCAGCTCTAATTTCTGTAGGTTACATTGTTGGGAGAAATATCTCAATTCTTGTTCTCGTTGGTGGGTTAATCTCATGGGCAATTGCAATTCCAATTTACTCATTTCTATATGGATTTGAAGGAAATCCAATGGATGGAGCTTGGGAGATTTGGAATACTAAAATCCGCTATCTCGGAGTCGGTGCTATGGTAGTTGGGGGTTTATGGTCACTCATTAAATTGTTTAAGCCATTATTAGAAGGAATAAAAACAAGTATATCTGCATATTCTAAAACTCATAGTAGCAGTGAACTTCCTCGTGAAGAACAGGATTTCCCTATCAAATATGTTGGTTTAGCATTGTTGGTTTTATTGATTCCAGTTTTTCTATTGTATTTTGATATTATTCAGTCATATTCAATTGCATTTTTCCTCTCAATAATTATGCTTATTTTTGGATTTTTATTCTCTGCTGTAGCATCTTATATGGCTGGAGTTGTGGGTTCATCAAACAACCCAATTTCTGGAGTTACAATTGCAACAATTTTGTTCACTTCGTTATTATTATTACTTTTGCTGGGCTCTGACTCCCTTGTCGGAGCAGCTGGAGCAATAATGGTTGGTTCCGTAGTTTGCTGTGCGGCAGCGATTGGAGGAGATAATTTGCAGGATTTGAAAACAGGCCATATCGTTGGTGCAACTCCGTGGAAACAGCAAATTATGCAGGTAATTGGGACACTCAGTGCTGCTGTTGTACTCGGTTTAGTCTTGGATATTTTACATACAGCTTACACAATCGGTTCACCTGAATTATCTGCTCCACAAGCTACATTAATGAAATCCGTTGCAGAAGGAGTTTTTCAAGGAAATCTACCTTGGGGAATGGTAGCTATCGGAGCTTTTATTGGAATTATTATTATTATCATGGATATTCGCCAAGAGAGAATCGGTTCTGATTTTAGACTACCGGTTTTGGCTGTAGCTGTAGGGATTTATCTTCCTATTGAACTTTCAGTACCAATATTTATCGGTGGAATGATTTCGCATTTCGGCAAAAAACTCGGCTCAAACGAACATACAGAAAAGAAAGGACTTCTTTTTGCATCGGGACTTATTACTGGGGAAGCAATTATGGGAATTCTCGTTGCAGTACCTATTTTTATAACTAATAAACCAGACTGGTGGATTTCTATCGGAGGATATTCTTGGTTGGGGCTAATTCTGTTTATTGGAATCATAGCTTGGTTTACAAAAATATTAATAAAGAAATAAAGGAATAAAATGAACATTACAGAAGACTTAATCAAAAAACTTCCAAAGGCTGAATTACACTGCCATTTGGATGGATCGTTACGAGTTGACACTATTATTGACCTCGCCAATAAACAAAATATTGATCTACCAACTTTTGACAAAACTAAATTGAAAGATATTTTAGAAATTAGGGATAACACAGGTAGTCTGGAAGAATATTTGGAAAGATTTGCTATTACTCTTTCTGTTTTACAAACACCAGATTCATTAACAAGGACTGCTTATGAATTAGCCGAAGATTGCCACAAAGAAAATATAAGATATTTAGAAGTTCGGTATTCTCCAGTTTTGCATACAGATAGCGGGATGACGGTGGAAGAAGCTGTTGATTCAGTAAAAATAGGATTAGATAAAGCAGAACAAGATTTTGGTATCAAAACTGGAATCATTATTTGTGGAATAAGAAATATTTCACCGGAAGTTTCTCTAACTTTAGCAAACTTAACTGTTAAGTATAAAAACAAAGGAGTAGTTGGATTTGATCTTGCCGGTGCAGAAGAGAACTTTCCTGCAAAAGATCACCGTGAAGCATTTTATACAATTTTAAACAACAACATTAATGCCACTATCCACGCTGGAGAAGCGTTTGGCCCTGAATCAATACACCAAGCAGTGCACTATTGTGGAGCTCATAGAATAGGACACGGAACTCGCTTACAAGAAGATATAGATTTAATGAATTATATCAACGATCATAGGATTGCTCTAGAAATTTCATTAACAAGTAATTTTCATACTAATGTAGTAAGAAACTTGCAAGAACATCCTTTTAAGTACTATTTAGATGAAAATTTGCGAGTAACTCTATGCACTGACAATCGATTGATATCTAGTACAACTTTAAGTAATGAGTATTGGTTAGCTACAAAATTGTTTAATCTCACTTATGATGATATTTGTACAATTATCATAAATGGATTCAAGAGCTCATTTTTGCCCCACAAGGATAGAACAGCTTTGGTAAAAAATGTAGTTAATGAACTACAATCTGAGTTTGGATTTAATGAAAAAGTTATTGTCTGATAATAGCTAATTTTGTTACTGCATTACCTTTTTCTGTATGGTGGACTGTAACCAGATAAACTCCAGAACCAAGGTAATTTCCATTCTTCATACTACCATCCCAATTTAATCGATTTTGGTTAGATGGAAGTTGTTTCTCAAACACAACTTTACCAGATAATGTCATAATTTTCACAGTAGAACCAGCGTAGAAATTGCTAATTTCAAAATAACTATCTTGCTTAATAATAAACGGATTAGGAGAAATTGAGAGTTTGGTTTGAATAGTAGGATTTATTGAAAATGGAATATCTAGTGTGGAAACACCTTTATTTGTCGCTAAATATGCAATTCCATTAACATTATCAAATGCAATATCGTAAATGTAATTTGATAATAATCCACTGTTACCTTCTGTTATTCCCTCTTCCGAATTTACATTATCTTCTGGATGCCAAAATGATAAATTTTGCTGAATTATCCACGCTCCTGACTTTGAAATAATCCATTTATTATCCTGAGCGTCAATTCTGATTTTATCACCTTTATCGAATGATGCATAAGAAAGAAACATTAAATTGACTTCATTCCCGTCGGTATCATACGCCTTTCTGATTGCGTCTAGTTGAATATCTCCATTATAATTATAAACAAAATATCCTTGCACGCCTTCATCTGTTAAAACCCATAATTGGTCGGAATTATCAAACTCTAAAGACCAAACAGTAGTGTTGTTTCCATCTGGTAAATCAGATAAATCTATGTCATTTCCAATAAACCATTCATCATCTGTTTCATCTTCCAGATTATTATAATCCAAAACCTTTATAGCTCCTTTGGAAAAATCAAATGATGATTCACCCATTGTTTGTAAATTTCCCAAGCCAAACCATACTCTATTTCTGTTATCAAAAGTAATCTCGTGCGGATAATACGATGTGTTATCAGGTGCAGTAATGTGAATCCAATCATCCGAATTTGCAAGTTGTACAGCGGCAATGTGATTATAAGTTTCAGAATATGGATTAACAACCCAAGTATTGGTATAATTATCTTCTTTAATTTGATGGACAACAAGATAACTATTAGTCCAACTGCTATTGTAGATTCCATTTAATCCATCTAAAACTCCATTTGTAGTGTCATAAACTGTACATTCAGCTGTTTCTGGATTAATCTCAATAACTCCACCTCTATTAGCTGGATTTGAAGGTCTAATTCCACTATTGCTAAAGACTAAATTGCTTGAGTTGTTTTGGATAATGCTCCAAGCATCTTTGCTTCCAACTACGAAATCTACTTCATAACCGATGAAATAATTAAATTCACTTTCAATGTTAATCGGGTACGATTCAGCAATAGTAGATGGAATAAAATTAACAAATTGTTCAGAATTTTGTTGTATGAATGAGCCAGACTCTCCAACACCTATCAATTCATTATTTTCTGTTGTGCTAATTGCTGTATAAATATTGGAAGCTAGAGTATTTGGTACATAATACTCATAATCTGTTGTTTGTGAGTCAAAAAGTAGAAATCCGTGATTGTTGATTCCCAAAACAATCGTTTCATCTTTTTTATCAAAGCAAGTAAATTGAGATGATACAGGTACGGCAAACGATGTTAATACATTGCCAGATAAATCAAATTCGTAATATTGATGTGTTGTGAGTAGGCAAATTTGGTTATTTATTATTTGTGCATCAATTGGATTTCCATTAAATCCTAAGTTATAGATGTTACTACCTGAGAAATCCATTATTTCATTGGATGTTATGATAAAGTTGTCCACTCCCACAACCACTTGTTTTGGATTATCGTTTGCAAACGATACTTCCCAAGATGATGGAATTTTCAAGTTATCTGATAGTGAGCCAGTTAGAATTCCTCCATCTGTAGTCACAAATACTGAATCTGAATTGTGGTCTATATCTACAATTTCTTGGAAAGAAATAGGAAAATTATTGTAATAATCTATGTAAACTGGAATTTCATCATCAATAAGAAGTTTTATTATTCCGAATGTAGTAGCGTTTCTGTAAATCGCAAAAGCAAGACTATCTCTAATACTAAACTTAATTATCTCATCAATATCCAAATGTTGGATATGTTCTACTAATCCATTGCTAGTATGATATATTTGGATTGTTCCATTTGGTGAATTACCACCAAGCCAAAATTGGTTGTAAGAATCCTTTGCCATTGTGGAAATATCGAGGTGCTCCAAACCTTCGTAGTGTTTAATAAACGAAAATTCGTTTGTTACTCTATCAAATTTCAGAAGTCCACCAACAGTTGATGCGTAAATATCATTTTCTTGTATGGTAATTCCTGTAGGTGTAAGCATTGAAGTTAGAGTATTCCAATCACTTGCAGTGCTTAGTGAAATTAAGGTTATAACATAAAAAAGGAAATAATTAGTTGGTTTAAAAAGTTTCACTATCAGATATTTGCTCATAAACAGAAATTGTTTTCAGTGCAGATTCCATTACTTCCCATCCCTTATTAGCAGCTTTAGTACCTGCTCGCTCTAATGCTTGTTTCAAATCGTTGGTTGTTAAAATCCCAAACATTACAGGGATATTGTATTTTAGAGATAATTCTGAAATTCGTCTAGATGATTCAGTTGCGACAAAATCAAAATGAGGAGTACCCCCTCGAATGATTGCTCCAAGTGTAACTACTGCATCTGGAAATGAATTTTCAACTGCAATTTTAACTGCTCCAGGAATTTCAAATGCACCTGGAACTTTGATTATAGTTAAATCATCTGGATTTCCACCAAAATTACAATAAGCATCAACTGCACCATTTAAAAGAGAATCGGAAACAATCTCATTAAACTCACCAACAACTATATGGATTTTCTTACCTTTAGCAAATGGTTTTCCAACAATGATGTTAGTCATTTCCAGATTCCTCTCTTTTAAGAATCAAATGCCCAAGTTTATCTCTTTTCGTTTTGAGATATCTTTCATTGACAATATTTGTTTCAATTTCGATTGATTCTCTACCTGTAACTTCTAAGCCATGACCTTCTAAGCCAACTATTTTTCTTAGATTATTTGTTAGCAGTTTCATTTTTCTAACACCGCACTCTTTCAAAATTTGTGCACCAATTCCGTATTCTCGCAAGTCATCCGGAAATCCAAGACGAATATTAGCTTCAACAGTATCTAAACCCTCATCCTGAAGTTTGTATGCTAATATCTTATTTTTTAAACCAATCCCACGACCCTCTTGACGCAAATAAACAACTACACCTGAGCCAGATTCATTTACTTTCCTCATTGCGCTATGAAGCTGATCTCCACAATCGCACCTCAGAGAACCAAACAAATCACCTGTAAGGCATTGAGAATGCACTCTAACCAAAACTTCTTTGTCTTCTGATATATCTCCGTGGACTAAAGCAATGTGGTGATCTCTATGAATTTTATCTTCAAACAATTTTAGAGTAAAATCACCATACTTTGATGGAAATGGAATTGAAGAAAGCTCTTCAACAAGTTTTTCATTTTTTCTACGATATTTGATTAAATCGGCAATGGTTACTATCGGAATATTGTGTTTTTCAGCTATAACTTTTAGTTTGTCTCTTCTTGCCATACTTCCATCTTCATCAACAACTTCAACAAGTAGTGCACTTGGTTTTAAACCAGCTAATCGTGCAAAATCTACTCCAGCTTCTGTATGGCCTGTCCTTTGGAGAACTCCACCTTCTTTTGCAACTAATGGGAACATATGTCCCGGGCGAACTAAATCGGATGGTTTTGCATTATCATTAATAATTACTTGAGTTGTTTGCCATCTGTCTTTTGCAGAAATACCGGTTGTTGTATTTTCCACCGCATCAACGCTGACTGTAAAAGCTGTTTGATGTAATGATGTATTACTTGACACCATCGGTGTTAACTCAAGTTTATCCGCACAGTTAGGCAGTATTGATATGCAAAGCAACCCTTTACCTTCTTTTATCATAAAATTGATATCTTCGGGAGTTGCTTTTTCTGCTGAAATTAAAAAATCACCTTCATTTTCACGGTCTTCATTATCAACTACAATAAGCATTCCCCCATTACGAAAATGTTCTATAGCAGTTTCTATTGTATTAAAATCTTTCATTAACTTTCTCCAAAACCCCAATTCATTATGCTTTCGGTATATGATTCACCTTCTTCTAAATCTTCTTCATCAAAGCTCATCAACCGTTCAATATGTTTCCCAATAATATCTGTTTCGATATTAAATGTATCCCCTTTTTCTTTTATACCCAAAGTGGTCTCTTCCAGTGTGTGGGGAATAACAGCAACTGTAATCAAATTTCTAGATATAGAAGCAATTGTCATTGAAACTCCATCAAGAGCAATTGAGCCTTTATGAATACAATAACGCATCCATTCCGGGCTAATGCTAATTGTCAATTCTGCACCATCTCCTACAGCTTGTTTATCTACTATTAGTCCAACTGTCTCTACATGACCTTGGAGAATATGTCCACCTAATCTGTCAGATAGTTTCAAAGCTCGTTCCAAATTGATTTTAGAACCTTCGACTAAATCTCCAAGATTAGATCGTTTAAGTGTTTCATAAACTAAATCAAGTAAAAACGATCGTTTAGAAATATCCACAACCGTTAAACACACTCCGTTAACTGCAATGCTATCACCAATTTTTAGATCTTCAGTCACATATTTAGCAGATATTTTGAATTGTTTACCTGATGATGTTTCTGATATTTTTTTGACTTGTCCTAATTCTTCTATGATTCCTGTAAACATACTTTTTTCTTTCGTGATATTTTTAGTTTGTCTTGTCCTAATTGACGGGTTTCTATTAGCTCCCAATCTTCATTTAATACAAGTGGATTTTTTAGATTGGCATTGTTAAGTGATTGTGATGAAGTATAGACGAAAACTTCATCTATCAAATCTTCATCAAAAAAAGATTTTAGCAATTTTGCACCACCTTCTATCATCAGAGAGTTAATTCCCTCTTTAGCAAGTGTTAATAAAATATGATCAGGTGATAATTTGTTATTCTCTTCTTTTATAGTTAGATATCTGCAATATGTGGTTTTATTCGGGTGATACAATTTTGCTGAACATAAAACAATAGTCTCTGCTTTTTGGTCACGGAATATTTCTAAATTCAATGGTAAAGTACGGTAAGTATCTGATATTACTCGTATTGGATTTTGTCCGCTAACTTCTCTTACAGTTAACTTGGGATTATCAACCAATGCCGTTTGCTTACCAATCAATACTGCATCAACTTCAGCTCTAAGTTTGTGGACATCAATAATTGCATCTTTGTTGGTTATTTGAGTTTGAGTCTCTGAGTCAATTCCTAAATATCCATCTGATGATTCTGCAACTTTAGCTATTACAAATGGACGACCAGTTGTAGCTTTTTTGATATATGCTTTGTTCAACTCAACTGCTTCATCTTCGAGAATTTCCGGATGAACCATGATACCTGCTTCTTGCAGTTCTCGAATTCCATTACCATTTACTTCCGGATTTGGATCTCTCATTGCGATATATACTTCTGCAATTCCATTTTCAATAAGTAGTTTTGTGCAAGGAGGAGTATTCCCAGTGATATTACAAGGTTCCATTGTTACATAAGCTGTAGCATCAACAGGATCTGTTATTGAGTTGCTAATTGCATTGACTTCAGCGTGTGCACCACCATATTGTTGATGATAACCTTCGCCGATAATTTCTCCATTTTTTACCAATACGCATCCAACCATAGGATTTGGAGATACTGAATTTCGTCCGAGTTTAGCCAATTCAAATGCTCTCGACATAAAATCGAAATGTACATTGTGTTGGTAAATTTTGTTCATTTCCATAGCCTTAAATTTACGACTGATTTCAATACCCTTTTAAATAAGAAGTTTTTCATTTGGAGAATTATTTTGAGTTTAATGTAATTTATTACAAACAATTAATGGTTTTGTTTCATTAAAATTCTCGCAAATTGAAAAATTGGGATTGCGAAAAGAGTGCTTAAATGCTTTTACTTTTGGCTTTCAACTCATCTAAGTTTTTGAAACAATCAAGTGCTTTAGGATTTGCAAGTGCCTCTCGATTAGCAACATCCTCTCCGTGGATAATTTTCTTAACAGCTACTTCAACTTTTTTTCCATTAATAGTATATGGGATATCTTCTACTTCAATAATCTTAGCAGGTATATGTCTCGGACTGCAACCTTTACGGATATTTACTATGATTTCATTTTTCAAATTGTCATCCAAAACTGCACTGTCATTAAGTTTCACGAATAGAATAACTCTTTCGTCATTCTCCCAATTTTGACCCGCAACTACACTATCGGAAATTTCAGAAATATTTTCAACAATTCGGTATATCTCAGAAGTACCAATTCTTACACCACCGGGATTAAGAGTCGCATCTGAACGCCCAAACATTTGAACTCCACCATTTTCGGTAATCACAACATAATCTCCGTGTCGCCAAATATTAGTATATACATCAAAATAAGCATTATGATATTTTCTTCCATCATTATCGTTCCAAAAGTAAATCGGCATTGATGGAAACGGAGCAGTACAAACGAGTTCAGCTTTTTTTTCGAATACAGTCTCACCAAGTTCGTTGAAACTCTCGACTTTCATTCCAAGTCCACGACACTGAATTTCACCTTTGTAAACTGGTAAAGTTGGATTCCCAAGCATAAAGCAGGATACAATATCAGTTCCCCCAGCTATTGAGCTAAGCTGAACATCCGATTTCCAGTCGCGATAAACATACTCAAAACTGTCTTCACTAAGTGGAGAACCGGTAGAGAGTATTGTTTTTAGTTTTGAGAAATCAGATACTTTATTTGGCTTAACACCTGCGGATTCCAAAGATGCAATATATTTAGCACTTGTCCCGAAAATTGTAATATTAAGCTCATCAGCCATTTTGAGAAGAGCTTCAGGATTTGGATAAAACGGATTCCCATCGTATAAAACTATAGTACAACCAACTGCCAAACCACTAACTAACCAATTCCACATCATCCAACCACAAGTTGTAAAATAGAAAATTGTATCGTCTCTTTTAAGGTCGGTATGAAGAACCAATTCTTTCAAATGTTGTATTAGAGTTCCGCCTGCTGAATGCACAATGCTCTTTGGTTTTCCTGTTGTCCCAGAAGAGTACATCACATAAAGTGGATGACCAAAAGGTAATTGCTCAAATTCTAATTTGTGAGCATTTTGTGGTAGAAATTCATCCCAAGTTGTTGCATTTGCAAAGTCAGATAAATTGGCTTTTTGTGTATATTCTGTAATTACAACTTTCTCAACTGATGGCAATTGATTCAGAATCTCCTTTAATTTTTGCAACGAATCAAATCGTTTTCCTTTATAAAAATATCCTTCAGTTGCAAAAATGACTTTTGGTGAAATTTGAGAAAATCTATCGAGAACTCCTTTAATTCCAAAATCCGGTGAAGACGATGACCAAATCGCTCCAATGCTACTCGTTGCCAACATTGCGATGATTGTTTCTGGTAAATTTGGCATAAAACCAGCGACTCTATCTCCTTTTTCTACACCGACAGATTTTAGTGCAAAAGCCAACTTTTCTACTTGCTCGTAGAGTTCTGAGTAAGTTAGAGTTCTGCGAATTGAATCTTCTCCATAAAATTGGATTGCAATTCTGTCATCTCTATATTTCAGCAGATTTTCAGCATAATTTAGTTTGGCATTAGAAAACCATTTTGCTCCAGGCATTTTAAGTAAATCATCAATAATTTGCGTGAAATCTGCGGAGTGAATGACATTTGTAAATTCCCAAATTGCTTCCCAAAATTCTGATATATTTTGAATTGACCAATCGTATAATTCGTGATAGTTTGTCAGCTTTAGTGAATAATGTTGATTTACAAATTCACAGAATTTGCTCATTTGTGAATTTTCTATTCGTTCTTTCGATGGTTGCCAAAGTTGTGGATTCATAAACATACCTTTTGATTGAAAATAATGATTGGTAATTTATTAAAGATTTAGGTCAGAGTAAAAAATATTTGGCAAATTTAATTTCATATCAAATTATTAGTACTCTATTGAATTTTTGCCTTACTCAATTTGCATATAAAAACAAAAGTTGAATTTCTTTTATAAATGAAAATAGTTGTTTTAGCAAATTGAGTGTAGTCTTGACCTCTTTGGTTCTTTTTCTGTCAAGAGAAAAGAACAAGTAACTAAACTAATAATTTGGATAATCCCGTTATCTCTTTATGGAGAAGTTATTTTGGAAGGTTATGACTTTACTTAACAAACTTAGCAACTATTTTCTTACGAACATTTCCAGTAAATTGGACAGTTAGTTTTGCATTTTCACCTGCTCCTTCGACCCTAAGTACAGTTCCAGTACCGAATATTTTATGCGAAACAACATCACCAACCTGATAATTAGATTTTGATTCACTTGAAGGTGAATTAGATATTGACTTTCGATAATGAGTTGATTTATTTGTCTGATAAATTGGTACATTGCGTTTTCTAGTTGACTTAAATTCAACTAATTTGTTAGGTAACTCATCTAAAAACTGAGAACGAATACAAGAAACTGGCATTCCGCCAAATCGTCTTCGAGAATTTGCATAAGATAAATACACTTTTTCTTCCGCTCTTGTAACTCCAACATAAAATAATCTGCGTTCTTCTTCCATATCTTCTTCGGATTCCAAACGACTTGTAATTGGAAACAGTCCATCTTCCATTCCTGCAATAAACACTATAGGAAATTCTAATCCTTTAGCGCTATGTAGGGTCATTAAAGTTACAGAACTTCTAGATTCGTTCCATTCATCAATATCTGAAAGGAGAGAAACCTCTTCCAAAAATTCTTTTAGTCCGACATTTTCATTTCTCTCGCAGAACTCAGTAATGCTAGAAATCAACGCATTGACATTTTCCCATCGTTCCATTGATTCTTCAGTTTCTTGAGTTAAGTAAAATTCTTCAAGTCCAAGATTATCAACAAGAGAGTTAATTATATTGTCTGCAGTTTCTTTATCAATTTGATTTCTATAAAACTCAATTAACTTATGGAATAACTCAATACTCTGTTTTTGTTTTTGACCAATCGGTAATTCGTTTGAATTTTGCAAAGTATCAAATAATGATTTGTTATTTTCTTTACCAAAACTTTTGAGTTTGTCAACAGTTGTTTTTCCAATACCTCGGACAGGGAAATTGATGATTCGTTCAAAAGAGATAGAATCCAATGGATTTACAATCAACCTAAGATAAGCCAAAACATCTTTCACTTCTTTTCTGTCGTAAAACTTTACTCCACCAACAATTGTGTATGGAATTGAATTTCGCCTAAGTTGATCTTCAATTGGACGGCTTTGTGCATTAGTTCGATACAGAATTACAAAATTGTCAAGGTCTTTTCCATTTTTGGAATATTCCTTTTGAATTGTATCAAGTATTTTTCGAGCTTCGTCTCGTTCGTCTAATGATTCGATAACTGTAATTAATTCACCTTTTTTGTTTTCTGTCCATAATTTTTTCGGAGCTCTATTTTCATTTTGCGAAACCACTGAAAATGCAGCATCTAATATGTTTTGAGTAGAACGATAATTCTGTTCCAATTTTACGATTTCTACATCTCCAAATGATTCTTCAAAATCTAATATATTTTTAATATCCGCACCACGCCAACCATAAATTGACTGGTCATCATCTCCAACAACACAAATATTTCTATGCTTTTGAGAAAGAGCGTAAACAAACTTGAATTGTGGTTTATTTGTATCTTGATATTCGTCAACCAAAACAAACTCATAAAGCGATTGATAATAATTCAATCTTTCCGGATACTCGCGGAATATGTCAAGCGGTAAAACAAGTAAATCGTCAAAATCAACTGCATTATTATTTTTGAGTTCAATTTGATAACCGTTATAGATTTCAGCAATATTTTCTTCGCGAAATCCATTTGCACCATTTTGGATTTCTTCTGGAGTTTTCATTTTATTTTTGAACCAACTAATGATTGTTCTGACAGATTTAGGTTCAAATTGTTTTACATCAAGATTATGATTTAGAATAACTGATTTTATTAATCTCTTTGAATCATCTGAATCGTAAATAGTAAAATCGTTAGAATATCCTAAACGATGGATTTCCTTACGCAAAATTCGTGCATTTATCGAATGAAAAGTTCCAACACTCATTCGAGACACATCTTGGTTTGGGAGTAAATCTTGAACTCTATCTTTCATTTCAGATGCTGCTTTGTTTGTAAAAGTAACTGCAAGGATATGCTTAGGAGATATTCCTTTTTCTTCGACTAGATATGCAATTTTATAAGTGAGAACACGAGTTTTTCCACTACCAGCCCCTGCAAAAATCAACAATGGTTTATCAGTTGATTGAACAGCTTTTTTTTGTGTGGGATTAAGATTGTTTATATTAAATTTCACGAATTACTTTCTACGATTTTTCTTAACATTGTATTTTGCTTGGTTATGTTCTGCATTTGTTTTGCTAAAAATATGCCTTCCGTTTCCATCTGCAACAAAATACAAATATGGAGTTGTATCAGGATTTACCGCAGCAAGCAATGCAGAAATCCCGGAGTTGTTAATAGGACCAGGAGGAAGACCTTTGTGCTTGTAAGTATTGTATGGCGAATTTGTTTTCAAATCTTTATGATACAATCGACGATTTTTCCCTGGAGTAATATACTGTATAGTTGGGTCAGCTTGTAATGGCATATTTTTCTTTAAACGATTGTGGTAAACAGAAGAAATTTTACTCATTTCGTAATCATATATTGCTTCACCCTGAATAATTGATGCTAAAGTAGAAACTTCCAATTTATTCAAATGAATTTGTTTAGCTAACTTTTCTATTTGATTTTTATAATTGTAATTAAATTGATTGACAAGAAGTTCGATAATATCTTCTTCTGTGTAAGATGAAAGTAAAATGTAAGTATCAGGAAATAAAAATCCCTCCAAAGATGGAGCATTAATTCCCAAAGAGTGCATAAAATTATAATCCTTACAAAGCTGTGTAAAATGATATGTATCAATATTCAACTTAAAAGATAACTCATCAGCTATATCTTCAATTGTCCATCCTTCAAGTATAGTTACCCTAATTCTTTTTGCTGTAGGAGAAGTAATCATCCTAACTAATTCACCAATTGTTCTTATTCCTTTTAAAGTGTATCTTCCAGCTTTAATATTTCTTTCATTAAAAGTCAACTTTACAGCTGTTACAAAAATAGAAGGAAAAACTAAACAGGATTCAGTTTCTAATAATTTAGATACCGAATAGGCAGTTGCTCCGTTCGGGATTGTAATGACTTTGGAAGTATCCTTACAATGGATGTCTGTCGATAATACTATAACTATAAACGACACTATTCCAATCAGTAGCACAACTACTGAACTGAGAATAATTTTTATTAGTTGATGATATCTTTGAAAAATGGTCTTCATACCGATTGTGAAATTTACTTCGCATATAGAATTTGAGAGAAGAACAAAATTATTTTTGATATTTTTATTCTAATGCTTGTATCAGATTATTTATTTATCCTAATTTACGAGACTTATGGATGACAAGAAAACACAAGAAACAAATTTATTTCAATCGTGGTCATTCACAAAAGTTAATTATTTGCTTTTTGGAATCGGGATACTCACAATTATTATTGGCTATATTGTGATGATTACAGGAGAAACTACTAGTTTTCAATCAGTTAAACTAGCACCTGTGATATTAGTCGTAGGATATTGTGTTATTATACCTACTTCGATTTTGTATAAATCGAAGTAATACAATTATTTACAAATTCTGTATTTGTAATGATATTGGGGTGGTAGTTCAATTTGGTTAGAGCACCGGCCTGTCACGCCGGACGTTGCGAGTTCGAGTCTCGTCCATCCCGCTCTTTTAAAGCCCTTTGCATAGTGTAAGGGCTTTTTTGTATTTGTTACAATACAACGCTTCAATGGTTTTATCAAATTTTATTGTTTTATTTTTTTCAATCATCATTCATAATTGATAATTCTACTATTTGTATCTCCTCTTCGGTCAAACCATACAACGCATAAACTAATTGGTCTATTTCGGATTCAATTTCGGTATCGGTTTTATTCCCCTCTGGTAGAGGGGCTTCACGGAGTGAAGGGGTGTTTTAAGTGTTTTTTAACACCCCGTCAGACTGCGTCTGCCACCCCTCTCGATGAGGGGAATTTTTCATTCACAATTATTGTGTGCTCTCCTCAACAATTGCAATCTCATCTTCCGACAAACCATACAACTAATACACCAATTGGTCTATTTCGGTTTCACCCAACATTTTTCACTTCATCAACAAGTCTCCATAAT
>JACNLC010000063.1 GCA_014381725.1 Fidelibacterota bacterium | reverse complement strand
ATCAACAAACTCCTTTTGTACAAACTTATTTTTGTAACCGGCAAATACTTTACCGCCAGGTAAAGTAGGGACACATGTAATTACTGTAACTTCGACACCACTACGTACCCACTCTCGACAATGCTCCATTGTTCGAGTTGCAGGAGCATTCATTTCTGGAGGAAAATTATCTGTTAGAAATAGTATTTTCATTTTATTTCTAATAATTGTTCAACTATTCTTTCTGAAGTTTTTCCATCCCAAAGATAAGGAATTGTACCTCTTTTCCACTTTCCAGTAAATAATGTTTCCAATGCAGGAATCAATTTCACAGGATCTGTTCCAATTAGTTCATTTGTTCCTTCAGTTATTGTTTCAGGTCGTTCAGTGTTATCTCTAAGTGTCATACATGGAATTCCCATAACTGTAGCTTCCTCAGTTATCCCTCCAGAATCAGTAATTACGGCCATCGAATTATTAACCAAATAATTAAACTCTAAATACGATAGTGGGGAAATTGGAATGATAGATTTAAAGTCAATATCCATTTCTATTAAAATTTTATCAGTCCTAGGATGAACAGGAAAAATAACTTTTCGATTATTAACATTCTCTTCAATTGTAATTAAAAATTCTCTAAGTTTATCAATTTCATCAACATTCGCAGGCCTGTGCATTGTCATCACCAAATACTTTTTTTGTTCTAATTTTAATTCTCGATATACCCTAGGTTTAGTAAAATTCTTCATTTGTTTAAAGAGCGTATCTATCATTGTGTTACCGACATAGAAAATTTGTTCCTTCTTTATTCCTAACTTTTCTAGATTATTATTTGCAGATTTAGAGGTTGTAAAGAAATAATCAGTTATAGAATCCGTAACCATTCGATTAATTTCTTCTGGCATTGTTAAATCAAAAGATCGAATTCCACCCTCTACATGAACTACTATAAGTCCAGTTTTTTTGGCGACTATAGCACATGCCATCGTAGAAGTCACATCCCCAACAACTAGACAAATATCAGACATCTCATTGATAAGTAACTTTTCATAGCGAACCATAATATTCGCAGTTTGTTCTGCTTGTGTTCCAGAACCTACTTGTAAGTTTACATCAGGTTCAGGGATGCCAAGTTGCTCAAAGAAATTACCTGACATTTTTTTATCATAATGCTGTCCTGTATGAACTAGCCTGAATTCAATTTCAATACCTTTAAACTGTTTATTCTCAATAGCTTCTATAATTGGAGCTATTTTCATAAAATTTGGCCTTGCACCTGCTATAATGTCAATTTTCATTTTTAATTTGTCAATATCTTTTTATAATAATCTAACAATTTATTTTCCTCATTTTCCCAATTATACTTTGATTGAATTTTATTATATCCATTTTCACCAAATTCTCTCATTTCGATTGGATTGTTTAAAGCATACTCTATTTTATCAGCAATATCTGCAGGATTTGTAGGGTCAACTAACATACCACAATTTGCATCATCAACTATTTGACGATACAATGGAAAATTTGATGCAATTACAGGTGTCCCTACAGATATATACTCAAATATTTTGTTTGGGAATGTAACAAAATGATTTGGAACTGGCAAATAACATAACAATCCGACAGTTGCTTTTTTAATATATTGAAATATATCATCATAATGTAACAATCCAGTAAACTCAATTTTATTAGTTAAATTTAAATATTTTACTTTATTTTCTAACTTTTTTTGATAATTTTTGCTTATAGGACCAATTACCAAAAATTTAAATTTATTCTTTTCCAGTAATGAGAATGCATCTAAAATTTCGCTGAATCCTCGGATTTCTGTTATCCCTCCAACATAAATAACTAAATTTTCATCTTTCTTCTGAATATCGGGTTCTATAGTTGATGTAAATGGAAAATTAAATATTATTGTTTTATTTAAACTGAGTGACTTAAACTTATTTGAAATTGGATTCGTCGTGCTAATAATATTTTTTATTACCATCACCGAAATTTGTTCAAAATAATAAAACAATTTGCTTAATAAATATCTAAAATATTTAGGAATCCAGTTTTTTGATAAAATTGCTTTTTCATAATCCTCGTGAATATCATAAATAACTTCTTTCTTTAGAAGAATACGGATTTTAATTCCCATCCACAATAATTCCGGATCATGAAAATGAAAAATATCAGCATCAGATTGTTTAACTCTTGACCAAAGTTCTTCTCGTGTTTTCTTTCTTTCAGATACTTTATACCATTGAGGTAAACCAAATACATCAATACCATTTATTTTCTTATGTTTAAACATAGCAGAAGCATGTAATTCAACATCGTATTTCTTTACTAATGAAGTCGCTTGCTTATATAATATACGAGTGTCATTCCAACGATGAACTGATGAGAAAATAAAAATTTTGATCTTCTTCTTAGAGGATGTCATAATTCTTTAGATAACTGATTAAGTTCTTGAATAAGTCCTTTAGTCTGAAAGAAAGCCAAACCACAAAACAGCAATAATAAAGCCAGTTTAAGAATAAACTGAATTGAGATTGAAAGAAAGATATGATTAATAATCATGTTGCTAGTATAAAAACCCGCGAATACTAAAATTATTGTAACAAAAAACTGAATATTAGGTAAGAAAATATTTGTGAGTTTTTTAATAACGATAATACTTCCAATTGCGGCAGTAATATAACCAATCAAGAAGCAATAAACACCTGCATGTAATTCAGAGATATTAAAATAAGTCAATAAATAAAAAGATCCAATTAACGCCATAGCAGCAATTAGGTAAATGATTGAGTTATACCCTCTAAGTGACAAACCATCAATAGGGCTCCTCATAATTTCAACAATCATATAGAATGGTATGGTAAATAATAATACGGAAGCCATCCAGACTCCTGTTTCTGAAATCGAGCCCAACCACAATTCTAAGATTATCCCACCTGTTGAGCTAAGGAAAACGGCTATCAAGCCACCAAAGAACAGTGTTATTTTCATCAAGACTGTTAACCCTTGAGCGATCTGAGACTCGTTATTCTCTCTTACTGCTTTTGCGATCCTCGGTAACAGCACCACTCCTAACGGTCCTACGACAAAAAGAAGTAATCTTACAAGGCTAATTAAAGAATTAAAATAAGCCAGGTCTGTATAAGGGCTGTAAGCAGAAACAAGTAATGGAGCTCCCGCCAATAAAATAAATTGCGATACAAAGCTAATTAAACGCTCAGCACCAAAACGTATTATTTTCCTTATAGTCTGCCATTTGATTATTAAGTTGATCTTACCTGAGGTATGAAGAAAAAATGCAAAAGCATTTAATAGAATTAAACTCATTCCAATGATTGATAAACTTCGGGACAGATCACCTACAAAAATAAAAACAGCAATAGGGATAAGTGCAGTTCCAATAATTTGAATGCTGTTTGCACCTATCATTTTCATATATCCTCGATATACACCGTACGTCATGTATTGTAGAGATGCTCCAATCAAGAAGATACCGTAAGCCAATGAATGATTCATATTGAAACCGGAAATGTAACCAAGACTTATTATATATGTGATAAATCCAACAATCGGTAAAGTAAACATAACAAAAATGACAAACGCACTTCCTTCAATCTTGCTTTCTTTTGAGCGACCTATCAAACTTGGAAGCCCTATACTCATTCCAATTAATAAAATACCCATCATTGCAAATGCTGTACGCCTAACAAGAAGGAATTCTCCTAAAACTTCAAGTCCATATTGTCTTGCAATAAATCCATTTAAAAAAAACACCCCCAAAAGAACAGCGATACCATTCACTGTCGTCATCAAGTAATCTGTTCTTAAGGAATATTGCTTATGAAGAAATTGGAACATCTTGATGTATATAAGAAGTTA
>JACNLC010000073.1 GCA_014381725.1 Fidelibacterota bacterium | reverse complement strand
CAAACAAAATCACAACATGACTTCTTCATGTGTCCGTTTTTTTGTAGCAAGATCACTCTTCACCGACTAATTTCTACATTATCCACGTTTCAGAATCGGAAGTTATCTTAAGTTGGGATGAACATGTATTTGATGCTGTGGTGGGTTATAAGATAGAACAAAGTGTAAACAATGGTGATTTTGAAGAAATAGATATAGTTTATATTACAACCTACACTAATACTAACGTTTCAATTGAAAATGTTTATGGATACCGTATTAAAGCATATTCCGATAATAATATATCAGAACCAAGTGAAGTAGGAAAAATAAAATGGGTGGTATCTTCTTATTCATTACTCTGGTCAGGAACACATAATAATGATGTGTTTTCTGCCGTAATCAGTCCCAATAATAATTTTGTAGCATCGGGTGATGGTGATTTTGGAAATCAAAATACCTCCTTAAAAGTATGGAATCTTCAAACTGGTGGATTGATATGGGAAAAAGAAGAATATACCCACGGAGTTAATAGAATTGCTATAAGTCCTGATAATTCAAGAATTGCGTTTACACCAAATCAGTGTTGTGGACCATATGTATTAGATGCGAACACAGGGGATGCCTTTTTTTGCGGTTCGTTTAACGGTGGCATGTCCGCCCCAGTTGTATTCAGTCCTAATAATGAAAAAGTTGCTGTTACTAATAGTTGGAGTGAAGGGGGAATTTCGTTTAGTCCAGATAATTCAAAAGTGGCAACAAGCAGTTCTGAAGTGCACGTTTGGGATGTAAACTCAGGAGAAGAATTATGGAATTACGAAGCAGAAGACAATGAAAATAAAGTTAGAGTATTAGATTCGGATTCTGGACAACTTCTTTGGTCAGGAAATGACCAATATTATATTTTCTCAGTTGCTTTTAGTCCAGATAATTCAAAGGTTGTTGTTGGTGCGGGATATTCAATTGAAGTATGGGATGTAAATACAGGGAATCTAATGTGGACAGAAAGTCCCTCAAGTGGTGGAGACTTTGTAATGTCTGTCAGAATAAGTCCTGATGGTACAAAAGCTGTATCTAATAGTGGAGGGGAAGTGAGTTTGTGGGATATAGAAACAGGCAATTTAATTTGGTCAAGTAGTGCATCATATGTTTGGGATAGGGTCAGTTTTAGTTCTGATGGTACTAAAGTGACATCAGGAAGTTCTGTATGGGACACAGATTCGGGAGTTCTTCTGTGGTCAGGAGGACATGGGGGACGGTCAGCCAGTTTTAGTCCTGATGATACCAAAATACTTTCATCTTTGATGAATGGTAATACAATATCCATTTACCAAGAAGACGGATATGAATGGAGAAACGGGGAATGGTAAAATCTTTCAACGGGAGCTTACGCCGTTTACGACAACAATGAGTCTCGCGCAGATACTTATGGCTATTTATACAACTGGTATGCAGTGGATGACAGCCGAAACATCGCCCCTGAAGGCTGGCACGTACCCACGGATGATGAATGGCAGATATTGGTTGATTACTTGGGTGGAAGCAGTGTAGTAGGTGGAAAGATGAAAGAGACAGGGACAGAGCATTGGAACAGCCCCAACACCGGCGCAACCAACGAGAGCGGTTTTACGGCCCTTCCGGGTGGTTACCGCAGCGGCAATGGTTATTACGGCGGTATGGGTCTCTACGGTTTCTTCTGGTCTTCTTCGGAGAGCGGTAGTGGCATCGCGTGGGGCCGGGCGCTGCATTACTATCTTTCAGACGTGGACCGCAGCAACAGCGGTAAGCAAAATGGGTTCTCTGTTCGTTGCCTTCGCACAGTGGAATAATGCGGAGCATTAAAATCGAAGATTTTATTCCACTTGGTGCAGGGATTAGTTTTGTTGACTATTTGTCTATTTGGGGTATGGGGCTTGCCCCATCGAAAATACTTTGGTGCTGGATAATTCCTTTCATATCAAGTCGTTAATTTCCCGATCTTGCGCTTTTTCAAAAGGAGTCTCTATGGGGGTAGGTGGAATGGCTTAATACTTGTTTCGAACTGTCACTGATTTGATATGTTAATTTTCTTTATATTTTAGGGTGGATTTCAGGCATTGTCTGGGAAGTTTCCACGCTGTTTTAGTTTTTTTTTGAATAACCTTCGGAGGTTTAATTAAATCATTATTGAGGGAAAAATGAAACATACAAGTGAAAACTACGATAATTTATTGAATAGTATTATTAAACAATTCTTGGATACATATAAAATTAGTATTACTGGAGAACCAGAAATAATATCACATACTCTTTTTAATCAGAATCATTATGAAACAGGATTTAGATTAGTTCATTCTATTACATTATATGAAGTTACTTTTTATTTCAGATTTTATAATATTGGTAGAGAAAAAAGGATAGAGTTTCAAACTGTCAATAATCATAAATATTTTAACATTGAAGTTGACTTTACCGAACTACTCATCGAAATGGAAAAATATTGGACACATGAAATAAATAATGATTCAAAATATGGTGCAAAAGGGACATCAAAATTCCTTAAGTAGAATGAATTTTGTATTCTATGCAATGTTGATAAAGATGATCATTTAAAAAATAGAGGTATAGTATGAACAAACAAACTCACTTAACCATTCTTGTCCTAATAACATTTGGATATTTAAATGCGACAACTATTAACATACCTGGTGATTACAGCACAATACAGCAAGGGATAAATGTATCCACGGATGGAGATACTGTGTTAGTTCAACCTGGGGCTTATATAGGTAATATCAACTTTAACGGAAAAAATATTTTAGTTGCCTCATATTTTATCATTTCTCAAGATACAAACTTAATTGAACAAACATTAATTTTAGGAACGGGAAGTGAATGTGTAGTAAAATTCACAAATGAAGAGACAAACGATGCGAAACTAATAGGTTTTACAATATCTGGTGGGTCAGGATATGATGATAAAGGTGGCGGGATTTATTGTTATCAAAGTGATCCAACATTACAAAATTTAATTGTATCTCAAAATCGTATTGAATATTTTTCTGGGTCTTATAAAGGCGGTGGTGGTATTTATCTCGAATATTCAGCCGCTATTATTAGAAATGTGACGGTTAAAGAAAACACTGTGATTGATAACAGTGGAGGATATACATGTGTTGGTGGCGGAATTTTTCTATCAAGTTCCGGCAATGCTATACTTGAAAATCTTATTATACAAGGAAATAGCGTAATTTCAGGTGACAATGGATATGGAGGTGGTGTTTATATTCAAAACTCTAATAATGCGACACTAACAAATTGTGTAATCATAGAAAATATAGTAAATGTTTTTGGAGCAAATAAATACAGCAGAGGTGGTGGTGTCTATCTATCTAATTCCAATTATTCCAATTTGGAAAACCTTACAATACAAGGAAATAGTGTAATTTCAGTTGATTACGGACATGGGGGTGGAATTTATTTGGGGTCCAATACCACACTGGAGAATCTTACTATACAAGGAAATAATATAATAGCTGCTAATGGATACGGAGGAGGAATTTATTTAAGTGGTGATAATATTACGTTGGATAGTCTTATAATCATTGAAAATACTATAACATGTGATTATTCAAATGGGGCTGGTCTTTATTTATCTAATACTAGTGCCACCGTTAACACATCACAAATAACTGGAAATTATGGAATTAATTCTACAAAAGGTGATGGTATTCTTATTTCTGGAGGGACACTTTCCTTAACAAATGTCACAATATCAGATAATTATGAGGATTCTAATGGTGTTGGTATTTATAATTGGGGCGCCACAGTTAGTATTAACAACAGCATTATTTGGGACAACAACATTGAATTACAGAATAATACAAGCAACTTAACCGTTCTTTATTGTG
>JACNLC010000013.1 GCA_014381725.1 Fidelibacterota bacterium | reverse complement strand
TTAGAGCAGAGTGAAAGGCTGGTAAAACTCAACCAAATAGCCATTAGTCAGATGAGAATCCTGCTGAACGATGGTGGGGTTAAGGGGTTGAATCATGAATAAAATAGACCTGCCTGCCCGTCGAGCAGGCCCTCCAAAGAACCGGCGGGCAGGCCCGCCTGCCACTGTCTTTCGGGCAGGAACTAAAATATATTGACTTCAATTTACCGCAAGGTGGATACCATGTCTGTAAATTTGACGGAAAGAACTCATCAATCTCTTGGAAGAAAAACACCGGAATCAGTATATTTGAATAGGCTATCAGTGAGGGTGGCTGCATAATGACAACAATAGCAGAAAGACACCACAACTTAAAATCAGAAAAAAGTGTCCAGTCAATGGGGTCCACTTCTAGAGTTCTAAATGAAAAACCACCTAAGGTGAAATACGGTCATTTTATTAGTTTAAGAAATAAGGTAGACAGTGATATGATTTTTAGGATGACAAATTCTGAAAAGAGTTTATTGTCGAAATTTGGTGAAAATAATCGTATCAAATTACCGTTTGAGTTGACAAAAGAGATTATTGTTAAGAAAAACCATTTAATTACAATCCTCAATTAATTAACAATATAATAATTATGATAACCACTGGGATTATAATCGGAACAATGACATTTCTTGCTGTTATGATTTTAGTTGAAAAACTACCAAAAAAGATTAAACCGTATGTTTTTGGCCATCATTTAGCTACTGATATCTTTTTCTCGGGAATAGCATTTATGGTTTTTCCTGTAACAGGTGCAGCAACCTTATTATCAGCAGCTACATTTTGCTTACTGTTTACCGTTTATATTTTTATTCGAAGAACTACCGTTCCTTGGAAGCGAATCGTGTTTGACGGACTAAAACCGAAAATTGAAGAAAAAAGAAGATGATGGATTCAATGATTTGTGAACAATGCGGGAATGAAATCCAACAGTCCACTTGTCCTCATTGCAATGCAAAAAATCAATTCATTATAAAACGGGGCTTAATCAAGGAAATAAATGTAAAGCGGGGTAATCCTACTGTATATGAGGCAGAAAAACGGTTGCGAATGGAATTGGTAAAGGCACAATCGGAAGGTGTAAAAATACTGAAAATAATTCATGGTTGGGGAGCATCCAGTGTCGGCGGTGAAATTAAAATTGCTGTTAGACATCATTTGAAAACATTGCAAAGGGGGACCGTCATTTTCGGAGAAGAATTTACTCCGTCTCATCCACACGTAAAAAATTGGTTACGAAAATATCCAAAATTAAAATACGATGAATCTTTAAACGGGAAAAATAAAGGAGTAACGTATTTTGCATTTAGCAGAAAATGAACAAAAATTGATTGTTTCAAACCATGCAAAAAAACGAATAAAACAACGCGTTCATAAAAACGTTCAAAAGGCAGCAGAAGATGCGTGGCGATATGGTGTAGATTTTTCAAAATTCAAGGGTCGGTTCCGTAAGTATCTCGATAGTGTAACTATTAAAAATCGCTATCATAATAGCAAGATAACGAAATTTTGCATTTTTAAAAGTGCTATCTTTTTATTTTCCGGAAAAGTTCTAGTTACGACATTTCCAATACCCGGACACCTTGTTCCACAAGCAATAAAACAAGCTCAAAAATACATTGAAACAAAATAAGGCAAGTTAATTGAATCTAATGATAAGAAAAAAAAACTATTGATTTATAGGTAAATATAAATGTTTACTGACCAACTAACTCTGCTATGGAAAATAATCAAAAGAGGATTCTATATCCTTGGAGGACTTCTTCTATTCATTGTTGTCATAGAAATTATCAGGGCTTTGCAGACACTTGCATCAGTTCATACGTTGTTGGCTTGGGTGGTTGGGATTGCAGGAATCGGTTCCATTGCGTGGGGAGTCTTGAAACTATTAAAACTTCTGAAAGAGTTCCCATCTGCATTAATACCACCAAACCCAAATAATTTGGGCGGGAAAGAAAGCAGCACTTACCTTAAAGCTCACCTTTATTATTTGAAGTCTGTTGTAGAAGGGCTATCCAAGAATAAATATCTTCCTGTCGATGGTCGAAATTCATTGTCCGGGATATTATCAGACGGAAAATCCTTTTCAATATCCGGAAATGGTGATCAGCTAAAACGAAGAATCGTAACGCTGGATGAAGATGTCATTTTCCCGGCACTAAAACAGTTAGACGAACAAGCAGAAAAGAAAGTCCAGGATACAGTTCGTGATACCATGGTCGGTGTCATGCTTTTACCATTCAAAGCAGCGGACATATATCTGGTCATTTACCGAAACGGAGTGATGTTTTTTGAGTTGGTAAAGTTATACAGTCAGCGACCCAGTATTAAGGAAACCTACAACGTTTTCAGGGACGTTTTGAAGATGGTAGCTACGGTAAATATTTTAAGTTATACCGAACGGTTTACCCAAAAGCTGATGGCTTCTGTTCCCATTCTGGATAAAACAACAGATGACATTATTCAGGGAACCGGTGCCGGTATTTTAACGACTGCTGTTGGTAAAGCGACCATTCAACGGTGTAGAGCATACAAAGGTTGGAATACCGAATCTGAAATTGAGAGTTACCGCAAAACGTCATTAGACTTTTTGGGATATGTGAAAGACATTCTGGGCGATGACGTGGTACCGCCCTTGTCTAAACAATGGAAGCAGGCTTGGGGATATATGAAAGGGTTGTTTGTTAAGGATGAGCAGGACTTGGATGATATAGTAGATGAGAAGAAACCGAAGTGGAAAATATGGAAAAAAGATAAATCGCAATCAAAGGCTATAAACTAAAATGTTAGTTGACCCGGCATTTATTGGCAGTTTAATTCTTATCCTTGGTGGCTTAATACTGCTTGTAATTTTTTTACTTTATTGGATAGTAAAAACAAAATTGAAAAAATAGAAGAATAAATAAACTAAATTATTTAATGTCTAAATACAATTTCACTCAATCTGAAATACTAAACCAATGGAAATTATTACAAGAACAGGTTAATACTTGTTTTGATAATAATCAATATAGTAAAACAGTATCTCTCATACCCGTAATAGAAAAATACAATTCATATTTACCCGAAGCAAAACTGAAAAAAAGCAAAGATTTAATTGGCTTAATTAAGAGTGAAAATGAACAGTGGGAAACATATAAAAGTTTATTTACAGCTCTAAAAACCAAATTTATAAAAGCATTTATAGAAAATGGTGTGAATTCATCTATCGTTTCAAACGCATTAAGTGATTTTACTAAATTAGAAAAATTGGCAAAGAAATTTATTAAAGGGTATAAACCACAACCAGAAATATCTGTAAATAAAGATACCATTCTAACCGTTGATGAACGAATACAAGTAGTTGATTTTTTGATAAATTGTGGGAGTGAATTTGAACAAACAAAATTAAGCAAATTAAAACAAAGATTACTCAATCGTAAAGATGAATTAGCCAATATATCATCTGATAGTAAAACTTGGTTTGATAATCCAACATATTTTGAGAAGTATCCGGATCACCCCCAAGCGTTAAAATCTATACCAGAATTACTTGCTTCTGATCCAATGTCCTTTAACAAAGTATATCAAACTCTTAAAAGCTTAAGTGTTGTTAAACCATATTTCAATAGTGCCGCAACTAGAATCAAGGTTGAAAAAAGAGAAGTAGAATTAACAAATAATTTGATAAAGTATAGATTCCTTGCATTTAAGACAAAAAGACGATTGGCTTTGGATTTAGTGGATGATAGCCTATTTAATATAGCTTTATATGTTGCTCAACAATACCCTGATATAAAAAATATTGTAGCAGAGAAGCAGACAGAAGCAGGCTTATTTAAAGAGGCTGTTTCCACCGCTAAGCAGATTAATGATAAAGATGATCGTTCC
>JACNLC010000079.1:1938-3917 GCA_014381725.1 Fidelibacterota bacterium | reverse complement strand
AATTCTACATTTTCAGTTTTGATGGCAATATTCTGATTAGAAGCAATAATTTCATTCAATGAGTAATGACATTTTTGGCATTCCGTTTCAAATTCGATATTGAGTTTATCACAACAATGATTGTTAGCATAATTTGCAATATCATTTAATTGACCCATTAACCCTGCATTCAACGATTCATCCACTGATTTTATTTTTCTAATCGCATCTTCTGATTTCTGTTTCAGTGTGATGTGCTGTTTCGTCATTTCTTTATGCTTTGCATCCATCAATGAATAATACTCATCTCTTACGGTTTGAGAGAGTCGTTCTAATGTTGAATAATGCTCTACAACGGATTGATTGAATTTTTCAGCAAAGTCAGTTTCCAATTCGAATATTTTGTTATTTTGATATTCTGCACCCAGTTTTTTCAGTTCAGTTGTAATATGTTTAATAAACGATTTAAACTTTTCAACCTTATTTAATTTCTCTTTGATAAAAGAAAGAATTGAATCAATGTTGTCGATTGCATCTTTATAATTGGCATAGCCATTTAAGAAATTCTCTGCTTTCTCTTTGTAATTATCACCACTTATTTTAACCGCATAATTTCTCAATTCGGCTAACCATTCATCCACGTCGGAGAAATAGGTATCAAATTCATTATTTCTTTGTTTTTCGTCTCTGATGTGTTGAATAAAATATTCAGATAATTGCCGTATAAAATCGGTTAATTCCACATCATTGGTGCTGTAAGTGAAATCAATATTGAGATGTTTCTTGGCTTTCAGATCTTTCAAATTATTCACCAAATCCTGTTTTTGTCGGGTGGACAAAGCAGAAGTAATCGCTTTAAAACTTGCTTTTTTGAAATCTCTTGATTTACTGAATACTGAAACAACCTCATCATCTTTGTATGAAAAATGTTGAGTCCCATTAAATTTCATTGATGCTCTACCTGACCGCATTAGCACAGCACACACCGTTTGGATGGTTCCATAGGCATAGTTGGTGGGTGGTGCAGACAATCTGTTTTCTAATTCACCTCCGTCAAAGTAAGTATTTGAGATGAGATAATTTATTTTTTCAACAACCTTTAAACCTTCTCCGATAAAGGCTCCATCACTATCAAAGAATGCAAATTCCTTATTTGTAAATAACCCTTTTAATTTGCGTGGATCTTTTTCTTTAATAATCTTCAAACCAACATCTTCGGTTAACTGTGATGAAAGTCTATCGGTATAAGTATTTTTAATTATTTTTCCGTGTGTTTCTTGAACTGCTTTTGTGAATGTATCATTGTTTAAATTATTTTCATCAAAATGATAAATCAATGTTCCATTCTTATATGATTTTTCAAGAAGTCGTTCTAATTCGTTTGTTCTATTTTGCTTTGTAATTCCGAAATCCTGAATAATACTTCTAATTTTATTATCGTCATCATTTTGGTATCTATCTTCTAAAACGGTGTAACGATAAATTTCTTCAATCAAATGATCAATTTCAGTTTGTTTGTCCATACTTGGAACCAAAGTCGCTAAATTCCCATCACTTTGTGTCTTGAATTTGATATCTTCTAAATACCTATCTCTGTCTGCACCAACCGTATAAATACTTGCAACTTCAATTGAAATATTTTTATCAGGTGAAGATTTTATATCATCACCTTGCACCGTAGAAATTTGGAATTGGTAAGGAATATTTTCAAAATAACAGGAGTTTAAATCAGAAACAAAAGAGAGATTTTGTAATCGTTTTACCAATTCTCTTCGCTTGTAATGAAGTTCAACATTATGTTGGGTCATTTCTTCAATTAATTTTTGTTCTAAATCGGAAGTGATTTTGAATAAACCATTTTTTTCAAGGAGCAAATTACCTTCACAAAGAAAAGTAAGGGCTTCTTCAACCTTTGGTTTTAGTTCATAAAATTCATTCAAATCGCTTAAATAGAGTTTGGTAACATTATCGGCAGATGCAGGGACAATTTCGGCTTCATT
>JACNLC010000079.1:0-1619 GCA_014381725.1 Fidelibacterota bacterium | reverse complement strand
TAATTCAAAGTGATATTGATGGAATGGGTAATAGATACTAAAATCTTCTGCACTTTTAGTTTTAGTAGAGAATTTGGCATTCAAATCTGTGGAGTCAGTAATTTGCCCACTATGTTCTGTGTAATATGATTGTAAATCAGTTTTATTTGCTTCGTTTTTAGACAACAATCTTTCACGAATCACAATATCAACTTCATCAGATGAAAGATGGAATTTATGTTTAAAACGGTCTGTAACTTTATTTAATTCTTGAACACTTACACTTGCATTATGAATAACATCATCTAACTTTTCCTGTGCAATAGCAACAGTCCATACTGACCTTTCCGGTAAAGTTGATAATGCTTCGCTGATTCCTTCTAATTGAAGAAGGTCAATTTTTTCTTGTCCAACTGCTTCACTCACTTCATCAATCATAAAAACAATTCTTTTGTCTGGATTTGTTTCTAAATAAAGAGATAATTCTTCTTTGAATTTTGAAGCATCATAATTTTTTATTCTATCATCTAAATATTTTTTAGTCTCATCATAAGTTGAATCATCCCAAATTGTTTGTGTTAAAACACTTTTTATTATTTGGGGAACTTTTAATGGTGATTTTCTAATGACTTTCCAATCATTCCCTGTTTTGGTTTTAACATCAGCTACGAATTGCTCATATTTTCCATCGAGATATAATCCGTATTCCATATATCCATAAACATCGTCTAAAAACCCAAGTGTTCTAATAAAGTTTTTAAACAATGTCCACGCAAAACCATTTTTAGTATTCTGTTTTGCAATATCAAGAAATACAACAATTGAATGATGGTGTTCTAATCCTAAAATTGCATTTTCAATAAGTCCCGCATTTGGCAAACCTGTTAATCGTTGATTAAACCGTTCTCTAAAAGGAGTGCCTTTTACATTGCTGTTTTCAAGTAAATAGCCAAGCATCTTCCCAAAATAAGATTTTCCTGAACCGTAGAATCCGGAAATCCAAACACCTGTTTCTTTTGTATTCCCTTGATATAAGTTGATGAAATCTGATAAATATTTTGAGATTTTTGAAGTGATAATGTAATTATCAATTTCATATTTTAACTCTTTGTCAGACTGGTCTTGTAAATCAATAACATCTTTAATATCTTCTGATAAATCAAGTTGGATTAGGTCTTTAATTTTTGCCACTTCGGTCTCCTTTAGTAAATAACTTTCGCTCTGTAATCAGATGCAGGTTTAAAATTTAGAAATTTGAGTTGTTTATCACTTGTCTCGGTCGCAGGATAAAAAATAACCAACGGGACAGATAACCTATGAACACGTGTGGAATCCATTATATTGATATTTTCAATGCCTGTTTCAGATAATGCTCCACTTCTAATCAGAATGGGTAACTTATTGTTCTTATCTGCATTTTCAACTTTTGATAAAATAATATTTAAGAACTCTTTAAACAAAATCTGTGGTTCACTTTGATAATCCAAATAAACTTCAGAAAAATTATCAATCCCTGATTCATCTATAAAATTCACAAACAATTCGGCAATATCAATAATTTCTGCATTAGAATATTCTTTTCTAACTCGTTGTAAGTATTCTATTTCTCTGTTTGGTGGATATACAAACAGTATTGAATG
>JACNLC010000076.1 GCA_014381725.1 Fidelibacterota bacterium | reverse complement strand
ACTCGCTTTATATCAAAACAATCTTAAATTATATCGCTTTGATATTAATTGGTTTTTGTCAAAACATCTATAACTTATGATATTTCAAGGGGTTATGTGTTTTCGTGTTGTTTTGGCACGGAATTTGATATGTTTTTGTTGTACATTTTATTAACAAAAATAGGAAAAAATAAAAATGAACAAAATGATAATCTTGATGGCACTGGCAATTTTTGCTTTTGCGCAAAATCAAGAAGAAGCAAATGTCGATGTGCAAATCGATGAAAAAGACGGAAAAAAAGTCATTACTGTAACTGTCGAAGCCGATTCAACAAACGGTGACGACAATGGTAAATTAGAGATTGTTAAAAAAGTCATCGTGATTGGCGATGATGAAGTAGTTTTTCCCGAAAATGCCGATGTTCAGCATATTCTCGATAGTTTGGGAATTGATTTGAATATTGACTTTGAAAATCTGGAAAATCTCGATTTGGAAGCAATCGAAAAGCGATGCGATGATGCAGAAAAACAAGTCCAAACAATTTTGATGAAAACTGTTGGTGGCTTAGAATCAAATTGCAACACAACCTATGAAACGAAGACGCCTATTATGGGAGTTAATTTGAGCGATTTGACTTTTCAGGAAGCCTACGAAAAGCATTATCCATATAATTTCGGTGTTGAATTAACATCTGTAATCAAAGGTTCAAACGCAGATAGAGCGGGATTGATGGCTGGCGATATAGTTACGAGATTTGATGGCGATGTGGTGCGTGGAGTCACACATATGCAGGCGTTAATTCGTAGTAAAAACATCGGGGACACAGTCAAAATTACTTATTTTCGCAACGAGGGAGAGTTTAATGTCAATCTCACCTTCGCTCCAAAACACAAAAAAAACAAAGAAGATGAGTATAATGAAGGAATTGGCGAAAATCACAAAGCGGGTAAACTCTCTCCCGGTTACGGCGGTGGCGGTCCGTATGCAAAATATGTCAATTTCGATTACAGCGGAATCAACGCATTTATCTCACAATTTGGATTTACGGAAATCTCACCAGAACGAACAATTTACTTCGGTGGTGGCGGAATGGGAAATGTCGGAAAAGGTTGGTTTTTGGGCGGAAAAGGTTTTGGTTTTAGTCACACGGAAGATATTTCAATTGATGAAGGTGGAAAACGCCATTTGATTTTAGAAAATGGTTTCGGTGGTGTAACGCTGACGAAAAAAATCCCGCTATTCACAGAACGACTTGTTTTGGATTTTGATTTGATGCTCGGTGGCGGAACGATGAGCATGGAAATCGGTGAAAGTGATGGGTTTTCGTGGGAATCCGGAACGATTAATGGAAAACACCAAAAATTCCACAAAAATTATTTTGCTAGTGAGGCATCAATTGGTTTGATGTGGCGCGTAAAAAGTTGGTTTGGTTTTCATGGTCAATTTGGCAAAATGGAAACTTTCACACTCAACGATAACTGGACTGAAAACACATTTCCAACAGACTCATACACAGTTGAGGGCGATGCACCAGACATTCCATCTGGTCTGACTTATACTGTCGGAGTTTGGTTTGGATTTTGAGGGAATAATCAAGAATTTACCAGATTATCTCTGTGGAAATCTGTGTTAATTTGTAGCAAATACTCGGGTGGGCGAGAATAAAAATGATTTCTATTTATCATAGCATCATTTCTCGCTCGTCCACCTCAAAGTTTGATACACAAAATGTAACCGTGAAATCTTAAATTTGGGTACTATGGAAGGCGGAATATTCACAGAACTAGCTCGGACAATTACGGGTTCGATTATTGCAATCGGTTCGATGTTTTTTTCATATATCAATGGCGTTGAACCGTATTTTGAATCGCCATCGTTTTCTGTTGAACACAATCAAATGCTCGTTTCGGTGAATTTGCAAAATTGGTTTACCGATGAATTGGATGATATTTTTTCTAGTGGAAAACCGATTCGGATGCATTTTACCGCAAATATCATCGAGCAAAATAGTGGGAAAACCATTCAAAGCACCGATTTTTTTCACACGGTAAAATATCATATTTTGGATGATTATTTTGAAGTTTCGCGATCAGAAATTGGCGAAAAAACGCAAATTCACACTATTCAAGAAATGCACAGGATCATGTCCAAAATCGAAAGAGCACCAATTTTCGATGATGATTTAGCAAAAACCGATGTGCTGTATCAATTGAAAATGAGTGTCCAATTACCCAAAATTAAAATTGGAGGAAGGGAAAAACAATTCGATTTGATGCCCTTTTGGAAGAACAAAAAACCTTATTTTTTCAGCCAACAATTTGATAATTTGGTGTTTGTGCAATGAAAATTCCATCTTTGCGAACTCAAATTATTGCTTTGGCTTTGGTATTTCTCGTCAGTTCTGTTTTGTTTTTTAGATTTTTCTTTTTAGAAAGTTTCATCAATTATCAACACACATTGAATAACGAAAAAACAAAACAAGAAATGGCAAGTTTGTATCAAAAATTTGAAACCAAATTGACAGCAGTCGATAGTAAGCAGTTCAAAAATTCTGTGGAAAAAATGATTTCGGACGAAAAACAACAAGAAATTGCAGGAAAAATGTTTCAACAAGAAATCGCCTTGTATTCTATTTTTGTTTTCTTGTTTATATTTTTATTTGGTGCGATATTTGTAGCGTTTTCGCTCTATCTTATCACTCGGCCATTGCAAAGATTGGAATTAGCTACGAAAATGCTCTCGTTGGGAAATTTGGATGTTGATGTCGAGGAAAACGGGTTGTCGCCCATCAATCCGCTGATTGTTTCGTTTAACAAAATGACTGCGGAATTGCGAGAGAATCGTGAAAAATTGCTCGAAGCGGAAAAGGAGATAATTTGGCGTGAAACTGCTAAAGCAACTGCGCATGAAATTAAAAATCCACTCACGCCGATTCGACTTTCGTTAGAACGAATGCAGAATAAATTTGGCAGTGATAATTTTCAAATGGTTTTTCAAGACTCGATTTCTGTAATTTCCGATGAGATTGAAAATTTGCGTAAATTGGCTACAGAATTTTCGGAATTTGCGCGTTTTCCACAAGCGAAAATGGATGAATTTGATTTGAATTGCTTGATTTCTGAACTTATCGCGCCGTATCGAGAGGAAAATGAAATTTCTGTTGAACTTGCTGATAATTTACCAAAATTACACGGAGATGCAATGCAAATCAAACAAGCATTGACTAATTTAATTCAAAATTCGATACAAGCAGAATCATCGAAAATCGGTATTTCTGCAATTTTTGATAATGGCGTGTTTTATATTCAGATATCTGATGATGGAAAAGGTATCGCAGAAGAAGATTTACCCAAATTGTTTGAGCCATATTTTTCAAAACGAAAAAAAGGGACAGGGCTTGGCTTAGCAATTGTAAAGCGAATTATCGAAAATCATGGTGGGAAGATTTTTGTTGAAAGCGAGATTGGAAAAAGTGCAAAATTTAAGATTGAAATTTAGGATTGGGGAAAATTAGAATGAAAATATTAATCATCGACGACGAACGAAATATTCGCTCAACGCTGACGGCTATTTTGGAAGATGAAGGTTATGAGGTGCAGTCATGCGAAAGCGGTGAAAAAGGATTAGAAACTTTAGAAGTATTTTCAGCAAATATGGTGCTTTTAGATGTCCGAATGTCTGGAATGGACGGCATAGAAACTTTGCAAAAAATCAAGGAAACTCACCCAAATCTTGATGTGATTATGATTTCGGGAAACAGCGATATTTCAACCGCTGTCGAAGCAATTCAGTACGGTGCGTATGATTTTATCGAAAAGCCGCTTTCGATGGCGAAAATTCTAACATCTGCACGAAATATTTCAGGGAAATTGGTACTCGAAAAACGAATATCTCATCACGAAAAAACGCTCGATGAAGCACATCAAATCATCGGAAATTCACCTCAGATAAAAGAGTTGAAAGAGATTCTTCCTCGTATCGCAATGAGCGAATCCAAAGTGCTAATCGGCGGAGAATCTGGCACAGGGAAAGAACTTGTTGCGTATGCGATTCATCACCTCAGCACTCGAAAATCTGCACAATTTGTAAAATTCAATTCAGCGGCAATTCCCAACGAATTAATTGAAAGTGAGTTGTTTGGCTATGAAAAAGGTGCGTTCACAGGTGCAGAAAAATCGAAAATCGGAAAACTTGAACTCGCCGATGGGGGTACGCTATTTTTGGATGAAATTGGCGATATGCCAATGCAAGCCCAAGCCAAAATATTACGCGTCATCGAAGAAGGAAAATTCGAGCGAGTTGGCGGGACAAAAACCAGAAAAATTGACATACGAATTGTAGCGGCAACGCACAAAATATTAAGGAAATCTATAAAAAATCGAGAATTTCGAGAAGATTTATTTCATCGCTTAAATGTTGTCCCAATAGTCGTTCCGCCGCTTCGGGAAAGAACCGGAGAAATTGAAGTTTTGATCAATCATTTTTTGAAAGCATTTTCCCAAGAATTAAAAATTCCACAAAAATCGATGACAAAAAATGCAATGAATTTGCTCAAAAATCACCATTTTCCTGGCAATGTTCGGGAATTGAAAAATCTCGTCGAGCGGTTGTATATTTTAGTACAATCAGAGAAAATATCGAGCATTTATGTTTTGCCGTATGTTACAAGCGAGATTGATCCAGATTCAAACATTCCATCTAATTTTTCGAAAGCAAAACTCAGATTTGAACAATTGTTTTTAGAAAAAGCATTGCAAGCAAACAATTGGAAAATTTCTCAAACGGCTGAATCTATTGGAATGGCACAACCAAATCTATCCAGAAAAATCAAAGAATTAGGGCTGGAAAAACCAGAATTGTTTTGAAGATTTGCGATAGAGCAATCTAACCGATAATTGTTTTATCGCGATTCTCTACTGCTGATTTAACTTGATTTTCGCCATCCAAATCCTCTTCCGTTCGTTGTGCTTCAATAAGTTTGGCTTTTGTTAATGGATGTTCTTCTACTCAGGATATCCGATTCTCTCAAATGGATTTACAACGCTCGAAATCAGATTTCTCGAATGAGCAGCTATTCTTTTCAAATATCGAGAATATAACGCTACTGAAGTAGCAACATTACTATCCAAATCACTAATCTTACCTGACAGAATATCGTTAGTAACAGTATCGCATTTGTTTGAGATATTTTTTTTGTAAGTTTTCATTAAATCTCGAGCAAGTTCAATATCCTGATTTTTAAATGCTATAATCGCTTGTTCAAATAATTTAGATGCTCTATTTTCAATATCGGTAATTGTTTTTTCGACACTTCCACAAACTAACTTTTTTGGATGTTGTACAGCCAAATCATAAATATTCTTTGTGTAATCACCAATTCGCTCAATGTCAATCACAACGCTTACCAAAATTAATCCAGATCCAAGATCATCCGCTCCGCTAATAGCAAGGTGCGTCATAATCTTGCGCCGGACATCTCTCTCAAATTCGTTGATTTTTCCATCCATAGCATAAATGTCAATAGGGATTTCTGCAGAATCATTTTTCCGTAATGATTCAATTGATGCCTTGAACATTTCAAGGTCAATATCCAACATTTCGTGGCATTCTCCCAAAGCTTGAGAATACAAACTTTCTGATTTGAATAAGTTAAATATTTGTTTAAACATCGTCTTAACCTCCAATGAAAATTATTGTAATTGGTATTATAACAAAAACAACTAATAAATAAATGAGTGGTATAAATTTGTTTTTAACCGACAACTCCGATAATGTTTCTGCACACCAAAGAGGTACTGCACGCAAAAGTGGAATTGTGTAAATAATCAATATACCGAAAATGTTGAATAATAAATGAGCCAATGCTGCATAAAGTGCGGTTACATTCAAAGTTAATGATGCTAATAAAGCTGTTACGGTCGTACCGATGTTTGCTCCGAGTGTATATGGAAAAATTTGCCTTAAACTTAGAACACCAGCTCCGGCGAGAGGTACAACTAATGATGTGGTAACTGATGAACTTTGCACCATAATTGTCAAGATAATGCCAAACAATATAGCACGAATTGCAGTCTTAAAAATGTAACGGTCAAAAAATGATTCTATTTTAGCGAGAACTAAACTTTTCAAAAGTTTTACAATGGCATACAGCATCAAAAATGTAACTAAAACGCTAAGAACTAAATAAAAGATATTATTGTCAAAAGAAAATCCTTCAATAAATTTAGCTCCGGTTTTCACTGCGACTTTAATAGGTGACTTAAACACCTCACCCGCAGATGCGTGGCCCGATAATATTGAGCCAATAAATACTGCAGATTTTTCTATGAAATGGAAAGACATCTCCAGTGGGAATAAAATTATTACAGCCATCACATTGAAAAAATCGTGGACTGTAGATGCTGAAAATGCCCGTTTGAATTCTGTATTTTGTCTAATGTGCCCGATAGAAACGATTGTATTAGTAACTGTCGTTCCGATGTTAGCACCCATAATCATTGGTATAGCATTCGATAATGTTAATCCTGTTCCAGTTATTGCACTTGCACTTACCATACTCACAATAATTGATGTTGTAGTGGATGAACTTTGAAATAGTGAGGTTGCTAAAATTCCAATAAACAACGCTGTAAATGGATTACTTGTTGTTTCCAAAACTTGTTTAGCAAATCCACCACCCATATGCTTAATGGCAGATGACATTCCATTTATACCCACAAGAAATAGATATAAGAATGAAAATAATGCCAAAATTTTGATAATTGTATTAAGTGTATTTCTATTCATATTCTAGATTTAGTTTTTCTAACCAATTTTTGATTTCATCTCTGACATTTGCATATACTTTTAGTTTTTGCACAGAAGTACCTTTTGCTAAATATGGGTCTTTAAATCCTTTGTGTATAATTTGGTTGCAATTTCCAGTAAATGTAGGGCAGAATTCGTTAGCGTTATCACAGACTGTTACTACAGTATCAAAATTTTCATTGAGATATTTTTCTACGGACTTTGGAATGTGATGTGAAATATCAATTCCAACATCGTCCATCACTTTAACAGCAAACGGACTGATTTTTTCTTCAGGGTTTATTCCTGCACTAAAAGCCTTCCAGCCCATAGAATGCGCAAACCCCTCTGCCATCTGAGAGCGGCAGGAATTTCCGGTGCATATAAATAGTATTTTCTTTTTCAAAATTATATATATTCACTAATTTCAGAATGCAAAAATTAATACAAAGCTTTTACTATTTTCTAATAAATTTTGTTTATTAAATTTAGATGTGAAAAATAAAATACTAATTAGCGCGTGTCTGCTTGGTGAAAATTGCAGATACTATGGTAACAATTGTGGAAAACAAAATCTCATTAATGCGAATGTGGAATGGATTCCTATTTGTCCAGAAATTGAAGGAAAATTGGAGACTCCTAGACCACCATCAGAGTTACAGGGAACTGCGGAAGACATATTGTTAGGGAAGTCGAATATTGTTAATAGTAAAAGAGAAGATGTTACCAAACATTATATTGATGGAGCAAAAATATGTTTAGAAATCTCTCAACAGGAAAATATATATTTAGCAATTCTAAAATCGCGAAGCCCTTCTTGTGGATTAGGGAAAGTTTACGATGGTTCATTCTCTAATAATCTCAAAGATGGCGATGGTGTTTTTGCATATTTATGTAAGCAAAATGGTATAAAAGTGATTTCTTCCGATGATAAAATGCAAATTCAAAAAATCATTGATATTTAGTAGTATTTATCCCGAAATTGCTTTGCAGTTCAATTCAATAGAATGAAATATTAACAATAAATAAGGAATAAATTTATCTCAATCGAAATAGGAATATTATTAGCTGTTATTGGAATTACAATTATCTTTTTTGTAAAAGAATGGTTGCCACTGGAAGTTACTGCACTCGGCGCAATGGGAATTTTATTACTCGTTAGTAAAGTATTTCCCGACATAAACATTCTAACAATTGATGAAGCAGTAAGTGGTTTTAGTAATAAAGCTGTAATTACAATTGGAGCGATTTTTATAATGAGTCGTTCCCTGGTTAAAACGGGTTTTTTGGAAGTATTTGCAGATGCGATTTATCAATCAATTGGAAACCGAAAATGGTTAACTATAACCATATTCTTAGTTACTGTTTCCATTATTTCTGGATTTATAAACAACACAGCAGCAGTTGCCATTTTTATTCCGTTAGCGATTAATCTATGCCAGAAGTTTCATATCAGTCCGACGAAACTATTGTTACCGCTATCTTATGCGGCAATTTTCGGTGGAACACTAACCCTTATCGGAACATCCACAAATTTGGTTGTGAGTTCGTTGATGGAAACAGAGGGATTGCAACCTTTTAGAATGTTTGAATTTGCAAAATTAGGACTTATATTTTTAGTTGTCGGTACAATTTACAATCTAATAATCAGTAGGTGGATGCTACCATCTCGTTCGATTATTTCTTCTCTAACGCGGAAATATCATATGGGGCGTTATCTAACAGAGTTCAAAGTTGATGCAGATTCTCCGATGATTGGTAAGTATTACAAAGAAATTCCGCTTGACGAGGATTTTAATTTCAATGTGTTAATGGTCATTCGAGATGATTTCAGATTTCGAAACAATATCAGTTCAATGGTAATTCAAGAGGGAGATGTATTCCTTGCTAGAATCAATGTAAAGGATATTATGCGATTCAAAGACGAGATGAAGTTTTTACTACTATCGGATGTTAAAATGACACAACAGGAATTATCTGGGAAAAATCATGTAGTTGTAGAAGGAATCGTTTCTCAATATTCGTCAATGGTAGGCAAGACGCTAAAAGAAGTTGATTTTAGAAATCGTTTTAGTGGATTTGTTTTGGCGATAAAAAGGCAGAGAGAAATTTTGAGAGAGAAAATTGCCCACATAAAACTAAAATTTTCAGATACACTTCTAATTTTAGTCCCAAGAGACAAATTGGAGGATTTGCGTTCAAACAAAGATGTAATTGTGCTTGAAGAGTTGAATATCTGCTTAAAATACGAACGATATTGGTGGTTATCTATTTTAGTAATTCCTTTGATAATGATCTTAGCTTCGTTCGGAATTATTGATATTATGACTGGTGCGGTGTTGGGTGCAATTTTGTTGTTAGTGCTTCGTTCTCTGTCAATACAAGATGCGTATGATTCTATCAATTGGTCGGTTATCTTTCTGCTTGCCGCCTTGATGCCGTTTGGATATGCGTTAAAAAATACTCAGGCGGACTTACTTATTGGTGATTTGATATTCCGTTTAGGTGGATTTTTTAGTGGCGGAGAAACGAATTTACTGGTTTACTTATCGCTAATATATTTTATTTCATTTTTCTTTACGGCGTTTATTTCCAATGTTGCGATTGGTGTAATTATGGTTCCTTTTGCAATTACTTTAGCAGGTAAACTTGGAGTAGATCCAAGACCGTTTTTGGTTGCCATTGCATTTGGTGCATCCACTTGTTTTATGACTCCTGTTGGATACCAAACAAACTTGATGGTATTTGCTCCAGGTCAATATCGTTTTATGGATTTCGTTAAAACCGGACTTCCATTAACACTCATTTTCTGGGTTATCGCCACTATATTAATTCCGATATACTGGCCATTTTCAGGTTAATAATTGGTACTCTAGGCACGAGGAGATAGTTGACAATTGCCAATGCTCAGTGCAACAGCTCCACGCTCCCTGCTTTTAAAAACAACATAGTAATTCCACATACCTTTTCACATCTTGTATATAGAAATAAAAATATATACTACTTACGCTTTATTACTTTTATTCTCTAAATTATAGTATGGAAAAACAAATAGATATAAACAAAGTCATTACAGCATCAAGAACTCTTAAGGTTTTAGCACATCCTATTCGAATTAAAATTGTGGAATATTTGGAAGAGGGTGAAAAGAATGTTGGTGCTATTCAGGATTATATAGGACTTGAACAAGCTGTTACTAGTCAACATTTGAAATTAATGTTTACGAAAGGTTTACTAAAACGCCGACGAGAAGGTAATTTTATTTACTATAGCATTCATAACGAAATACTTGAGGGAATATTACATTGTATCCGAGATTGCAAAAATCCATAAAGAAACTAATCAAACCAACTATTGCAGGATGCGCTGGTGCTTTAATTGGTCTTATATATTATAAAATGATAGGTTGCAGAAACGGACAATGTATTCTGACCGGAACAATTTATCGTAGTATGGCGTATTTTTTTCTAATTGGATTTGTAACTTTTCTTCCATTCTTCTCATCCAAAAAGTGATTACTTAAATTATATTACTTTAGAGATAAGAGGATAAAATGAAATACGGTTATTTTAGAAATGTAAACTCATCATTTTCGATTACAGAAGATAAAATCAAAATTGCTTTAAAAGAACAAGGTTTTGGAGTGATGACTGAAATTGATGTACGGAAAACAATTAAAGAAAAACTCAATATAGATTATAAACAATATAAAATTCTTGGAGTTTGTAATCCACCTTTGGCTCACCAAGCATTGGAAAATGAACCTGATATCGGATTGCTACTTCCGTGTAATGTAATCGTTGTAGATAACGAAGATGGTACTACAAAAGTTGGAGCAATTGATACACATTCGATGATGAGTGTTACAGGACGAGAAGATATGTTAACAATGGCAAATCACATAAACGAACTGTTGCAGAACGCTGTGGATTCTTTGTAATGGATTGGCTACAACTTGCACTCATTTTTGGTGGATGGGTCTTGCTCAACAGATGGTTAGCAAGAAAAGGTGTCAACACTTGAGGTGTTCCATACTCAAGTCAGGATGACTGTGAAACGAAAATTGATATAAAAAAGAATGATAAAAAATAGGAGTATATCAAGAAATGCCAATTTATGATTATGAATGTCAATCTTGTGGAAACAAATATTCTGCATTTGTCCAATCATTTTCAACGAGCGATGACAAAGTAAAATGCCCAGAGTGTAATAAGTATGATTCATCACGAGAACTATCTCTTAAAACTGCAATTGGAACTACAAAATCAGTAGGAGGATGTTCTGCTCCATCTGGCAGTGGATTTTCCTGAGGATAAAAAAACTCACCAAGTTTGGTGATTATATCAGTAAATTATCCACCCGATTTAACTACTAAAAAATAAAAAAGGATAAAGATGAAAAATCTATTTAAAATGAGTGTGATTGGTATTATTGCGATGCTAATTGTGGTGGGTTGTAAAAGTGAAACAAAAGCTGATTCAGATTCTGTAATAATTCCATTGGAAAAATTTGAAGAAATGGCTCAGAACTTTGTTGGTCAAACCGTTAAAACTGTCGGAATTGCTGACCATGTATGTAAGCATGGTGGGAAAAAATTACTATTGGTTTCTGATGATTATTCTATTCATGTAATGTCTGATGAAAGATTTGATGATAGTATTGTGGGACTCGAAATTGAAATTACAGGTACATTGGTCGAAGATAGAACTGATGAATCAACTTTTCAACAATGGGAAGATAATGCAAACTCAATCGAGGAACATGACATTCAACAAAATTGGTTTGATTATATCAAAACAATGCGTGATTCTTTAGAAAAATCTGGAAAAGATTATTTTTCGGAATATTCTGTAAATTATATTTCTCATAAAATTATAGAATAATTTCTAAATATGATGAAACAAGTCAGAAAGTGGAGTAGAATTCTTCACCGAGATATTGGATTTATTTTCATCGGCGCATCTATTATTTTTGGAATTTCAGGTATTGCTCTAAACCATATGAGTGACTGGAATCCGAATTATACAGTTGAAAATAAGAAATTCACAACAAATATAAATCTCACAAAAGGAATTGCTACAGACGAGGATATCGTTACTGTTGTTGCTGAAATTACCAAGATAAAATATATGAATCACTATTATCCAGAAAAAAACTGGATTAAGATATTTCTTAAAGGTGGTTCTTCAATCTATGTGAACACACTATCTGGTAAAGGGTCTGCTGAATTTCTGAAAAAACGGCCGATATTTTATGAAGTGAATTTCTTACATTACAACCCAAATCGTTGGTGGACTTGGTTCTCTGATATATTTTCTGCATCGTTAATTCTTTTTGCAATAACATCATTATTTATGGTAAAAGGTAAAAAAGGAATTATTGGACGAGGTGGAATTTATACATTAGCTGGAATCGTAATTCCGATATTATTTTTGATTTATTCTTGAAAGATAACTGGATATTAGATATTGAGTGGATTTTAATTCTTTAATTTTAAAATTTCAAAGGAGAGGAGTATGCGAGGTAGCCACCGTGCTAAAACTCCACACTCCATGTTAACAAAGGAAAAATTATGAAGCGGCTTATAATTCTTATTACTTTACTATCGTTTTCGTTTGCTTTAGGTCCGTGGACTTGGACTGGCAGGACTCATTCCGAGTTAGATTGGCAAGTTATTGAAACAGAACACTTCAATATCTACTTCCATCAGGGGATTGAAAGTATTGCCAAAAAAGGTGCATTGATCGCTGAGCAGGTTTATCAACCAATTATGGACCAAATTGAATGTAAAGATTTCGGTAAAACTGATATGGTATTTACAGCAGAAGATGAAATCCTAAACGGTTATGCAATGCCAACAAATATGATTTTCATTTGGGTAAGTCAGAATGATGTTGCGGGTAGGTTTGCTGGAACAGAAAAGTGGCTACGATTGGTCGTGGCTCACGAATTTCAACATATTGCAATGATGAATGCTCTAAGAAACTGGATGGGTGTTTTGGGAATGATGGAAATTCCATCCTGGTTTATGGAGGGAACTGCTGAATATTACACTGAAAAATGGCGTGTTGGGCGAAGTGATATGAAAATGAAAATACACACTTACAAAAACACGATGGACAAACTTAATCCACACGATGATGGTTATGCCAAAGTACTGTATATGGCTGATAAATATGGCGACAGCACTATCACCAAAATTGTTCATTACAGAGAATACTATTTAAATATCGGTGAAAAGAAATTTCTATCAAAACCATATAATTTGAAGAAAGCGTTTAAAGAAGTTACAGGTCAATCTTTAGGAGATTTCGAAGAAGAGTGGCGTCGTGTAATGAACACTTATTACTACAGTTACAAAGGTCAAAAAGAAAGTGTTGATGAAATTGGCGAATCTCTGAAAATTGATGGAGTGAATAAGGTCAAATATATTTCTATTTCTCCAGATAGCTCAAAAATAGCTGTCGTAGGGAGAAAGACTGATTCAATGTGGGATAATGGATTATACACGGTTACAACGGATACAAACCATACTGTGACTGAAATCCATTATGGTTCATTTGGTTCTGCGCCTGCGTGGTCTCCAGATGGGACTAAAATTGCGATTGGCGAATATCATCGTGGGCAGTATGGTTCATTGCTTTATGATATCAGAATTATGGATGAAAACGGAGATGATTGTCAGTGGATAACTCAAAATCTGCGAGCGAATGACCCGCAATTTTCACCTAACGGAAAACAGATTTCATTCATCGCACATCCCGGAGAAACAACTCAAATTTGGTTATGTGATTTTGATGGAAGTAATCAAACTCAATTAACTGATTTTACAGGCGATGTTCAAGTGCAAGACCCTGTATGGTCACCTAATGGAGAAATGTTGGCGTTTATGATACAAGATGAATCTGGTGCTGTGGATATTGCAACTATCAACAGTGACGGAACAAGATTTCAGAAAATTACAAGAGATGTTTACGAGGATTTAACCCCACTTTGGTCGGCAGATGGAGCTGAGTTGATATTTACATCTTTCAGAAATTCTACTCCAAATTTATATCGTGTTTCTGTTAACGGTGGCAAAATTACTCAAATGACAGATGTAGCAGAAGGTGTATTTACCGAGCAAACTATCCCAAATAGTGGAAACATCTTAACATCTACTTTAGCAGATGTGGATACCACTAGAGTTATAAGTGTTCAACCCAATAGAGAAATTATAGAATTAAAACTCAATATTCGAGACAGATATACTAATTGGAGAACAAAATCACCCGATATCCAAATGCCAGAAATTAACTACGGCGAAGCTCCAAATATGCCAGAACCAAAAAATTATTCTGCACTTAAAACTATCAGACCGATAGTTTGGGTGATTTATCCAGATATTGAGTACTTTAGTGGTTTTGGTGCTTTTACAGACGCATTAGGCAAAAATTTATATCAAGGAATTTTTTACCAACCTTATGATACTAATGAAGAAGGTGGGTTAATGCTTGGTTATACTTCAGCTAAATTTAGACCTTTATTGTCCTTTGCATATCTTTACAATTTTGATGCCCAAATTAAATTGTATGACGGTAAATTGTTATTTGAACGAATTGATGGTTTACAAACTATTGCAAACTTTTCGATGAATTGTGGGAATTCGTTGTCATCAAATCATAGTTTAATTTTGAGTTCTAAATTTCAAAACAGAACTCTTGGGTGGATGGGAGATTCACTTGAAACTTTTTTTGACGATGTACCAGAACCTAGGAAAGAAGCACTCTTCGGGATAAAATACTTATGGAAGAAACAAAGACCACATCAACAACAATCCTATCTTCCTCGCAATGGAACTGGTGCTTCTTTGTTTATTGAAAAAGGATTTTCTGAAGTTTATGGCGATTCTGATTATCTCCGAACTGAAGCTGAAATATTTCATCATCACAAATTACCATTTTTCAGAAGTGCAATGTTTGGTAGAATTAAATATGCTGGTTTATCTGGCAATGTTCTACCACAAGATAAAATTGGATTGGTTACCGACCAGAGCATCTATCTTCCTAACAGTTTGATGTTACATAGACATGAAATCTACAATTTACGAGGCAGTGTTGATAACTATTTTGGAGAAAGTTTGATTTTCGGAACAGTTGAAATTAGAACCCCATTAATTGGGGAATTGCCAATTAATTTATTTGGGTTGCATTTGAAAAACCTAACTACAGCTACTTTTGTGGATTATGGACAAATATTATCAGGATATTCACAAGATTTTGAAAATCCCGGTTTACTTTCAACTTTTGGATTTGAAATAAAATCGGATTTGTTTTGGGGGAGTCATTTGTTTACAATGTCTGTAGGTTTTGCAGGAAATGATATTGCTTGGAGAGATGATTTTGAAATGTGGAAAGCAGATGATTATAAATTAGATAAAGTTCAATCATATTTCAGACTAGCGTTGGTAAGTCCGTTTTAATTAGTTAAATTAACCAGTGCGATGAAACAGTTGATTTTCATATTAATTGCGTTAATTCTGTTTGGATGTTCGGGGCATCCGACAATTAGTCCAAAACCGTTGAGAAAAGGCGAGAGCTACAAAGCGCTCACATTTTCAGCAGAAACTGGAGTTCCGATTTATACTTATCGGTTGGGTTTAACTAATATGACTGATATTGGAATTCGATTTGGTTTACCTCTGTATGGTTCAGGTGTTGATATTAGCAGAATTTTGACTTATACAAAAAATAAGTATCAAATGTTGAATTTATCCTATACATTTTCTCTAAATCCTAATTTAGAAGCAACTTATTACAATGTTAAATCTCAGAGAATGCTCACCGGACTTATAACTTATTGGGGATTAAGGGCAAGTTATATTCCTAAAGGAGTTTCTGGTGGAGAAAGTACAAGAGTCGGAATTTTGATTGGTTATTATCGTCAAGGAAGTTGGGGATATGAATTAGGATATTTCCACGATTTTGCATCAATGCCATTAGAGGAAGTGTTTAATATAGAACCTTATGAACCATCTGGAGGTGGTTATAATCTTGAGCATACTTCGTTTAATATACCGAATGAAAGACATCGGTTTACAGGATTGTCGTTTAGAATAAACATACCCATTGGAGAAAAGAAAGTTAGTATCCGCAAATCTACTAAAAAGACTCCGTGACGAAACAAACTGTAATTAAGGGACTTACAAGAACCCATCTCATTTTATTCATTGCAACATTATTGACGACTCTATCAGCTGGAGCGTTAATGGATGGACACGATATTTTTTCAAATCCGTTATTGATTATCAATGGATATCCATTTTCTTTTACATTATTATTGATTTTGGGATGCCACGAATTCGGTCATTATTATTATGCAAGAAAACACAATGTTGATGCTACTTTACCATATTTTATTCCGGTTCCACCACCGATAACTATCATCGGGACATTTGGTGCATTTATCAAAATGCGCGGGATGATTCCCAATCGCAGAGCATTGTTAGAAATTGGTGCGGCAGGACCGATTGCCGGATTTATTATTGCAGTTCCTATGCTGTTTGTTGGGTTAAATTTATCTACTATTGTTGACTTGCAAACGGTTGATGGTGGATTTATGTTGGGCGATTCTATTATTCTCAAAATGGCAACTGATTTTGTGTTTCCAAATCTACCTGAAAATGCTGATATTCTTCTTCATCCAATTGCATTTGCCGGTTGGATTGGATTATTTGTTACAATGCTGAATCTTATTCCAATAGGGCAACTTGACGGCGGACATATTGCGTATGCGTTGCTCGGGAAAAATCACCTAAAACTAGCTCAAGCTATGTTTGTAGCTTTGATTCTGATGGGGATATTTTTGTCAATGAATTGGTTAATTTGGGCGATACTTATTTTATTGTTAATGAGGTCTGTACAACATCCACCAATATTTGGTATTGAACTACCGTTAGGTAAACACGAAAAAATAATCGGTTGGATATGCTTAATCATCTTTATTTTGTGTTTTGTGCCAACACCGTTTGGATAAAAATTCTGAAATAATGATTGCTTTAAATATTTCTAAATTATGGCGTGGTTTATTTAGTGAAATATCTTAAATCAATCAAAACAAGTACTTTTCTGGTTGTTTTTACATTTGTAATTATTGGGTGCAATCCAGGAGTTGTTACACTCGAAGAAGTTGTAAAAACTGAACTAGACAAAGATGCAAAAATAGTTGGGAAATACCAATGTAGCGTAGGTGCTCATCGTGGTGATTCTCAAAAATATACAGAAAATACTATTGAAGCAATAAGGTCTGCAACAAACGATAATCAATTTACATTTTTAGAATTTGATGTGCAATTTACAAAAGATAAGAAAGTAGTTGCATATCACGATAAAACACTTTTTAGATTGTATGGGAATTTGAATAAAATTACGAGTCTAACTCTTCTAGAATTAAAAGAAATAACTGAAAACAACATTGCTTTATATAATGAAATAATAAATATAGTCTGTAATAAAAAAGTTAATATCGAAATAAAATCTAGTGGTAACAAAGAGACGGACAACAATTTAGTTGACTTTATAATTAACGATATAGATCTAAGAAAAATTCGCAATAATGTGATGATAAGTTCCATTTCAACCGATGTAATCAAGTATGTAAACAACAAGTATCCGAATATAAAAACAGGTCAGATATTTTGGATTGGAGCATCAACTTACATACCATTTGATTTTTTGACTGAGAATTTATACGATAAAGTTCTAGAAACTGGAGCAGACTACATTATGTTACATGTTTCTAATTTACACAATATTGAAGATTTAATGAAATTGAAACCAAAAAATAAAACAGTAGTATTTTGGAATCTTGATAACAAAATGTATTTAGTTCACAGAGATCCTTCAGATGTTATTTGGGGTAATTCTATATTTATTCAGTCGTTTAAGTACTACTGGCATTACGCAAAGTACTTAATTTTGCATGAAATCTTTTAATATGACTCGAAAGAGAAAAATCTCATTTCTGTTCAAGATAAATTAGATTATTCATTTTTATTTATATATTTGTCTAATGAATCTACGAAAAGCTTTTGTTTAGTTACACTTTGTAACATTTTCATATTCAATCTTAAGCATATATCATTGTAAACTCCACAGTGGGTTATTTGTTAATTTTATACATTTAGTTAAATTAAAAAGGAAGAACATAATGAAATTGAGTATTAGAAACATTTTGGCTATTGTAACTTTTGGATTGTCATTTGCATTTGCAACTGAAATGCTAGTAGTTGGTGAAGTATTTACGGAGTCGTGGTGAACATACTGTCCACAAGCCCGTGCTGGCTTGTCGCAGTTAAATGACGACTATGATATTATTCCGTTAATTTGGGAAGGTGATCAAAATACCAGTCCGAATTATGGTGCTAGAGGAAGTTGGTATAATGTGCTTGCACTACCTACAGCTGTATTTGGAGGAGAAGAACCGGATGTAGGTGGCGGTGATACTTATCCAAGATATGTAAGTCATTACAATGCCGTGTCATCAAATCAAAGTCCATTATCTATAGAATTAACAATGGATACAAATGAGCAAGGTGATTTAGTGCTTCAAGCAGATGTAGAAGTTACAGGTGAAATGACAACTTCAGATAATATCCTCGAATTCATAGTAACATATAATTATTCTGATTCATATTTTTGTACTGTACAGAGGTATTATGAAGAAGAATTTACACTAACTTCAGTTGGAGAAACTGCACAATATACTCAAGAATTTGCAGTTGATTCCAATTGGGATCTTGCTGGATTAACAGGAGTTATGCTTGTTCAAACCAATGAAGGTGAAATGACTGGAGGAGAATATCCTGTACATACACGAGCTGTTCTTCAGGGAGCAAAAGCAACATTAGTACCAAATTCTATAATCACAGGAGCTGTTACTGATTTTTATACATCTGAACCAATTGAAGGAGCGGTTATTACTGCTGGATCTTATGAAACAACAACCACAACTAATGGTGGATATACTCTATCCGTTATCAATAGTAACTATGAAGTTTCTTGTAGTGCTGAAGGATATGATACATCAATCCTTACCGTAACTGCGATTGAAGATGATGTGGTAGAATTGAATTTTGAGTTGTCAGAGCAACTACTACCACCAATAGATTTGGAAGCTACTGTTGATGGTGGTTCTGTTACTCTAACTTGGGGTTATCCAGAAATTCAGTTTGCAGATTTTGAAATTGTAATAAAAACAGATAATTATCCTGCTGAAACTTCTTGGGATTTAGTAGATGAATCTGGAACAGTGATAGCAGGGATTAGTGCTGCTGATTTGTCTGCTGCTAATTCAATTCATACTTGGCCTTTAGAAATTCCCGTTGGCACCTACACTTTCACAATTTACGATTCTTATGGCGATGGAATTTGTTGTCAATATGGGAATGGATACTATAATTTGAATTTGAATGGTAATGAAATTGCATCAGGAGGAGAATTTGCATCATCAGAGAGTACTACATTTGACGCGGATGCAGGAAGAGACAGAGAAGTAATAGGATACAATGTTTGGGAGCGTTTTACTGAAACTCCATTGAACGGAGAAACATTAATCACAGATTTGAATTATACAGTTTCTGGATTATCAAATGGCACATATTTCTTTACTGTTTCAGCTGTTTATCCAATTGGGGAATCTGATCCTACAGATGCTATTCCAGTTACTATTGAAAATGCTTCTAATGATGAACTAGAAATAGTACAATTTTCACTCCAACAGAATTTCCCAAATCCGTTTAATCCGATCACATCGATTAGTTATTCAATTCCGGAGCTGAGTTTAGTAACACTAAAAGTGTATGATATTTCAGGTCGAGAGGTTGCTACATTGGTTAACGAAATGCAAGCGGGAAATCAGAGAGTATTTTTTGATGCAAGTGAACTATCTTCTGGAGTTTATATTTATAGATTAAATTCTGGTAATCAGATCACAGAAAACAAAATGATTTTATTGAAATAATACATGAAATTTATGGGAGAATATCATAAATGAAAGCACTATTACAAATATCAATTGCATTATGGCTATTATTGAATGGATTATTTTCACAAACATTTGAGTTTCACCTTGAGGATGCTACAAGTCAACAAGTAGATGTAGATTCTATTGCAGTATTTCACGCATTAGTAACCAATACTTCTAGTGATTCAATTCACATTGCGTTTGATCGTACAATAAATGATTTACCTGAAAATTGGTCATCTACTATGTGCGTTGGCGAATCTTGCTTCCCTTCTTTTATTGGTTATGTAGAAGTATGGTTTAGCCATGGTGAAACCAAAGATTTTATTGTGGATATTATGGCTTATGTAAATGAAGGAACTGCAAATGTTCAGATTTCTGTGTTTGATTTAGCATTTCCTGATGATAAAGTTATTACGGATTATATGGCGACGACAGATCCTCTTGACAACGATGACGAATTAAGAATTACGAATTATGAGTTAATAAATAGTTATCCAAATCCTTTTAATCCGAGTACAACAATTGGTTACCAACTCCCAGCTCCCGGCCCCGTGCTACTTGCCATTTATAATGTCAATGGACAACTTGTTGAAGAGCTAGTAAGCAGTAGCAGTAGACAGGAAGCAGGTTATCATTCAGTTGTTTGGGATGCAAATGGATATTCAAGTGGTATTTATTTTGCTGTGCTGAAATTGGGAGATAATGTCCAAATGCAGAAATTATCGTTATTGAAATAACAAAAAAACAATCATAATTTAATGAAAGAGCTTCGAATAAATCGAGGCTCTTTTTAATTTATAGCGATGATTATTACTGAAGAACAGAAATTATACGGTATGAAATTAGCGATTCGTGAAGCAATGATAGCTTTACAGTCAGATGAAATCCCAATTGGAGCAGTTGTAATTAAAGATGGTCAAGTTATTGGGAGAGGTTACAATCAATGCGAGCAGTTGAAAGATCCAACCGCACACGCAGAAATGATTGCCATCAC
>JACNLC010000004.1 GCA_014381725.1 Fidelibacterota bacterium | reverse complement strand
TATTGTTTTTTAATTTTGCAATTGTAGATTCTCTCCTAAAATAGCCACTAACGGTCAAGTATAAGAGCAGTAGCGGATTTCAAGGCGATTACCTGTCCGCCACCACAAAAGTTTATTAAATGCACAGACCTTAAATTTACCACTTCAACCGCTATTGCTTTTATACAATGTTGTGTGCAGTAAATTGTTCTTTCACAGCCTTTTTGTCATTAAACATTAGTATATCAATAATTGAAAGCCAAGGAACAAAATCATTATCAAACTGTTTATACTCGACTTTTTGTGATTTAACAAAATTTAATTTTATTCCCTTGCTATTAAAATATTCCTTGCTATATAATTCTTGTCCACCAATTGCATTAATATAACTTTGACAGTCCAAATTTTTATTGATTTGGATAAGTCTATCAGCCTTTTCCATACCTTTGGTTTCTGGTGAGGCAATTGAAGATTTCGTCCAATTTATATCCTTGTTTAAATATTGGTAAACAGAGGTAATTGATTTTATTGCTAAATCTGAAACGTCATCATACTGTTCCGAAAATACAGCTTTGAGTATTTCAATCACACTTTTGTAATAAGGTGCTTTCTTGTAAGCTGTCTCGATTTGAGCAAAAAATTTATTGGTGAAAGTAGAGTCGATAAGAGGTTTGACTTCGTTAATAAGTTTATTTTGGCTCGCTTTTTCAACTGGAATTGTAAATAAAAAATCAGAATTATTAAGTAATATCCTGTTTCTATTTATCCAACCACGCTTGATATAATTTACATCATCATAAAATACTATTTTATCAGTGGCTTCAATAAGATGAAAAAAACCGATGTAAGGAAAAACATAAGGTTGCATTATTGAAAGTTTCATATCATTAAATATTTTTCTAGTTGAGTATTCTTTAATTCTTGTTGTATTTCATCAATGATTTTATCATTCAATGTATTCTTCCAATCATCATCACGCTGCTTAATTTTATAAACTGAATATGTCGTGTTTTTATCAATGCTTTTTGAACTGCTTAAGAAATCAATCGTTTGCTTCTCAATATTTAGTTCACAAAATGAGAAAAGACGATTAACTTGATTATAGGTGTCTTTCAGTAAGTTGTTGTAATTAAGTATTAAAAATCTATCAGGGAACTGATTTTCTAGTTCAAGAAATAAGTTTGCAACTTCTTTCCATTTTTCGAAACCATAAAATTCTTCTGGTTTATTACTGTTTTTTTTATTTGCATATCGCCACTCTTCAATTTCAGACCAACCTAAATCTTTCCTAAATTCTCTGGGTGATTTTATCCAAGAATTCATAGTTGCAAGAGGATTTCTAATAATTCCAATGATTTTTATCTCAAAATCTTTTAGAAGCAAATTTTTAATAATATGGTGATATCTGACTTCTTTATAAACAATGTGCGTAATCTCATTCTTTTTAAATACAGGAATTATCCCTTTATTTTTAGCTTCTTCTTGGTCTAAAAAAGGAGAACTAATTTTATCAAGTTTTTCAAAGAATTCATTTATTTCTGTTAATTCAGAATTATCACTTAAAAAGTCCTTAAGTTCATATGAAAACAATGGCTGATATTTATATCTGACATTTGGAGAACTATTAATTATTTCTCCGAGCCATGTAGTTCCTGACCTTGGGACACCATGTATTGCTATCCTTCTTTTGTTCATACTTTGTTTCCTTTATTTTATTGCACACAACGTTTCAGTATATGCGATGTTTTGCGGAGTGAAACGGAGCAAAATATGGGAGAGCGAAGTGCAACGAGCGAACCGCATATACTGTGTTATGTGATGTACTTGGGGACGGTTTTATAATGTGTTCCATCTCTAAATATTGGAACATCTTGAATTCTTGTAACAAAGATATTCATATCTATTCTTTCGCATTTTCTAATGAATCTCTTATCATTAGTTATAAAACAATCTGATTCATATTCAATTGCCTCTGAGCATTGTATGCAGTCATTAAAGTCCTTTTTAGAAAATTTAGAAAAAATAGGATTTAACTTTCCTGAAAATGACAATGACTGTTCTTCTAAAACTATATTTCTATGTTCAATTATTCTGTCAAGAAAATCATAATGATTTCTTCTTTTTTTATCACATCTAATAGATAGGATTTCCTCAATAGCAGTATCAGATAAAAGCCAATCAAAATGGGACCATTCATCGGCTAGATATAGTTTACGCAAAGATTTAATCATTTTTTCATCTTCCTTACTAATCTTCTGTTGTGTCACTTCTTCATAAAAATGTTCGCACTCAATATACTCTTCATCTTTTCCTTTTTCATCGGCAGTAAGAAATCCTTCAAAATAGGAAATATATGTAACTATGTTGCTGTCGAAAAAAAATCTCATAGTTTGCATCTTATTGGTAATTCGAAATCTACACCATTCCATTCAACAAGCATATGACAATCGTGGCATAATGATACAAGATTTTCTATATAATTTGCATCATTTGATATTTCAAAAGAAGAAACTGGCTTTATGTGGTGAACATCAAGAGATTTTCCAATTTCTTTTTGTGAGATACCACATCTTTGGCAAAGGTGTTCATCTAATTTTCTAGCTTCTCGCTGTAATGGTCGCCAGTCTGGTCCATAGTATTTAGGATGACCACCCCTCCATGCTGGATTATTCTCCCCAGTTAATGCTTTATTTGCACATTCTGAAGAGCAGAATCTTAATTTTCTAGAAGGGGCTAGATTTCCTCTTGATATTGTTCGTATTTTCCCACAGACTTCGCAAGTCCACTTGACAGGCTTTTTATACGGAATACCTTTTCGTTTTTCACCTGACTCTTTCCAAGCCTTTCTCCCATCCACTGTTATACTGTAGGGATTTTTAACAATCCTTTTAACAAAACCAAGACTTCTCCCCTCGTAATGACATTTACGGGAACAAAAAACAAAATTGGATTTTACGTGGGAAGGTGGTCTTAATATAGAAATACCGCAAACAGCACAAAAATATTTCTTTGATTTATTCAAACTAGACCCTCTTAATTTATAGCTACACTCTCTTGAGCAGGTAGTTTCTCGCCCAAATTTTAACCTTATTTCATCAGCAAAATATAATTTTGAACAAGCAGGGCATTTTCTTTCGATTTTATTTCCCATAGACATATAAATTTTAGAAATTCTAAGTCCCCAAGTATTTCACATAACGGTTTTCAGCTATACGCAGGCAGGGATTTTTACCACTGAACTTCCTACGAAGAACTGAACTTTAAATTTGCCTCTTTCCTGTCCTACGAAGCACGAAACCCCTGCTTGCGTATAGGTGATGTTAGCGGCTGTTTTTCTCATTCTGTTTTGTCTTGAAATTAATTACTGCTTCGTCTTCGCCAATTTCCTTTATTTCTTTTCCGTCTATGTTGATGAGCCAATTGCTCCATTGTCTGCCAACGTTACTTTTTATAGAGCTTCTTGTCACAATAATGTGGTCTTTATATTGCCCGTCTTTTAATAATTCAAATTTGTCACCATGACTAATTTCGGTTAATTTTTTTGTCTGTGTATTAAGTTTAACCAAAACACCTGAAGTCGTCCACTTTTGAGTTATAAAATAGATGTAACGTCCATCTTGTGATAATGTAAATCCTGTCACTTCATATATTTCACTGCCTGACTTCCAATCTTCATAATGTATAGTGTCAGTTAATTTTTCTTCTTTTAAACTCTTTAAGTCAACTTGCATTATTGCTAACTGTTCAGCAGCTTCATATTCATACTCTCCCATATTACCAGTCTGTCGAATGAAATAGACTGTTTTTTTGTCCGGTGAAATTAATGGCTCGTTGTCTTTACCAATGTAGGTTACTTGTTCAATTTTTCCGTCTGATTTTGTCACATAAATATTCTTGTCTTTGGCTAATGTGTCAACAAACTTATTGTCGTTACAAGCAGTAATCAAAACGATTGTGAATAGTCCTAAAAGGATATTTCTTTTTTCCATATTTCTAAAATGTTGTGTGTCGTCATAAAATAGCCGCTAACAGGGGTTAAACCCAGTATTGCGTTTAGCGGGTTTAGTGTTTAATTTAAACCT
>JACNLC010000074.1 GCA_014381725.1 Fidelibacterota bacterium | reverse complement strand
AGAATGTTCTTATCTATGGTGAAGAACCATACACCGATTAATATAATTCTGTCTTTTTTGAAAACCAATAAATTGAAACCAATAAATAAAAAGAATGGAGAATATCATGAGCGATAAAAATACGAACGAACCAAAAATAACATTTCATCACCAACCAGATGGAGAAAAAAGTATCGGAAAACGAATTTCAGATCTTGCAGAAACAGCTGATAAGATTTGGATTGCTTCAGCGTTTTTAACAGAAGGTGGATTAAAACTACTCGGTAATGTGTCAGAAAAATGTAAAGAAATCAATATTATTTGTGCAATGCATGGTGGAGCATCAGATATTAAAGCATTAGAAGATTGGGTAAATGAAAATATTGGAATAAAGAAAAAAGTGAGCGTTTATGATAAACGTATGTTTCATCCGAAAATATATTATTTTGTAAATGGGAATGAAACAACGGTATTAATTGGCTCTGGAAATTTCACCCAAAATGGTACATCTAAAAATGGGAATGTTGAAACAATGGTTGAATTGAAAAATAATTATATTCCAAAAGAAATAATGAAGTTTTTAGCAGATTCATTTAAAGACGGCATTAATCTGAAAGAATTTTGGGAGAAATATCCAAATTATAACTATACGGAAAAATATGAACCTAGAAATGAATTAGAAAAAGAAGTTAAAAAAGATGATATTATTGACAATTCAAATACAATTTCATTTGAAAGGTATAATGACGCACAAACTAACTTTTTTAACCATCGATTAGTAATTATTTCTTCAAAATATAGAAAAAGAATCGATTCAATTTTTGGAAATAATGTTAATGAAATCAAAAAATGGAATGTATATATCCAAAACCACGCCAACCCATTTAAAGGAAAAATAAGAAAACAAGACGAGGGTACTAAAGTTGGTTACAATTACAGAATTCAAATTCTTGGTCTTAATAAGGAAAAATTGAAAACTATCATAAATGAGTTTAATGAATTGAACATTAAAATAAATCTTGGAAGTAAAATTATTGAAATCACAAAAATAAAGTAAGGAAAAATTTAAAATGACCAAAGAAAAACAAAAGGATAAAGGAATGTATGTCCCAGAATAATAAAATGATACTGGCGATTAGATATTTAGGGGCTATGGTTGGGCTTGCTGTGGGTGATGCGGTTGGAACCACTTTAGAATTCAAACCGGTCGGTACGTTTGAACCCATAACGGATATGCTTGGTGGTGGTCCGTTTAACTTGAATCAGGGTGAATGGACAGACGATACATCCATGGCATTATGCCTTGCAGAAAGCTTGATAAAGAAAAATGAGTTTGATCCAACCGACCAGATTGAGCGGTATATCCGCTGGCATGAGAATGGCTATATGAGCAGCACCGGATCATGTTTTGATATCGGAAATACAATTCATCATGCTTTAGCAAGTTATAAACTGTCGGGGAATCCATATTCCGGTAATACGGATCCCTTTTCAGCCGGAAACGGGTCAATAATGAGACTGGCACCGGTACCTTTGTTTTATGCATTTTTTCCCGAAAAAGCGATTAAACTCTCCGGTGAAAGTTCCAAGACAACCCATCAGGCAGAAACAGCAATAGATGCCTGCCGATATTTTGGTGCATTAATTTCCGGGGCGGTTAGGGGGAAAACAAAAGAAGAATTATTATCCAAAAGATTCTGTCTCATTGACGGATATTGGGAAAAGAATCCATTGGTGAAAGAAATTGATGAAATCGCCTGCGGTTCATTTAAAGAGAAACATCCACCCGAAATTAAGGGTACAGGCTATGTTGTAAAATCATTGGAAGCAGCGCTGTGGGCATTTTATCATAGCACCACGTTTAAAGACGGATTACTTATGGCGGTAAATCTGGGCGATGATGCGGATACCACCGGGGCGGTCTATGGACAGTTGGCTGGTGCATATTATGGTTATATGAGCATCCCAAAAGAATGGCGGGATAAAATCGCATTAAAGAAAACCATACATGAAATATCCATAAAACTTGCTGAATTGACGGCAGTCCGGTTGAATTTCATGGAAAGACCCAAACTCCAATTTCTTCATAAAGTGAATAATGAGGGTACATCAGTCAGTTTGGAGTTTTATATATGGCATAGAAAAAATATTGAAATCCCGGAGAATCGGTTCGATTTTCATGCTTTAGTTTTAGAAGACGGTTTTGTGGAGCCTGTTTATGACTGTCTGTTATCGGAGGATATTTTTGATCCATACGGTGAAACAAGCTTTTATTTACCGGAACAGCTTGAAAGACTGAAAAGTAATTTGCTGAATCGTCGGGTAGAATTCCAATCGGTGAAATCCGTAGAGGATTATATCAAAATTTTTGATAAAGATTGGAAATACCCATTTTATATAGCTGAACTGCGACATCCAGATTTTATTAAGGATTTAGAACTTTTAATTCAATCTTTACCGGTTAACAAGGAAGGAGCAGGTTTAGAGGATATTGAAAAAGCCGGAGAAAAAGTTCCAGACCGAAATCAGTATTATTTGGATTTGGCACAAAGCTATTATCCGGTTATCAGAGATGATTGGGTGAAAATTATTGATTATCTTGTTTCAATCATCAATAGATGTTTAGAAACAGGAACATCATTAAATACAATAGGATTGTAAGGAAAATTATAATGACCAAAGAAAAACTACAGAAAAAATCAAAAGGATTAGCCAAAAACACCTTCATTTGGTGCAGTCAATTCTCAAGAGATCAGTTCAAAAAACATGAAAGAATCAAACAAGCAAGATATTGGTTAGAAAATGATTTATTGGAAAAATCAAAATTTGCACGGTGGCAGCTCATTTCAGAAGAATCTACTCGCCTTCACTTTAGTTTTGATGGAGAATGGGAGGGTGAAAAAGTGGAGTTTGATGTAAATGCATTTCCCCTTTATGTGGATTGTGCCATTAGAATGTATCGAAAGGCAATCAATATGACTTACAAACGGTATCCAAATTGGAATGAAATGGAAATTCATGACGGAAAATTAATTGGAGAACGGATTATTGAATTTGTTCATCAATTAGATGAAGCGGCGGGATTTGACATTTACCAAATGTATTCTCACATGGCGTGGGATGAAGATTTAAGAATATCAGAGTCTTATTCAGTTTATCCAAAAATTGATAAGTGGACAAAAAAAGAAGATAATAAAATGATCTTGGATATTTATCTTAATGTAGCGGAAATCACAGACGAAGATCGAAAAAAAATAGAATCCTGTTTTTCAAAAGGGATACCTTACCCAATCAGTGATGAAAAAATAAAGTGTGATGAAATAAAATTAATGAATTTACTCTCTTCTATTTCTCTCCCTGAATTGGTTATGCTGAACTGGGAAGAATGCCGGAAGCCCTATACTGAAAAAGACAAAGCACTTTTTAAAGCGATTGATGATTTTGATTATGATAAAATAATAAACGCTTTGAAAGATGGAGCAGACCCGAATTGTTGTTCATGGAAATATGACGAAACACCACTAACAACCCTTGCCGTTTACAATTTTGAAGGAAAAGTTGAATATGAAGAAGAAATTGTAAGAACAGTAGATATCCCGGCACCTGACCCGAAAGAGATTAACAAAAGAATCAATTTATTGGTGGAATATGGTGCATCCGTGAATTGGGCAGGTTTGAACGAGAATACCCCTTTATCTGAAGCAAGTTTGAATGGGAAACCAGAAGTGATTGAACATTTATTGAAATTGGGTTCTGATCCATCAATAGAATGTTATACAGATAATCATTATAAACATGGCACTGCTTGGGAATTTGCTGACTATAGATGTAATCCCCATTCTGCTACTATGAATGATGATTTTAGTGTTTGGGAAGCATTACAGAAGTATTATCCTTCACCATATTATAATTATGAATTAGTTAATAAAAAGTGGGTTAATACTGAAACTCTCTACGATGTGGTTGGGGATTAAAATTAAAAAATAAATATCAGGAGTAAAGAAGGACCAAAGAAAAACGAGAAGGCAATGTGGGAGCTATTTGGCATGGATTATTGGGTGATGGATATGAAAGAACTTTGATGAAATTGATAAAGCACTCAATTGAAATTGGTGAAATCATGAAGGGTCATAGCAATGCTTATGTCCTGAAAAACGATGGCGAGCAGGCCCGCCTGCCACTGTCTTTCGGGCAGGAACTAAAATATGTTGACTTCAATTTACCGCAAGGTGGATACCATGTCTGTAAATTTGACGCAAAAAAATAGGATAAGCGTGAAACTTCTATTGCATTAAGTAGTATTATTATAGTATTATAGGATATGCCTAGAA
>JACNLC010000016.1 GCA_014381725.1 Fidelibacterota bacterium | reverse complement strand
GATGGACATCAGGATTGTATTGCATCGCGTCCTATTCCCCACTCGCTTCCACAATCGCAATCTCCTCATCCGTTAGCCCATACAAATCATAAACCAATACATCAATTTCTCTTTCTAATTTGCTCGTATCTGCCTGTGGGTTGGCTTTTTTGGCGGTGAGAATTTGGTCGACTAATTTGATAAATGGTTTTTGATTATTTTTGTCAATTTCAGGGATAGGAAGTTTGTCTAACATTTCAATATCAACTTGAGCCATTGTTCTACCTTCTTCTAAAGAAATTTTCTTGTAGAAAAAGTCAACAATATTAGAATTTAGTAAAGCAACTATATACTTTAAATCGCACCAATTAGTTATCTTATTCCCAATATGAACATTGTTTAACGCTAACAGATTCTCACTATCAAAACCACATGTAAGTCTATCACCAGTTTGACGAACAAATATTTTTGGTTCAAAATATTTGACAGTTCCTGCACCACCACTTTTTATAAGTGTTGGTTGATAACATAAGTATTCTTCATAATACTCGACAAAATATCTTTTTACGCTACTCCCTGAATATATTCCTTTCGCCCAATAGGGTGATTCTTTTTTATCAGATTTAATTTTATCTTGACCAACTTTTGAAATGAGACCACTTCTAAATTTCACAATTTCAGAAATATTAATTTTATTTACGATTGTTTCCATATTATGAATAATATTGAAATCGTTTTTTGTAAATAACATTCTAAATCTATTATACTCTAATGTATTAAAGTAGTTTTGGTCATAAGAGTTTTGTGTGAAAGTTTTAAGTTGAATTTGAGTTCCGCTCTCTATTAAAACAATTTTCGTTTTACCATCGGTCAATTTATCTTTCTTAAGTAAATATATAACTGATTGACCAATAGTTGCATTTTCAAACACTTTAGATTTAATAAGCATTAGATATTCAATTTTACACTCTTTTAAAATAAAATTTCTGATTTTAGAAAAATATTTACCTAAAAGAAAACTATCAGGGACAATAAATGTTGAATTGCCACCAACATTAGAGATTCTTATTCCTAATTCCATAAAAACTGCATATAGACTTATTTTATATTCAGCGGAATTATTAAAGTGTAAATTTAGATATTCTTTGTAATCCTTATCTATTTTCCCAACATCCCTCAACCCAAATGAAACATAAGGTGGGTTCCCAATTACTACATCAAATCCACCTTTTAGTCGATAAATATCTGAAAAATAGAGTTTCCACGGGAAGAAGTTGCGTTCCCTGTTGCCGTGGGTCATTTCTTTCAGGTCAGCTTCAATGTCTTTGGCTTCTTGCGGTGAGATATTCTTTTTCTTTTCTAACTCATTATGAAAAATATTGTAAATAGCCGTTTCTACCGCATCCCGTTTCTGCTTCTTTTCTCTGGGGTGTTCGGCGTTAAAAAAATCATCCTGTTTTTGGTGCAAGTCGTCAATGAGTGTATCTAAATCACTACCGCCACTAAACAATCCTTGTTGTTCATTTTTCTTTTCAATATCCAACGAAATGCCGTGAAATTCTTCAATGAGTGAATTACCCTGCATAATTTTATAGTCCAAATTGGGCAGTGGTTGGATGGTGGTATAATCATCTTCATCCACCACCAAAGAGAGCCACAGACGGAGTTTGGCAATTTCAATGGCACCGGGGTCAATATCCACACCATAGAGCGAATTTTGAATGCAGTGGCGTTTGAGGTTGTATGTATCACAAGCATCTTGCTTGTGCCCTGATTCAAGCAGGATGCTTGAATTACTTTTCAAATACAAAGACAACACCTTTCGGGCTTTTACAATTTCTGTTAGCATTCCCACCGGAAACGCACCTGAACCAATGGCAGGGTCACAGACTTTGATATTTGCCAATGCATCGTCTAACGCTTGGGCATTTTCTTTAATGGAATCCATCAAAACAGAATCATATTTTTTGCCCTGTTCCACGATGGCCGTTTCCAATTCCAGAATAATATCGCCTTCACGGATAAGTGTTTCAATGTCTTCTTTGGGTATTGTATCACAAGCATCCTGCTTGTCCGCCCTTTGCTTTTTGGTGGGCTTGTGACCTGTTTCAACCAAGATGCTTGAATTACACTTCATCCGATAATTTAATGACGGCAAATTTTTAGGATTATCTTTTATATATTGTCTGATGCGTAATAATTGTTCAGGACTTCTCACAATATGATCAAACGATTCGTGCATCCACAGCTGACCTTCTCTTTTCAAAATTTTATTTATTTCGTTTGAAGTAAAAGATTTCCACGAATGCGTTATTTTTTCCAAAGACCAATCACCTAATGGTTTAACCAGAACATGAACATGGTTTGGCATAATAACCCAATGGTCAAGCAAATAGCGTTCACCGTCAAAATGGTTTAATGCATTTTCTACTATTTTTGAAACTTCAGGATTTTTCAACACACATGAACCGTGTCCATTATCAAGTAAATCATCCATTCGTTTTGAAAATAAGCGATAATATTCTTTTTTTAACTCAATATTGAGTTCCAGTAAATCCTTTTCAGTTTCAATTTTGTGCCGATTTTTCCACTCTTTCCGTTCTTCTTTTATTTTTTCTACAACTTCTTTCGGAATGGAATCCCACAATCGAAATGTTACAAAATAAGCAACATTATCTTGTTCCCAGTGTGGTAAGTTTCGTTTTTGTTGCTTCGTTAAACTTTCATAATCGAAATAGAGAGTATTACAAGCATCCTGCTTGTCCGCCCTTTGCTTTTTGGCGGGCTTGTGCCCTGTATTCAATCTGGAAGATTGAATTACACTGTCCAAATAATTTATCAATGATTCCTGGCACATATAATGAACAATGGTTCTGGGCGTGTAATATGCGCCTTTACCTTTGCGCAGGTTTTCAGGCAATAGATTTTCAAATACTTTTCCCAGCATTTCCGGGTCAACCGCCACTTCTTTTTCTAACGGTTCATCTTCCCGCACGGTGAAATTGTATTGATCAAATGTTTTCAGCACATCACCAATTAAATCATTGTCAATACGAATGTCTGTTTCTTCCCAGTTATAATCATTGATGGGTTCAAACAAGCCACCATTTAAAAACGGAATTTTACAATTCAGAAATGGGAAAATATCGCCGTCGTGTTCTGAAGCCAAACCAATATAAAAAAGTGGTTCTAATACATCATTGAAAAAATTACCGTATTCTGTGAACTTAATTTTACCAGACTCACCCTTTTCTTTTGAGAATAATTGACCCATAAAGTTTTTGGGACCTGTTCCCCATTCTTTGAAATTCCCGTTTTCATCTTTACCAACACCCAGCCAGCCCTTCTTTTGCAGAAAGTAAAGAAATACAATTTGCCCCATCAACTTTTTGGCAAAATTCGCTGTATCAATGGTTTTGGTTTCGAATTCTTCTGCAATTTTCGGGTCTTTTTCTACAATGTCGTTCAGTTCATTCCACAGTTTTTCAAACTGTGCCCGATAATCTTTGTAGAATTGTTTGGTAACCGCATCTACACTAAACGCATTTTCTAATTCAGAAAGTGTGGGATTTTTTCGGTCATCAGAAAGAATGCCAACCAGTTGTGCTTGGGCTGTGTGGTTGGGTTCGTTTTTCCCCACCAAAAAAGAATAGCGTTTAGCAGGGGTGATATCTTCTTTAATTTTGAATTTACCGGAATCGGTCTGCACCCGTTTATATTCCATCCGGATATAAGAAAATCGCCAGTCATCAGGATTGGTGGTGTAGTAGGCAACCAACGCTGCATCTTTTTCATCCCTGTTTTTCAGATAGTCCGAAGTAAAATTCCGTAACATTGTTCGGGAGCGTTCCAATGCCCATTCATTTTTCAGTTGAACCACCAATACATCAATTTTTTCACCATTGGGATCGGTGTAAGTGCCCAGCCGTCTGTATTTGGAAATATGGTTTTTGAATGAATGGCGGATGTAAGCGCCGGAAATATAATCGAATCCCTTTTGCTCATCTACATCATTGAGCAAATTGAGAGCAAAATTGCGAAATCGTCCTTCATCAAAAGGAAAATTGAAGGTATTACCAATAAGTTGGGTAGCAGTTTGTTTATCCATAAACCTTACCTATAAAATATTTTTATTAATTAAATTTACAATAACTTTTATGATTGTATCTTTTTCTTCTGGTTTGCTCTGGGCGATAAGAACCGTAAGTGCTACTAAAGTGGTATCCGGCAACCGTTTACTTCCGTCTTTCCGGTATAGAATTTTATTCTGATTCAAAAAATAGACAAAAAGAGTTGCGGCAATGCGTTTATTACCATCCACAAAGGAATGGTTTTTTGTTACAAAATAGAGAAGATGGGCTGCTTTTTCTTCCACACTGGGGTAGG
>JACNLC010000005.1 GCA_014381725.1 Fidelibacterota bacterium | reverse complement strand
TAAGTATAATTAAAGAGCTTGAAAAACTTGCAAAATCACCAAAATCATATAAAGGTAATTGGAAGAAAATGAAAGGAAGCCCATTCTGGCGACTTCGAAAAGGGAAATGGCGAGTCATTTGTGAATTGATTGAAACAAAACTCGTTATTCATGTATTGAAAATTGGTTCCAGAGGAGATATCTATAAATGAAAACAGAAGTTAAAATAATTAAAGAAAACGGAAATCCTGTTTCCGCTGTTGTCCCTATAAAAAAATGGGAAGACATGGTAAAACAATTAGAAACAATGAATGATATTTTAGATGCACAACGGATTTCATCTGAAATTGAGAGTGGTGAAGGTGAAACTTTTCCTCATGATTTCGTTAAAAAGCTCGTTGAGAAGAAAGATCATCCATTGCGACTCTGGAGAAAATATCGCTGTTTAACGCTTCTTCAATTAGCGAAAATGGTTGGTGTCACCAAATCTGCCTTGTCCATGATCGAAAATGGAAACAGTACTCCCTCAGGTAGATTGCTCAAATTATTATCTGTTGCCTTAAAGTGTGAGATGGAAGATGTTTATACTGAAGAGACCAAGCAAAATGTGAAATCCTATAAAAATGCTGATTCAATTCGAATAGAATTAGGAATCGCAGATAAAAATGATGATTAAATAATTTTGTTTCAATTGTAAACGAGCATCGTAACCGTTTAACGTTTTACGATGCTCGTGCACTCAACACTTGAGTCTCTGGTTGATCATCGATAAAATTAAAGTACTAAAATACTTTTTAAAATATTCATATTAACTTCGCTAAATCTTTAGGTAAAATAGTCTCAAATCCGTAATCATTGTTTAACCAAGTCAAATTATCATGGCTTAATACAGATTTATTCCCTGCTCCTTTAGCTAGGTCTCTTGTACAGAAATAATTACAACCTAAAGCAATAGAAATAGCAACAGAATCACCATCTGCCCATTCAGCCACAGCTTTTGCAATATTGCCCCATTCATCTTCTGGAGCTTTTTCAATACCCTTAAGCCAATTTGAGTCAAAATTTTTACCAATGGTTTGAATATGTTTAAAGCCAGCCTCTCTCAATTCTATCTGTTCACCTACAGCAAAGAGTTTTGTATGATAATCTTTTAAACTATCTCCGGTAAGTTTAAATCTCAAGTTTTCAATGTCAGGATTAATAATTCCAGCTAGTCTTGGATACCTGACTATACGAATCCCTAATTCTATAGCGGCATCTAAATGCTCTTGAAGAATTGGGTGATTGCTTGGATGTTGAGAAGAATGGATATTTTTACTTGTAGAAACCGAAGTAGTTTCATTAGAATTCTTTTCAGTAAAGACTATTCTAGGTATGTAATTTGAAATAAACTTTTTTCTTTCTATTCGTTTAATAGATTCAATTGTAAAAACTGTTTCAGAAATATACGGTTCAATTTTTCCATGCAAAATACTCTCCCTGATCTGTCGTAATGAATCTATTGATGGGTCATTAGGGAAATAGTCAGGTAAGGTAATTTGTCTCCACACATTTGTATCAAATATTATCTTCATATATAGTTTTTATGGATTTCTATTAGATTTTTTTATTTGTTTTATTACATTAATTTCATCTATAAGACCAAGTTTCAGCAAATCATTTTCCGTACATTCATCATCATTACCATAATATTCAGGACATTTCATATCAACACAAACCCCATTTTCATAAACCCCTTCAAACATTAGATTTTTTTTGTTTAATTGTATATTAACATCCCCCCAAGCACTATATATTTTTTTGGAAACATAAGAACCTTTTGAATAATTATATTTATATATTTTGTCAAATCTAGAATATATCCATAAACCATTTTTTAAACCTTCTTTAAAATGTCCACGAGTTATTAGAATATGAGTTATTTTATAAGTGTTACTTCCACCATCAGAAACATCCGTCTTCCAAGTACGCCAAAGACCGCTTTTTATTCCATTTTTATACATTCCTTCAGTTTCAATGTAACCATCCCAAAAACTCCATTTAATCCATTTGCCATTCAATTTCCCGTTTTGATATGTCTCTTCGGTATCTTTTTTATCCTCTTCATTCCAATTTATCTTTACTCCTTCAAAAGGTAACCCATCTTTATAAACTAATTTAGTGCTATCAATTCCATCTGGTGACCAAGATATCCATTCACCTTCTTTTTTACCGTTTTCATAATTACCCTCACTCTTTTTCTGACCTAATTCATACTTTTTGAACCCTATTTTTTCCCCATTTCCCCACCATTCTTTCCAAAAGCCATTTTTCTCCCCATTAACTATTGTACCTCCAGATTCTCTGCGGTTAGAGTAATAGTAATAATATTTTTTATTTTCTATCAATATTCCATTTTTATAATTTTTAGTTTCTTCCAAGTAATGATCGTCATCATTATACCATGACCATAAACTATCTCTCTTTCCGTCTTTGTAATAACCACGAATTAAGGGGGTACCATATTTGTATTCAGTATAAAGGCCGTCCAAAGTGCCAATTTTATAGGTTGTCGTATCCTGTTTATAAATCCATACTCCGTCCTTTTCACCTGATTTATACATGCCTTTTCTAATTATTTTACCATATTCTCCCAGTTCCAACCATATACCATCCTTTTTACCATTTTTATATTCTTCTTTGATTTTTTCCCACCAAGGATATTTTTTCCAAATTATATTAATCCCTTCCCAAGGCACCAAGTTCTTGTAAACCAAGACAGTGCTATCACTTCTAGTTCCAGTTGGAGAAAATTTCATCCAATTCGAAATTCCTTTTTCGTAAACTCCTTCTCCTGATTTTCGTCCATTCTCGTACCACGTTTTCCCTAGACCATTTAAAATACCATTTTCATAGCTCAACTCACAATACTTGTAATATACTATATTATCCAAATCATCAAACCACCAAAAACTCCATTTTCCATCCTCATTATTGTTTTTGAGTGAGCCATGTGAACTTATTTGAACTTCATCGAATTCAAAAAAGTTATAAACATCGTTTTTATACGTAAATGTACTATCAAATGAATTAAGAGACTTCCCTTCGTATTTTATTTCATCCTCAGACCAATAAACGGAGTTCCCTTTAATTTCTCCGCCAGAGAAGCATAGGTAATATTTTAATCTAATGGAATCAAGAATAAAAAAACAACCATCAGAGAAGTCGTTCATAAAAAATGATTTATTATTTTCTTCTATTTTTTCAATACCTTTATACCTTTTACCATCTGAATCATAATAAACGGAATAATCATATGTTCCTTTTTTAAAGATTTTTTCCCATTGTTTAACTCCTTTATCATTCCAATAAGTCCATCTACTATTTTTTAAACCATCTAAAAAATATCCTTCAAATTTCTTTTTACCCGTACTCTCGTATAAATCAAATACCTTACCTTTATATGGTTTGTCATCATTAGTTTTATACATTTTTTCACCATATTGGACAAGATTATTGATATTCATTTTAGATTGTGTAAACACTGTAGAGATGAGAATTAATTGTGTTATTAACATCAGTAAAATACTTTTCATATAAACTCCTTTGTCACATTTTTAATCCAACACAATTTCAATTGATTCACTTACTAAATTATTATTGTGAAAATATCCCACAGTTACAGTAACGGTGTCAAATCTCATTTTCCATATCGGACCAAACATAGTATTCACTTCACCTTCTGCATTACTGTAACTACAACAGTTTATAGTTGGAACAACAAAATCTGAAAATCCAATTATATATGTTGTATCATAACTCACATAAATTAAATCATCTGTAAGACCTCTATGAATAATATAACCGAGAGTATCTCCTAAAACCCAATAGTGTGAGCTTTCCCAATAGAATTTCACCAAATCAAGAGGTTCTCCGTTTTTGTATATGTGACCTGATAATCTGTGTAGTGTTTGATTGGATAGTGAATCCAGTTCTAAATGATAATACCCGCTTTCATCTTGCTCTAATCGCGGTTCAAAATTGAAAACAACTTCATCTTCTTTAGAGAGATCTTCACAGCCAACAAATAGTAATATTACAAAAAATAATTTCATTTCATTTAAACCACTATGTTTAATTCAAATTCATACTAACAGATCGAATTCACAGTAGAATGTAAGAACTTTTAAAGAAAAATGTGTGGTTACACTAAAATATAATACAATCACCATATTTCTAAATTAAACGTTTTTATCTATAGATTAATTTGTATTCAAATTACTCGGGTAGTTTGAAAGGGGCAGGGAACCAGCTAATTGAATTAATGATTTCTGTGCCCGAGACTGGAGTCGAACCAGCACGTCATTTCTGACACACGGACCTGAACCGTGCGTGTCTACCAATTTCACCACCCGGGCATAAAAAATGCTGCGCAGTTTAAATGTATCCGTTAATTTTTTGCAAGGTTTAAACTTGTAACGCCATA
>JACNLC010000014.1 GCA_014381725.1 Fidelibacterota bacterium | reverse complement strand
AAGCGGTCTTTTTCTCACGGGTTAACCAAGTCAAAAAGTTACTGAATAAAAGATAGGTGGACTGAAGAAACCGCTAATTACGCTAATTCTCGCTAATGTAAAAAGGCTATCTTCTACAATATATGAAGTTAATAATCTCATGCTTTTGTCAAAAACACATTTTCGGAGTGGACTCAAAGATAAATCAAATTATTATCACCAGTAATACATAGCGAGATAGCAGAAATGTTGCATCGTTAGAGTTGATTCTAAACCAACTGGAATATTTATGGTTTTTGTTTTATCTGTCTGAATAATACCGTAATATCTGCCTGTGTATATGGAATATCATCAACCAAAATTCTTATGAATTTATCTGAATCACACGTTCGATTTAAAATTGACATCTTGTTAAGAAGGGCTGGCTGGATTCTTAACGGTGACTCACGCGATAATGTTATGCCTGAGTATGAAGTAAAATCTACAGACACTAAACCGGATGCATTTGGCAATGAAGTAACTGTAACCACACGTAAATATGCTGATTATGTATTATTAGATGATAATGGTTTTCCTATTTTAGTGCTTGAAGTTAAGCGGGAAAATAAAAACCCATTAGATGGTAAAGAACAAGCGCGTGATTATGCAGAAGCCTTGAATGTACGCTATGTTTTGCTGTCTAACGGTGATGTACACTATTATTGGGATAGAGAAAGCGGGAATCCTTCTCCTGTTCGCGTTTTTCCAACGCTGACGTCATTATTAGACCGTGAAGAATATAAACCTAATCCGGACACGTTGATCAACGAATTTGTGGAAGAGGATTACGTCGCAAAAACCCAAAAACCAGATTATGTAACTGACCCCAGATTTATTGATGAGTCTCAACGAGCAGATTTCTTAAAAGATAACGGTCTAATGCTCTTGCGCCACTATCAGCTAAATGCTGTAAAATCAATCCAAAAGTCAGTTGCTGATGGAAATAAAAGGTTTTTGTTTGAAATGGCAACGGGAACAGGGAAAACACTTATCGCGGCTGCAGTGATCAAGCTATTCCTGCGTACAAGTAACGCTAAACGTGTTTTGTTTTTAGTGGATAGAATTGAGTTGGAAGATCAAGCAGAAAAAGCATTCACTCGATATCTGAAAAACGATTACCAAACTGCTGTATATAAACGTGCTAGAAACAATTGGAACAACGCCGAAATCGTTGTTTCTACCGTGCAATCGTTGAATGACAAATATCATCAATTGTTTGCACCGACAGACTTTGATTTAGTTATTTCAGATGAATCACACCGTTCAATTGGCGGGAATGCCCGTGCGGTGTTTGAATATTTTACAGGATATAAATTAGGGTTAACAGCCACGCCAAAAGACTATCTGAAGAACATTAAAAATATTGATGAGCGTGACCCGAGGGAAATTGAAAGACGACAACTTTTGGATACCTATGAAACATTTGGTTGTTCTTCTGGTGAACCCACATTCCGCTATTCTTTAATTGATGGTGTGGATGAAGGGTTTCTTATTAATCCAATCGTGGCAGATGCACGAACGGAAATCACCACACAATTGTTATCTGATGAAGGGTATTCTATTCAAGTTGAAAATGAAGAGACGGGCGAGTTGGAAGATGCCATATTCTCTCATCGTGATTTCGAGCGAAAATTTTATTCTGTAAAAACGAACCGAGTATTCTGCGAAACTTTTATACAAAACGCACTTCGTGACCCTATGAGTGGAGAGATTGGTAAAACAATTATTTTCTGTGTGAGTCAAAAACATGCAGGACGGATTGCACAAACATTAAATGAAATTGCACATGAACAATTTCCGCATAAATACAATTCAGATTTTGCAGTTCAGGTGACATCAAGCATAACGAATGCCCAGCAGTTTACCATCAATTTTGCAAATAATAATTTAAATGGTCATACGAAATGGCTTGATTCTTATAAATCTGGGAAAACACGTATTTGCGTAACCGTTGGAATGATGACCACAGGATATGACTGCCAAGATATACTGAATTTATGTTTAATGAGGCCTATCTTCTCTCCGACAGACTTTGTCCAAATCAAGGGGCGTGGGACACGGACATTTACGTTCCAATATAGCGAAAGAAATACTATCGGTGAAATGCAAACTCGGAAAGAAAAGAAAGAAGCATTTAAGATTTTGGATTTCTTCGCCAACTTTGAATACTTCGAAGAAAAATTCAATTACGATGAAGAACTTAAAATCCCTACAATTGGAAAAACAAGAAGACCAATAGACCCACCTGTTTCAATAGAGGGATATGACAGTGAACGCAAAGACCCGCTTGCAGAATATAAAATCAAGGACCCAAAGGGGAAATTTTGGAAAATCGATTTCAAATATTGGGGACATTTCACTGAGAAACTCAAAGATCACGAAGTGGTTGAGCAATTTGTATTAGAAGGAAACATGAAAGCGGCGGAAGATTATGTGCGTAAGCACGTTTTTGATAAGCCTGATGAATATTTCACATTAGACCGATTAAGAAAATCTGTTCAAGTGGATAGACGCCTTTCCTTACGTGAATTATTAGAGAAAGCATTTAACCTTATCCCCCACTTTAAAACGAAGGCAGAAAAATTAGATGAAGAATGTGATACATTCATTTCTATCTATAAACCAGACCCCGAGCAAGTCCTTCATATTCGGAATTTCTTACGAGCCTATATTATTGATGGAACGGTTAGGGAAATCGTAGAGTCACAAGAATATGGACGATTTGCCACCAATCCAATTCGTGATGACTTTAAAGCATTAGAACCACAGTGGCGAGAACGCATACCCATTTATGTGAATGATTATATTTCTCTAAATGAATTTAATCAAGTCTAAATAGGATAATTTGAATGAGTAAAAAAAATAAAATACAATTATTCCAAGAACAAAAAGTCAGAACCCATTGGGATGATGAAAAAGAGAAATGGTATTTTTCTATCATTGATGTTGTGGCAATTTTAACTGAACAAAACGATTTTCAAACGGCGAGAAAATATTGGAATAAATTAAAAGAGCGTTTGAAAAAAGAAGGAAATGAAACGGTGACAAATTGTCACCAGTTGAAAATGCGTGCTCAAGATGGAAAAATGAGATTGACCGATGTGGCTGATACCGAACAACTGTTACGCTTGATTCAATCAATCCCATCTCCTAAAGCAGAACCATTTAAAGTATGGTTGGCAAAAGTGGGTTATGAGCGAATCGAAGAAACGGAAGATCCGGAACTTGCTTTTGAAAGAGCCATGGCAACCTATCTCAAAAAAGGATATTCTAAAGAGTGGATTAATCAACGCCTGAAAAGTATTGAAGTAAGAAAAGAACTGACCGATGAATGGCAAGAACGGGGAATAAAAGAAGGTTTAGAATATGCGATTCTTACCAACGAAATAACCAAAGGATGGGCTGGGTTATCTATTAAGAATTACAAAAAGTTAAAGGACCTTAAAAAAGAAAATTTACGAGACAACATGAGTAATTTGGAATTGGTGCTAAATATGCTTGCTGAAGCCACAACCACAGAAATATCTCAAAAACAAAAACCGAAATCCTTTGATGAAAATAAAACTGTGGCACGGAAAGGTGGAGATATTGCCGGGAATGCTCGGAAAGAAATTGAAGAACAAACGGGCGCAAAAATTGTCACCGGAAAAAATGCTAAAGCTATTGCAGATAAATCAAAATAATGAGGATAATTATAATTCGATAATTATGTCAACGCAAACATATCATAATATTTGGATGCACTTTATTTGGACTACGAAAAAGCGTGAAAGGGTTCTAAACAAAAATCTCAAATCAAAATTAATCAAACATTATTTTGATTATGCGAAAGAAAATGATATTAAAATTGATATCATAAACGGAGACATGGATCATTTACATTTTTTGATTCAATTACAGCCTAAACAAAATCCGTCGAATATTGCTAATTTATTAAAAGGTGAATCGTCTAACTGGATTAATAAAAATGATTTTCTTCGAGGTAAATTTGCGTGGCAAAGTGGGTATGCGGTTTTTTCAGTTTCACAATCGAAAGTTCAGACGGTGAGAAATTATATCAATAATCAAGAAGAACATCATCGACAAAAATCGTTCAAAGAAGAATATGATAGTTTTATGAAAGTATATGCATCGGATGAAACGCCGTGAACGGCGTATCTTATTATAGTAGATTGATACACCCAACCCTAAAGGGTTGGGTTAAGAAATGATGATTTTAGTCCAGTCATTGACGACTGGGATATAAGGTTGATAGAAAGAATAATAACGCCCTTAAGGGCGTTTAGGGGTTAGTTGGTTTTCCACCACCCCCAACCCTGAAGGGTCGGGTTAAGAAATGATGATTTTAGCCCAGTCGTTTACGGCTGGGCTAAAAGAAAACCAAAAAAAGCTATAGGGCGTTTACGCCCTTATTAAAAAAGGATAATATGTTAGACCAAAATACACGAAGAAGAATTGACAGTTGCCG